>CAZHCO010000145.1:0-21367 GCA_964530965.1 uncultured Aestuariivirga sp. | reverse complement strand
ATCGCAGTGAAATTTTCTGACGGTATTTTTGACGGTATTTGCGGACGCACAATTGGGGAAAGTCTTTCAATTCAAGCGATTAGGTGGCTCGTTGACCATCGAGTGGGAGTGATTTTTGCCCCTCTAGGGCTCTCCGAATCTACGCCGCGATATGACATAACACTCTGATAACAAATAAGAATATACGCAACATCTGTTGACAACAATTGAGGAACTGAAGTTGACAACAAATTAGTCTTTACTAATTGATTAGTTTATACTAATTTATCTGCATGATTGAAGCCACCACCATTAACACTGTCATGCGCACCCTTGCCGATCCCACCCGGCGGGCGGTGTTCGAGCGGGTCGTCAGGTCTGACGAGATTACCGTGGTCGAGCTGACGCGGGGGAGCGGGGTGACGCAGGGTGCCATCTCCCAACACCTCAAGTCCCTGAAACACGCAGGGCTGGTGGCCGAGCGCGCCCAAGGCAGAAATGTCTATTATCGCGCCGAGCCTGAGGGCCTCGCCCCACTCGTCGACTGGATAAGCCACTACGGCGTCTTCTGGCGCGAGCGCTTTGCCAATCTCAGAACATTGCTAAAGGAGATCGATCCATGAACGACGCCGCATTGAAGTCCGACACGCAAGACATCGTGGTAGACGAAGTTTTTCCACATACGCCGGAGACACTCTGGAAAATCCTGACAACCGGCGAACTGATAAACCGATGGCTGATGGCACAGAAAGGCTTTGAGCCCGTTAAGGGCAACCACTTCACTTTCCAGACCCCGCCGGATGGCGAGTGGGACGGCGTTATACGTTGTCAGGTGCTCGAGGTAACGCCGAACGAACGCCTCGTTTACACGTGGAAAAGCGGGTATGAAACCAACGCGGGATAAGTCTCACGGCTGGATACTATCGTCACGTGGACGCTCACAAGAAGCGACGGTGGCACAAGACTTCGCCTCGTGCATTCCGGTTTCGTCATGCCGAAGAACGCCTCTGTTTTCCAGAACGTAAACGAAGGATGGTCGAAAGTTATCCGGAAGATGATCGCCATTGCTGCGGAGGAAGCAGACGCAATGGCAGGAGAAAAGACATGAACGAAGCCTTTACTGGCGGATGCGCCTGCGGTGCAATCCGTTACGAAATCTCGGCCGAACCGATGTTCTCGAACGACTGCCAGTGCCGCGACTGTCAGCGGAAGAGCGGCACCGGGCATGGGTCCTACCTGACCTTCCCGGGCAAGAGGAGCGTGAAACTCGAAGGCGAAGCGAAGCATTGGGACATCGTTGGCGATAGCGGCAACGTTAAGACACGCGCCTTTTGCCCGACCTGCGGGTCACCGGTGTACATGACGTTCCGGGCCATGCCGAACCTGTTCACCGTGCATGCGGGAAGCCTTGACGACCCCAGCCGATACAAGCCGCAGGCGGTGACGTACACGGTGCGTGGTTACGCATGGGACAACGTCGATCCAGCCCTGCCGAAATTCGACAAGATGCCGCCGACCTGAAATGCAGCCTGACTTGGCTTCGCATAAAGTGTGAGTGACCGGGCAGGGCTATTGCCCTGTCACATGGTCCTTGACGCGCTGCCTCCAATTGCCTTTGTCTTGTGCCGGAGGTGATATCATGGAGTACAAGGCCCGTTGCCATTGCGGACGCGTCCGCTTCTCGTTCCGCAGTTCCGAGATCAAGACTGGTTGCCGCTGTGACTGCTCGCTCTGTGTCCGCAGGGGAGCGGTATTGTCTTCGGCCTACATACCGGCCGCCGACTTCACGCCGCACAACAACTTGAATGACCTGGGCGTGTACCTTTGGAATGAGAAGGTCCTGAGCAACTACTTCTGCAAGGCCTGCGGGATATTCACGTACATCGGCGACGGCGAGAATGCCAAGGACGGCTACCGCGTTAATCTCGGATGCGTCGAAGGCATCGATCCGCTCGCCCTCAAAATCAGCATCATTGACGGCAAGTCAGTGCCGTTGGTCGAAGGCCCGGCTTAAGCGACTTCATGCACCGAACGGTAGCTTCTTCTCCTCGGCAGCACGAACCGTAAAGCCGACATTGAGCCTGGAAGTCGATTGAGCGGGAATAAAGATCAGGATCTGAACCCGGGATATGCGAAAGCCGCAGCGATCTGTGCGCAGTCGGAGTCGCTCACGCCGCATCCGCGTGCTACTTCACACCAGGTCGAACGGACCCGCGCTTCCATATCGTCCACGATGTGGGTAGCCTCATCCCTTGAGAGAAGGAAGCGCGCAGCCTGGCTCATGAGGTTGTTGGCGTTTGCAAAACGGCCAAGGTCCCCGCAGGCCATTGCGAGATCGCGCCGCTCAATGCTGACCGGAGAAGAAGGTGTCAGGTCATAGGCGGGCGACAAGCGCCAATTGCGATCATTGGCGATAACCGCATGGTTGCGCGGATGATCGTCGATGTTCGAGATCAGGGCGTTAAAGCACATGCGTCGGAAGAGCTCTGCCGCATCGCGTTTCGGATCGGCACTGATGCGCCGAAGTTCCTCAGCCAGCAGGATGTAGGACCAGCGCTCGCGTGATTTAGGACTTTCGTCTGCGTGCAGCAGCGTGAGTGCACTCACCATGCGCGCCCTGACATATCCGTCTGGCACCTTCTCGCGGTCGAAGCGCTTGACGAGCAGTGCCTCTCGATTGCCCACAGTTTCGATGCGGCTCCCGGCCGTCGTGAGGCCGCAGGCCTGCCCGAGCATCAGCATGGCGTGTTCGACCCGGGCTGAATTCCACTTGTCGTCGGGCCGGTTGAACTTGGCGAGCCACAGGCCGACAGCATCTTCGATGACAGCCTTTGGACGGGCGCCACCCATTGAGGTGCCGAGGAGAAGCAATTCTTCGGCTTGCGTAAGTCCAGCCGCATCCGCGCGGGGCGGAAGAGGTTCATCACTTATCAGCAAATCTGCGAGCGCCTGGAGTTTTTCCAGATTGAACATCTGACTGAACTGGCGCATCGGTGCTGGTGGAGATTGACCGAGGCCAAACCCTAATGCACCGGCACGATCATCGGGGGAATTGAGCAGGTAATCGAGCTCGGCGAGCTCGGCGAGCCCAGCATGTTTCTCAATGACACGGCGCCCCCAAAAGTCGGGACCGGCATCGCGCAGTGCGCCGAATACACCTTTCATCAAAACCGTCTCATAGGTGCGTGAACCGATCTTCAATTCCAAAGGGTCGATCTCAACTGCATTTGGGCGGGCGAGATAGCTTCGTCCGTAGACGAACCTTCCGGTCACGACCCCTTGACGGCTGGTAGTGAGCTCGAACCGACCGGCCGTCACAGGCTTGGTTTCGCCAGGCGGAGTCATGTAGATGAAGCACTCGGTGGCGCCGCGCGGCCTAGAAGTCATTGTCGAGCGCTCCAGAACTGCGCGCGTGAAGCCGCTCGCCGCGCTTCGCAAGCAGGCGGCCTTCCTCATCGGTGTCTGGGTCGGCAACGTGCGCCAACTGCGCGGTTAATCCATAGGCCCAGAGGAGGCCCACATAGATTGCGATGCCTGTCGAAGGTTTACCCTTTTCAGCATCGGCCACGACATGGCGGCCAACACCAATCTTGGCGGCGACATCTTCAATCGACAGGTTACGGCGCAACCGGGCAGTCCGCAGGTTGCCGCCGAGGGTTTTCAGAGCCTGCTCAACTTGGTAAGGTGGAGCGGCGAGGAGAGGATTGCGGGCGGACATGTCTTGTCAAGGCTCCAAAAAATTAGTTTAAGGCTTCTTGATGCTCCATAACATTGAATTCGTGTAGAATCAATTAATGTCGATGCGAAGCGCCAAAAACACCCATTTTGTTGTCTTGAGGGGCCGCGTGACAAGGTGCGGATAAACTGTCCGATGCCTGAATTGCGGTCCCCATCTGGCGGTTGGCACGTTTGTGGATACTGTGGGGCGCCTGGTCGCCGAATTGGATTTGGCGTGTTACTGTTCGCGCTGCTTGTTGTAAAATCTCGGGTCCGTATCAATTGGCCGAAAGTGGCATGAATGCCAAAGCGGGGATGGAAGTGGGTTAGGGTCAAGACCCTCACAGGGGAAGAGAAGGTTGCCATTGCGGCTGCCTGCGAACGCCTCATCGCGGGGACACTGAAACCCCGGTTCCTTCCTGAAATACGCCCCACCGAATTCAACTATTCCATCGATATTTTCGGTAAGTGGCGGGCAAACAAATACGGCTTCATCGCTCGTTACCGTTCAGGCCTCGCTGACAATGCCGGCGAGGAATTCGAGCGGGCTTTCGCGCGGATTGATCATGTGGAGGATCAGGTTGCGGAAAACCGGTTTGACGTCATGTGGCACAGGCATACCGGACAGTGGTGGCGACTGCATTCTTCGGTCAAGCTGGAAGAAGCGCTCCGCCTGATTGAAACTGAACCGTTGCTGAAGCCGCCATTATGAAAACCAGGAACCTGTCCCGCTTTGATGTAGATGCGTTGCGAGACCTCGCGGGCGAGAAAGTGTTCGCGCGTGGCGAAGCCTACTGTCGCGGTGGCCACGTAGAGATTCTCGCAATCGAGTCTGAGCGCGTCGTTGCACAGGTCTCCGGCACGGAGGACTACCGGACGGTGCTCACGGGGCGGGGCAAACGGATTGGCGGCGAGTGCTCGTGCCCAGCCTTTGAGGAATGGGGTGTCTGCAAGCACATGGTAGCAGTGGCGCTGATAGCAAATGCTGCGGGCAGTGATGCAAAGGCGGAGGGGGCGGGAACATTGTCGCGCATTCGACAGCATCTAAAATTAAAGAGCATCGACATGCTGGTCGAGATGATTGTGGAACTTGCCGAGCGGGATGCTAAAATCTATCGCAAGCTGGACCTGGCCGCTGCGACGAGCCAAGCGGATGACCCCACTCTAGAGGCGAACCTTCGCAAGGCTATCGACAAGGCCACCCGCACACGCGGCTTGGTTGAATACGATGAAGCGGGCGATTGGGCGGCAGGTGTTGAAGGCGTGCTCGATGTGGTGGCTGCGCTGGTCTCCAATGGGCGTGGCGGATTGGCATTGAAGCTCGCGGACCATGCGCTGTCCAAGATCGAAGCGGCAATCGAGCACGTCGATGATTCCGATGGCTATTGTGGTGCGATGCTCTCCCGTGCGTGCGAGATACACTTGGCTGCGTGCCAGGCGGTGCGGCCCGACCCAGTGAAACTTGCTGGCGAACTCTTTTCCCGTGAAATGGATGACCAGTATGATATTTTCCATCGGGCCGCCGCAACCTATGCGGATGTGTTGGGCGTGGACGGACTTGCCGAATACCGTCGCCGTGCCAGCGAGGCCTGGCAGAAGCTGCCGCCGCGATCCAATGGAGGAGGTTCCATGCAGGACCGCGACGCTGGTTACGATTGCCTCAAGCGGATGCTTGATTTTTTCGCCGAGCGTGATGGTGATGTGGAAGCGCGGATTGCACTTCGCGCCAAGGACTTGTCTTCGCCATGGAGATACCTGGAACTTGCGGAGTTCTGCCTTTCCCAGGGCTGCGAGCAAGAAGCCCTCAGCCGTGCGGAGGAAGGCCTGTGGATATTCGAAGATGGACAGCCCGACGGTAGGCTGGTGGGCTTTGCGGCCCAGCTGCTGGTCAAGAGGAAACGCAAGTCCGACGCCGAGGCGCTGCTCTGGCGGGCCTTCGAGAAGGCTCCGAGTCTTGAATTCTACGGCAAGCTGCGTTCGATTGGCGGCGCGCGGGTGCAGGGGCGTGCCATTGCGTTTCTGGAAGAGCAGCTCGCCAAAGAAAAGCCACGCCAATGGCATTTCCCGTCAACATTGCTCATCCAGATCCTGATGGAGGACAAGATGTTTGATCGGGCCTGGCAGATTGCACGAAGGCATGGCACTTCGCCGGGGCTCGCCGAGACCCTCGCGAGGGCGAGCGAGGCGAGCCATCCTGCGGAAGCGCTTGAGGTCTATGTCCAGCGTGTCGAAGAAATAGTGAATAGCAGCAACCGCTACGAGGAAGCCTCGCGTCTCGTCACGCATATGGCCAAATTACGCAGTGCGACTGAGCAGGCGGCCTATGTCGGCGGCCTCAAGGAGCGCTATAACCGTCGCCGAAATTTTATGAAACTCCTGGGGTGACACCGTGCGGCAATCCAAGATCGACGAGCAGAATCAATACCAGTTGGCGCGGCGGCGCGAGTTCCGTGCCGCCGCCGATGTGATCACGTCGGCCTTCACGGCATTTTCCGAAGTTGTGGCAATCGCGGTGATCGGTTCGGTCGCCCGGCCCTTGAGGAAGGAAGTGCCGCGCTTTCGCGAATTCCACCGAGCGGGCGTTGAGGTCTGGCATGAATGCTTCGATCTCGATCTTGCCGTCTGGCTCGAATCACTCGACCGGCTGGGCGAAATGCGCCGTGCGTTTGGGCTTGCCTTGCGATCGGCTTGGAATGCGGGGGCCGGACCCAGCACCGCAGAACATCAGGCGGATATTTTTCTATTTGAGCCGGCAAGCGACCGCTACCTCGGCCGGTTGTGTACCTACAACACGTGCCCGAAGGGCAAAAGGGATTGCCTTGTTCCCGGTTGTGGTGCAATTGCCTTCAATAAGGCGGTTGCCGATTTTGTGCCTCGCGCCGATCTTTTGGCCACGGCGCGGCAAGCCATGCTCTACGATCGGAAAATGGGGATCCTCATGTCGGCGCTGGATTTGCCTGGCTCGCAATAGGGCAGCCATGGATGAAGCCGCCAGTCGGATCCACGTCCGGTCCGCACGGAACTTGCATAGCGCTAGCGCATTTTCCACTTCGCAAATGATTCCATTTGCTCGTTCGATGCGCTAGAGCATGTCCCGCCAAAGTGCGAAGCAGTTTGGCGATAAGGACATGCTCCAGCATATTGATCTGGCGCGGGTCCTTTTCGGCGGGATGATTCCGTCCCGCCGGGACACGCTCTAGCCCATATTCCTTCACTTCTCATCGATTTACGACCTTGCGGCCCCGCGTGTTGACGAGAGTAACGCCACTCAGAACGAGGATGCCGCCAGCGATAGTAAAGAGCGACACCACCTCGCCATACATTAACCAGGCGAGGAGTGTTGCGAGGGGCGCCACGAGGTAGAGAAAATTTCCGGCGCGCGCGGCGCCGAAATAGCCAAGGGCATAGGACCAGCAAATCTGCCCTACGGCAGTTGGAAAGACACCCAGAAACACCACCCATGACACGGTTGCTGCGGAAGCTCTCTGCATCTCTGAAACTGCGGTGGGCAGCCACGGGGACAAGGTCACTGCTGCAGCGATGAGCATGATGCTGGCAACATGCAGTGCGCCATATTGCTGAACAAGCTTGCGCTGCAGGACAAAGCCAATAGCCGAACAGATTGCAGCGGCAAGAACAAATGCGGCACCTCCACCCAACGCAATGCCTCCGGGTTGGGCGTTTGCAATCAAGCCTATTCCGCCAAACCCGATCAATGTTCCGGCCCAGGCCCAAATGTTGAATGTTTCCTTCAGCATCACTACGCCGAGGATGGCCATCCAGATGCTTTCGGTCTTTATGAGGAAGCTGGCGGCCCCGGCAGATACCGTTACTTGTCCCAGGTTCAGAAATACGCTGTAGCCTGCTGCACCCAACACACCACAGCCGGCACATGTCGCCAAATCCGCGATTGGCATCAGGGCGGGCCTTTTCCAAAGCAGCCATATTGCTGCAAAGCACGTGGCGATGGCGTAGCGGGCTGACGCCAGCGGCAAGGGGTGCAGTTCGATGAGTGCCAGCTTGATTGCCGGAAAGGCTATAGCCCAGACTGTGATGGTAGCGGCAACAGCAAGCGAGGGCAGCAATGACGACGGGGATAACTTAGCCATGGTGGTGCTTCTATGGCTTCGCTACCGCTATCGCAAGTTTCCTGAACGCTTACATTTTCTTGGAATAGGCCACGAGCTGGTCGAGACACTGTCCCCAGCCTTCGTGGAAGCCCATCTCTTCGTGCTGCTCGCGGCCTGCGGCATCGCGGTGGATGGCGGTGGCGGTGTAGCGCGTGCCCTTGCCGCTTTTCTCAAGCGAGATGACTGCTGTGAAAAACGGCTTTTCCGAAGGGCGATAGCCGGGGAGCAGGGCATCGGTCCAGACCAGACGTTCATTTGGAACGACTTCAAGATAGCATCCGGTGTTGGGAAAATCCTTGCCTTCGGGCGAGCGCATCGTGAACCGGAGCATCCCGCCGGGGTGCAGGTCGACTTCGCATTCAGTGGTGGTCCAGGGCTTAGGAGCGAACCAATGGACGAGGTGTTTCGGCATGGTCCAGGCTTTCCAGACCATTTCGGGCGGCACGTCGACAACGCGCTCAAGCACGAGATCAAGGCTGGGATTGAACTTAAAAACGGACGGTTTCATTCTTGCTTCTCCTTGAGTGAAACGAGGTAAGTATCGAGTTGATCGAGGCGCTTGTCCCAGATGGTGCGCTGCCTTGCCAACCAGTTTTCCGCAAGCTTCAGCCGCTGCGGGGCGAGCTGATAAGTGCGCACACGGCCCGTCTTGCGGGAGCGCACCAACCCACATTCTTCAAGAATGCCCATATGCTGGACAAAGGAGGGAAGGGCCATGTCGAAGGGTTCAGCAAGCTCACTGACGGAGGCAGAGCTTTTGCTCAAGCGTTCCAGAACTTGGCGGCGCGTGGAGTCCGACAGGGCGCGGAAAATGTTATCGATTGGTTTTGCCGATTCAGACAGGGTAATCATCAACGATTCCTGCTTTACTTCCTGGGGCAAGATTAGAACGAGTTAAAACTTAGGTCAATACCTAAGTAATGGAGTTTGTTTGAGCCGGGAGCAATTTTTGGAATTAGAGTATGTAGAGCCTGATTGAGCCGTTGGAAGAAATATCCACACCGACGACCCGGTTCACTGAAATTCCACGGACTGACAAGGCGCGGCGGGTTGCCAGATTTGCGGCAAGGGCGGCGCGCAGTCGCCTGATGCCGCTGAAGTTTTTGCCAGCACTGACCTTGAACGCTGCAACATCGTGAGCATCATCGCGGAAACGTGACACGTAGCGGATGTTCACGTTGACGACGCCAACGCTGGGAACCGATTTCAACCGTGAAATGGCGGCGGCCCTCGAGCCCGCAGAGAGAATGGCGGCGTCGGCCTTGTAGGTGTCACCGGCAAAGGCCTGGGTGGGCAAGCTTGCTGGTGACAAGGCCAGAACTGAGAGGCTGAAAAAAATTGAAGTAATGATGGGTCGGGCGCGTGTCATAAGATTCCTCCTTACTGCCAATTCCCTGTAGCCACAGGTGAGTGTTCAACAATGCCGTTTCAAGAAGCCCAACCTAATGATGAAGGTCAAATAGGAGCAGGATCTAGCCCCTAGAGGGTATTTTTTTAATTGAAGCACTTGTGATGAAGAGGCCCTCATCCGCCCTGTCGCCTTGGCGAAGCTGAAGCTTCGCTTCGGCGTAGCCAGGTCGGCCACCCCGGGTCAAGCCCGGGGCAGGCTCTTCTCCCGTCCAAAGGATGTTATTGGATTCACATATCTTTATTGCCATCTTTGCAATTATCAACGCGCTGAATTCATTCTCCTTTTCCGTCATCCCGGCGAACGCCGGGACCCAGGCTTTCAACCGGCGCACTAGCGGAAAGTCTGGGTCCCGACTTCCGTCGGGATGACGAATAATGTGGGAGCTACGGATCTACATTGAGTTTCGATGTGAATTGTACGGCCAAAAGATATGTGCATTCGATAGCCGAAGGATGGGAGAAGGCCGGATGAGGGCACTTCGGGGCAAGATTCATTAATTGAAGATCATGCTCTGAGCTTTGCCATGGACATTGCAGGCTCGATGTCGCGCAGGCCGGTTATCACTGCGAGCAGGAAGATTTGCAGTTTCCGGGTGAGGTGCGCCGGCAGGTTAGACTCTTCGCCAAGAATGAAACCCCGCAGGGAAAAACGCCGGTCCTCGATCAGGTTCATGACATCACGGTCAAGGATCGGGATATCGAACGTGAATGAACTTCCATGGCCGGCGAGCGCGCTGCCAACATACAGGTTGCGCACGTGAACAAGGGTTGCCGGCGCCAAGGCGACGCGAAGATCATCGGCGGCATTCAGCGATACCAGATCCTTGTCAACAATGAAGAGCACAACGATCTGAAACCCGGCCTGCATGGCCTCGATCTTGAAATCAACCTGGCGGGCAACCTCAAAAAAGTTTTCAAACTGGGGGGCGGGGATATCAATCACATAGTCGCGGCCATGGGAGCCCATGATCGTATCAAACAATTTCATCTGGCCCTGGATCTGGACGAAATCGACTAGAGCTGTGCGCCCCGGAAATGCGGCGCGAAGCGCTCCTTCCGGAAAATTTGCGTCGATTACGAAGGGGTCGCGGTTTTCCAGCAGCAAGTAATCGACCAGCACGCGCGCCAGCAAAGTTTTGCCGTTGCGGTGCCGGTCGGAACATACGATGTAAATAGTAGGTGCTTCGGCCAATGGTCAGCCGTTCTTTTTAGTTCTGGGCGACGAGCTGCGGTTGCGGCAGACGGCCTCCGGTGAGAAGTTCATGGATCAGCTTTACATGGGCGAACTGCTCATCAATCTCGGAGCTCCACTTGCGCACATAGCCACGAAGCACGAAGGAGTATTTTCCGGGCGCGCCATCGGGCGAGCGGTTTTCAATGAAGTCCTTGTAGGTGACGCCCGCAAGGTCGACCTGCTCGTAGGCCATTTCGTTCAATTTCGGGATGGCAATTTCCTGGGCCTTTGGAATTTGAGCGAAATACTTGCGCTGGGTGGCCTGGTCCCATTCAAAGAAATTGGTTTCATTGATGAAATTGCGGGCCACGACATAGGAGACACCTTGCAGATAGTGGGCAATTTCGCCGATTTCATCAAGCGAGGCGATCGATGGCCCGATGACATGGAACAGGCCAAGATTGAAAGCACCAGCGCGGGCTGCTTCCAGCACGCCAATGCGTTCAAAAATATCAAGGGCATAGGACAAGTTGCCGGCTTTGAAGTCAACGATTGTGACTGGCACGTTGGCGGTGTCCATCGTATCCAGCACTTTCATCTGGTGGGCGACATTCCCGAGGTCGATGATTTCGGCCAGGCCGGGATAGAAGCGCTTCAGAGTACCGCGGGGATTTTCAGTATCGAAAGCCCGGGTTAGAATATTCTTGCGCGCAAAAAAATCGAGCAGCGCGCGGGATACCGTGGTCTTGCCCACGCCGCCCTTGTCCGCGCCCACGAGAATGAGTGTTGGTTTCATAATTCCCTCCGCATTTAGCCTCTTATTGAGGAACTGTTATCATGGATTTCAAACAGAACGCAAACAAACTGACCTGAACAAAATTCTGCTATTTCTTCAATGTCTTGGGCGCCGGCCGCTCGGCTTCGGGCAGTTTACGGCAATGATCGCGCTTAAAATGTGGCGGAGCTGGCCTGTCGACTTGAGAATAGTTGGCGCGGCCCAGTAAATCTGGCAAACACTTCAACTGGGAGAAGCTGGCATGGGCACCTTGATCGCAGGCATTGTAATTTTCGCAAGCGCGCATCTTTTTTCGCTGCTATTACCTGACGTTAGAGACGGTCTTAGGCTTCACCTTGGGGAAGGAGCCTACAAGGGGCTTTACTCACTTGTTTCGCTGGTGGGACTTGCGCTGATGATCTGGGGTTTCTGGTCCCTCAGTTCGGGACCGGCGGCCAGTGACTTTGTGTATGTGCCGGCTGCATCCTCGCGTCACGTCACCATGCTGCTGGTATTGCTCGGGTTTATTTGCCTTGGGGCCTTTCACGGCAAGGGATATCTGAAGTTGTGGCTGCGCAACCCGTTCTCGGTCGGCATTGTGCTGTGGTCCTTTGGCCATCTGTTGTCGAATGGCAGGCTGTATGATGTGCTGCTCTTTGGAACGTTTTTGGTTTTGGCCGTGCTGGATATCATTCTTTCGACGGCGCGGGGCAAGAGGCCAGTCCATGATCCGAATATCCGTTCTGATGTGATCGCTGTGGTAACTGGCGTGGTTCTCTACGGCGTATTCCTGTTTGGCGTTCACCCCTATATTTTCAACGTGCCGATTATCGGATGAGCATTCTGGCAATTGGTATTGTGCTGTTTGCGCTGCTGCATGGGGTTGCCGCCATTCCGCAATACAAGAGCTACTTAAAAACCCGGACGGGCGAGACTTGGTATGGTCCGGTTTATGGTCTGGCTTCGCTTTTTGCGATAGCAGTGATTGTGCTGGGGTGGCGAAGCTCGATCGTTGTGACCGTTTATGAGCCCGCCTCCTGGGGCTGGTACGTAAATTACGCGCTGACTTTTATCGGGTTCCTGTGCGTTGGGGTTTTTCTGTTTCGCGGAAGCCTGCGCCAGCGCCTGCGTTTTCCCATGGGGATTGCAACGGTGTTTTGGGCGACGGGGCATCTTTTCGCCAACGGCGACCTGGCGAGCCTGATCCTGTTTGGCGGCTTGTTGTGGGTTAGTTTGGCTCATATGGGGGTGGCCATTTCCAATGGCATTCGGCCCAGTCCCGAGGTTAGAATTGGCCATGATGGCTTGTCGCTGATTTTTGGCGCCGCCCTTTATGGTATCATGACGCAGTTACATCCTGTGCTCATTGGCGTTCCGATTTTTGCATTATCGAAAGCAGGTTAGATCATGTCTGTCCAAAGTGTTATCAAGCGTTTGACGGCGCCGGAAATTACCGACCGCAAAGGCGGCCAGCCCATTGTGGCGCTGACTTCCTATCATGCTCACACAGCGGCAATTGCCGACAAGTATGTGGATTTCATTCTGGTGGGCGATTCACTCGGCATGGTGATGCATGGCTTTGAGTCAACCCTGCCGGTGCCGCTTGAACTCATGATCCTGCATGGCCGCGCGGTGATGCGCGGCGCCAAGCGGGCGCTGGTTGTAGTGGACATGCCCTTTGGCTCCTATGAGGAAAGCCACGCCCAGGCCTTTCGCAATGCGGCGCGGGTGATGAAGGAAACGGAATGCGGCGCCATCAAGATTGAAGGCGGCAAGCGCATGGCCGACACCATCCATTTCCTCACCCAGCGGGGCATTCCGGTCATGGCCCATATCGGGCTCACGCCGCAATTCATCAATGTGTTCGGCGGATTCAAGACGCAAGGGCGCACGCGTGACAAGTGGGCGGCCATTGAAGAGGATGCGAAAGCTGTTTCGGATGCAGGGGCATTTGCCGTGGTGCTGGAAGCGATTGTCGAGCCGCTGGCCGAGAAGATTACGAAGATGCTGCCTATTCCAACCATTGGCATTGGCGCATCGGCAGCCTGCGATGGGCAAATCCTGGTGATGGAAGATATGCTGGGGCTTTCTCCGCGGGTGCCAAAATTCGTCAAGGAATTTGGCGAAGTTGGAAAAGCCATTGAGAAGGCGATCAGCGCCTATGCCGAGGAAGTCAAGGCGCGCAAGTTCCCGCTGCCCGAGAACACCTATGACGTGAAGGATTAGGCCCTGGAGTGAAGGCAATGGCCAAAAGGACTTCCAGAAAGCCTGCGAAGGTCGCAAAGAAGGCCACCGCCAAACGGGTCGCCGCGCAGCCGGCCCTCCTCTCAGGCGGCAACCCCCAGATCGCGAAGGGCTACGGCGATGCTCCCGTGCAGGCCTACATCGCGGCCATGCCGGGATGGAAAAGCGATGTCGGGCGCCGGCTCGACGCACTCATCGTGCGCGCCGTTCCCGGCGTGCACAAAGCGGTCAAATACAATTCGCCGCTCTACGGCATGGAGGGGCAGGGCTGGTTCCTCGGCATCCATGTCTTCACGAAATACTTCAAGGTAGCCTTCTTCCGCGGCGCGTCGCTGCATCCTGTCCCGCCCGGCGAGTCCAAACAAAGGCACGTGCGCTACCTCGACATCCACGAGGACGACCAACTCGATGAGGCCCAGTTCACCGCTTGGGTAAAACAGGCGAGCAAACTGCCAGGTGAACGATTGTGAACGATAAGTAGCAGGTTGCGTGCGTGGCGTAAGCGCATGAAAGTCATCAACCTGCGAGCCGACGAAGTCGTTGCAAAGAAGTCGTCAGCGAACTGTGCTTTCGGATTTGGTGGTCAGGCTAGAGTGTCCGCTCCTAGCCCAATACGGTTATTCGTAATCACCACGCTGCCATCTCCAACACAGAATACCATAGCTCGAATGGGACAACCCTTTTTCCACCCAAAGCCGCTCTCGAGGCTCTTTGTTTTCCAAGCCGACGAACTGTGTTAAATTCAGCTTATGAGCACTGAAAGGCAAATCGAAGAAGTCCCGTGGCCCGGTGATGCCTGCATTATTTGCCTTAAGTCCGGCGAGCTTTCACTAGAACATCTAATTCCCAAAGCATTGCATGGTATCCTAGCCAGCAAATTTCTCTGCTGCGATTGCAATAGCTCTTTCGGCCACACGATAGACACGGTTGCGAAGCGCGATCCCTTCATTCGGACTGCAGCTCGTGCGCTTAAAAAGTCCGTCCCGAAGCTCGTCTCCGACTTCGAGGAAGGCCAACGCTATCTCATGCGCACCGATGTCGCGATTATTCGTAGCATAAAGCGGGGCGATGAGTTTTACGGAACTTGGCACAAAATGCCAGATGGATCATCCATTGCCCCTGAAGATAAAGCGATTGAGTCACTTCGCGGACGTATGCGAGCCGAGGGATTGAGCGACGACGCAATCGTAGAAGCAATTGCCCGCTACTCGGCCGCGGAGCACGGCGAAATCGTGGTGATGTCACCAACCTGGTCGGCGAAGAAACTCGCAGCATATCTCGCAGGCCCCGACCTTCAGGCGCCAAGAGCCGACACTCTGCTTTTCGTGAAGATCGCTTACGAATTCACGGCGCTGCTTGTCGGGCGAGCGATTTACGCTCGCAACCCGCAGCTTGATGAACTCAGGGATGTACTGAAGAACATACGACGCGACTCCGATGCTTTCAACGTGGAAATGCTAACGGCGAAGGAAGCCGCTGCATTCCACGGCATAGCATTCGAGGGAAACACGCCGCACGCGACCTTTCAGATCAGGCTCTTCGGAAAGCCTGCCTATCGCGTACATCTCAAAAGGCTTGCAATCCAGCACAAGCCGATTGCCTACACGCACGACTTGGAGAGCGGCGAGCATTGGCATAATCTTGATGACGCCGAAGAGGCCGTGTAGTTTGAGGAAGGTGACTTGGCAAACGACGTTTTCATATCCTACAGTTGCGAGCCGAAACGCTGGCACGCGTCCGGAATGACAGCGACCTCTATTGGTTGCGGTTCTGCCTGACCCTCCGCTTCGCCAATATCGAAGCTAATATACGCCATTGACGTATATGCCCCAATGGCGTATATATGAGGGATGCTTGTTTCTGTCGTCGAAACGGACTCCTACCTGTCCAAGGCGCGGAAGGTCATGTCTGAAGCGGAAATGGAAACAGTTGTTTCGATGATTTCGGGAAGTCCCATGGCAGGCGACGTCATTCAGGGGACAAGCGGATTACGGAAATTGCGCATTCCCCTGCAAGGACGTGGCAAGCGTGGCGGCGGCAGAGTGGTTTATTGGTACTACAATGAGGGCTACCCAGCCATTCTATTGTGGGTTTTTGCGAAGAATGAAGCCGATGATTTGTCGCCAAGGCAGAAAAAGCAATTGGTTAGCGCCTCGGAAGCATTCACGAGGCAGTTCAGGAGCGTGAAATGAAAAAATCCGATTTCGATGGCCTGATGAAGGGGCTGAAGGAAGCTGGCGGCTTCGTCCGCGCAGGAAAGCTGAAAGGCGGGCGAATTCACATTCCTCGCGCAATCGATGCGGCTGCCATCCGCGCGAAAGCGGGCCTGAGCCAGGCCGCGTTCGCCCGTGAGATCGGCGTCTCTGTCTCGACGCTGCGGAATTGGGAGCAAGGCCGCCGCATGCCGGATGGCCCGGCGCGCGTGTTGCTCACAATGCTGAGCAAAGACCCCGGGATTGTCCGCCGCACACTTAAATCTGCCGCTTAACAGCCATGAAGAAAGCGACGACCATGAAGAAGAGCGAGCCAAAGGACCGAAAAGCAGAAGCCTCTCCCTCCAAGCTTATCGATGCGAGGATCAAGGAGCTCAGCGGTTGGCGGGGCGAGACGCTCGCCCACATCCGGGCTCTCATCAGGGAGGCCGACCCGGAGGTGGTCGAGGAGTGGAAGTGGGGAATTCCTGTATGGTCGCACGGTGGAATTATCTGCACCGGCGAGACCTACAAGGCTGCCGTGAAGACGACATTCGCCAAGGGCGCTGCGCTGGCGGACCCTTCAAAGCTCTTCAACTCGAGCCTTGAAGGCAACGTGCGGCGCGCCATCGATTTTCCTGAGGGCGGCAAGATTGATGAAAAGGCCTTCAAGGCTCTCATTCGCGCTGCCGTGGCGCTGAACACGTCGAAGCCGGCCAAAACTGGCCCCGTCCGCGCCCGGAAGAAACCAAAGCGCGCCTAGTCTTCCGCCCAGCCGCGGAGCAGGTTGGCTTTCACCTTCAGCAAGCGATCGAGGATGGCGCGATCGACATTGGCACGCCTCAGGCTTGAAATGGCGTTTTCCAAATCGAAAAGAGTCTCACGATCTTCGTGGCTGCGGATGTAGCTTCGCACCCAGCCGACGATGGCGAGCCTTTCACCTGAGGTGACTTCGGCCACGTGGTGGAGTGTTGTGGTGGGATAGAGAACGAGGCTGCCGGCGGGCAATTTGATTTCGTTGTCGCCATCATTGCCTTCTATCACCAGCGCACCGCCTTCATAGGTTTCCGGATCTTTGAGAAAGAGCGTGAAAGACAGATCGGTTCTGATGCCGCCCATCAGGGCGTTGTCCACGTGAGTTCCGTAGGCCATGCCGGGTTTGTAGCGAGACAGCATAACCTTCACGAGTTGCTTCGGGTTGGCCGCGGCGCGGAAAATGGGGTGGTCAAGAATAGTGCTTGTTGCTTTCTGGATGATGCCATCAAGCGCTGCACCTGAGGCCTGTTCGTTTTTCTTTACGGCCTTGGCCTGCCAGCCGGCGGTGGCGCTGCCATCGGTGAAAACGATGCCGCCCGTTTCAATTTCTTTGTGAACGGCTGCAATGGAAGCCGCATCCAGCACGTCGGCAATATTCAGAAGCATTTGATTTCGCTCATTTTATAGCTGAGTAATTTAATCGGCTATTATCATGGGCCGGTGGCATACGCAATGATCCCCGAAATGCCACATAATCGCTCTAGCTTTCAGCCGATTCGATGGGGCCTGGGATGCAACTTTCGCGGCGGGGTTTTGTTGGGGGGATCGGTCTGGCGCTCGCACGGCCTCGCATGGCTTTGGCTGAAGAAAGTGCGGATGGGTTTCAAGTTCTGCGGGCGCAAGAATACGTGGCAGAGCTCCTGGAAAACACCGACATCAAGACCCTGCTCTGGCGATTTTCGATTGAAGAGAGAGTAACCGTGCTGCGCGCCAGGCAGGGCAGTGAACTCAAGGTTCGCATCGTAAATAATCTTCAGCGCGAAATATGGTTCCACTGGTTCGGGGTTCGCGGCCCTTCTGAAATGATGACGCTGAATATCGAGCCCGGTGACGAGAATGCAGTTGATTGTGTTTTTACACCGCCCGATGCGGGAACATTCTGGTTTGGTCCGCTCACCGATGCGTCGCGCCAGCGGGGCATGGGCCTGTATGGAATGCTGATCGTTGAAGAAAAGCAGTTTGCTCCCGCACTCGTTGGTATTCCGCTGATCATTGGCGACTGGAAAATCGGGGAAGATGGAAAAATTGATGAGAGCTTTGGCGATCTTCAGGCGGCCATAGGTTCCGGGCGGCTCGGGAATTGGTTCACGGTGAATGGCGCCTATCGGCCGCACATCAAACTGCCAGCGGATAAGCCGTGCCGCCTGCGGGTGCTCAACGCCGCCAATGCGCGCCCGATGAGCCTGCAGTTCAAAGGCGTGGATCCCCTGGTTGTGGCCCTTGACGGGCAGCCTATTTCGCCCCGCCATGGCGGAGTGCTGGGGCTTGTGTTGCAACCCGGCCAGCGCGTGGACCTCGTGGTTGACGCGGGCCTTGAAGATATGGCTGTAGCGCTTGATATTTCCGGAGATATTGTTGAGGTCTGTTATCTGGAGCGGGAAGGCAGTGCGGGCAGCGATACACTGCCGGATAATTTTTCCCTGCCGATCAATCCCATTTCCAACAATCTAGACACGGAGAAAGCAAGGACAATCTCCGTGGTCATTGCCGGGGGCGCGAAGGGCGGATTGAAATCGGCGACATTCAAAAACAGCGTTTTGGATATGCGTGCCCTTCTAGAGCAGGGCATGGGCTGGGCAATCAACGGAGTTGCCGGTCCAGGCGGCGAGGTGATCGGGAAATTTGTGAAAGGCGAAAGCATCATTCTGGATATTGATAACGCCACGAATTTCGACCAGCCGCTGCATATCCATGGCCATGTTTGGCAAGTGATTGAGCAGGATGGTGTTGTTCAAGAAGACCAGCCCTGGCGTGACACAATTGTGGTTCCGCGCATGCAAAAGCAGAAAGCTGCCTTTGTGGCCGATAATCCGGGCATTTGGGCGCTGCAAAGCCTTGTGGCGGAGCGTGCGGATTCAGGCCTCATCGCCTCATTTGCTGTGGAGTAGCACGGGATTGCCACAGGTTAACCGATAATTAACCACAATGTTTGCCTAATCATCCCATCGGAGAGGGCGGATATCATGTCTGAGGGACTTTTGGGATTGATTGCCGGTTTTTTGGTCTGTGGAAGCGCCATGGGACTTTTCATGATGTGGCACACGCGCAAAGCCATCCGCGATACCTACGGGCCGTTGCTCTGAATTTGCCTTGATTTAGCCCTTGCACTGGCTTACCCCCACGGCAGCATTCTATGGAGCTGGTGGCTGTGAGCGATGAATCCCTATTCCGCGAGGTGGACGAAGAAGTCCGCCAGGAACAATACAAAAAGCTTTGGGATAAGTTCGGCAATTACTTCGTGGCCCTGTGCGTTGTCATTGTAGCCGCCGTGGCGGGTGTTAAGGGCTATCAATATTTCCAGTTAAAGCAATCAGAAGCCGCTGCAATCGTCTATTTTGATGGTGTCAAAATGGCTTCCGGCGGAAAATTCGACGATGCCTTGAAGGCCTTGGCCGCGGTTGATCACCCGGGCTACAAGCAGCTTGGACTCTTTCAGCAGGCCAGTGTTCTGGCAGAGCAGGGCAAGACGAAAGAGGCAGTTGCGGCTTTTGACGCGCTTGCCGCTGATGCAACTGTCGATGCGAGCTTGCGTGATCTCGCGCGCATTCGCGCCGGTTACCTGCTTGCAGACAGCCTCAAGCCTGATGAACTTATTTCGCGATTGGGGAGCTTTGACAGGGAAGGCCAGGTATGGCGCAATGCGGCGCGGGAGATTTTCGGGCTGGCGGCCTTTCGCACCGCAGACTATTCCATGGCTGACCGTTACATGAATGCCAACTTCGCCGATCCGGATACGCCCCAGGCCATGCGTCAGCGGGCGCAGGTGATGATCCAACTCCTAACACCGTTGTTGCAGAAGTAATTGCCCATGAAAAAACTTACCACATTTCTTTTGACGGCGGCTCTTGCGACTTCGCTGATGGCTTGCAGCATGATGAAGAAATTCACCGGCCAGCGCGATGACAGCATTTTGCCCGGCACCCGCGAGGACGTTTTGCCGCCGGACGCGCAGACGGCGCGTGACCCTGTGGTGACAGGCGAGAAAACGGCTGTGTGCAATCCCGATGACATTGAGTGTATCGCCCCGGTGGATCAGGAAGCTTCTGGTATTGATCAAGAATCCAGTACGGCCCAATGACGTTTACGGTTGCTATACTGGGCCGCCCCAATGTGGGGAAGTCCACGCTGTTCAATCGCCTGGTTGGACGCAAGATTGCCCTTGTTGATGATCAGCCGGGGGTGACGCGAGACAGGCGAGAGGGTATTGCGCAAATCGGTGATTTGAGTTTTCGCGTATTCGATACGGCGGGGCTTGATGACGCCAAGAAGGAAACGCTCGAGGCGCGGATGAGCGCCCAGGCGGAAACGGCGGTTCACGACGCTGATCTCGTTTTCTTTGTCATTGATGCGCGGGCGGGCATTACGCCCATTGACCGGATGTTTGCGGAGAAAATCCGGAAGTTCGGAAAGCCGGTGCGGCTGGTTGCGAACAAGGCCGAAGCCAGGATGGCTGAAGCCGGCGTCCTGGAATCCTATTCCCTGGGTTATGGCGAGCCATTGGCGATTTCAGCTGAACATGGCGAGGGGTTGGAAAGCCTTTATGATGCCATAGCGCCCCTGATGCCGGAAGCTGAGGGCGTTTCAGAAGACGAGACGGCTGAAGAAGAGCTTACGCGGCCCTTGCGCCTTGCGATCATTGGCCAACCTAACGCCGGCAAATCCACACTGGTCAATACCATGCTTGGCGAAGAGCGGATGCTGACCGGGCCTGAGGCGGGCATCACGCGCGATGCCATTTCCACCGATTGGTCGTGGGCGGGCCGCGAGATAAAATTGTGGGATACGGCGGGCATCAGGCGCAAATCGCGGGTGACGGGCAAGATCGAGAAGCTTGCCGTATCCGACGCGCTTCGCGCCATCCGCTTTGCCGATTGTGTGGTTGTGCTCATCGACGCTTCAATGGTGATCGAACGCCAGGATTTGGCATTGTCTGATCTCGTGGCAACGGAAGGACGGGCCGTTGTGCTTGCCCTCAGCAAATGGGACCTGGTCGAGGACAAGCAGAAGAAACTCGCCGAAGTTCACAGCGACCTTGAAGATGTGTTGCCGGAAATCCGTGGCGTTCCCGTTGTGACGATTTCCTCGAAGCAGGAGCGCGGCGTTGAAAAGATGATGAAGGCGGTGTTCGAAGCCGTTGACCGCTGGAGTGCCCGCATCACGACATCGCAGCTCAACCGCTGGCTGGAGTCAGCTGTTTCAAAAAATCCACCTCCTGCGCCCTCGGGACGACGCATCAAAATCCGCTATGCGACGCAGGCGAGTTCACGGCCGCCAACCTTTGCGGTTTTCGGAAACCAGATGTCAAAAATGCCCGACAGCTACAAGCGCTATTTGATGAACACGCTGCGCAAGGATTTTGATCTCGCAGGCGTTCCCATCCGCTTCAGCCTGCGTGGCGGAAAGAACCCATTCGACAAGGATAAGTGATGTGGCGCGGTGTCCTCGCCCATGAAATGGGAAAGGTGAGGGCACTTGGTCGGCAAAGTGCCCTCATCTATCCCATCCGTCTTCGCTGCGCTACGCCGGACGGGCCCCTTTCTTCCCCCGCTTCGCAGGGGAAGACGATTCACGTGTCCGAACCTGATAGATAGGTAACAGAAGGGACCGGTTAGATAGGTAACAGTTCTCGTAAGAGTTGGCTGGGGAGGACCTGGCGATGGGATGGCGAGAGACTGGACTTATGGATGAGCGGTTGAAGTTCATTACGACC
>CAZHCO010000144.1:0-1777 GCA_964530965.1 uncultured Aestuariivirga sp. | reverse complement strand
CGTCTGATGTCCGGCTTTAACGGCGAAGAGAAGATCACCGGAGAAATGATGCGGTTTTGGATGAACCGATACTGAAAGGATATTAAGACATTGGAGGCCGCCTTCGAGGTCCCGGGGAGCCTCTGGCGTCTGCACCCGAAGGTTGGACCCAATATTACACTATGAACTGATAATTTGATACATCCTCTTCCAGTGTCCCTTTTGGTTTTGCAGTTTCCTCAGAAGCAATTCCTGTCTTGGGGTGCCAACATACCACTCTCGCATAAATTCTAGCTCGAACAGCTCTGGTGGTATTGCAGCCAGAGGGATTTCCGCTGAAATAGGTGCGACGACTTCTCAAACGGGCCAAATCCAGACATCAGGCATTCTGACAGGCGTGACCATTCACTTTCGAGTGTACCTTCGGACAACGCAACGTAAGAGAATATTCTGGCGTTACTGAACTCAGATGTCAGCATATTTATTTCAAAATCCCAGGTGAGTGTTCCGTAAAATCGTGAATGCGCATCAAATCTATCCATAAAACGTATGGGTGGTTCGGTGTTCAATGTGAAGTGGATTACAGTCAGCATGTTCTAATTCAATGTAGGCAGTCATTGAGGGCGCCGTCACTTTGTATTGCCCAATAAGCCCATTGAAAGGAATTTTCCGATGAAAGGTTTTATTGAGTTCAAGGGTTATAGAACACGCACCGCCTATGATCCTGAAAGCAAGGGTTTTGTTGCTCGCAGAGCGGAATACCCCGACTTTGATATCAGGGACTCCGAGGTCCTGAGTGAAACCCAAGTCAAACCCTTTGGCCCATCCATGCCTAAACTCAGAGTTCAGCAGGTTCATCCCGAACCCCCAGGTGAAAGGGCCACAAAGCCGCGCAACCGAAGCAAAACTAAACCTAAAGCGAATGTGGCAATAGGTTCATCGGTGGCGATGGCAAAGTAGCGAGTCAGGTGCTCACAACTAACCAGGCCCGTTTCGATCAACTTGTTTTCAATAGGTCTATCAACCTTTTTTCATGGAGAACCATCAGATGCGCCCGCAATTGATCCCGTCAGACTATCCAGACCGTTCGAACCCGGTTGCCTCAAATTTGATGTCGATTTTTGCCAGCACCGAGACTCGCATGCGAGTTGCGCACGAAAACCATCTGGGCTATCCATACAATTTGAACTTCGATCCCGGCGTGCCAACAAGCCTTGGAAACTATCTTATCAACAATCTTGGCGATCCCTATGCCGGGTCGCACTATGCCTCAGAGGTCTGTGAGCTTGAGCGTGAAGCCATCGCATGGCTGATGCAGCTCTGGCAATGCGCCGACCCTTCGGAATACTGGGGTTCAATTGGCGCCAGCGGCACGGAGGGTAATCTCTGGGGAATCTATCTCGGACGCGAAGCACTTCCCGATGCGGTGCTGTTGCACGGTGATGAAGCGCATTATTCCATACCGAAGGCAGCGCGATTACAGAGGATCGAAGCGGTATCGGTTGCATGCAATGCAGCTGGAGAGATTGATCTCAATGCTTTTGCCAGGGTGCTAGCTAACCTGAATGGACGGTCTGTGATCGTGGCACTTACCTGCGGCACAACGATGAAAGGTGCACATGACGATATTAGCGGCGTCATTGAGAAACTGGATGCCGCGGGCATAGCGCGGGAGCGTCGCTATGTACATGTCGACGGGGCGCTTAACGCTATGGTGATACCGTTTGTGTTGGATGCGCCCGAGTCAATCCGTCCGTCCTTCCGCCATGCTATCGACAGCATATCGACATCCGGCCAC
>CAZHCO010000143.1:0-18790 GCA_964530965.1 uncultured Aestuariivirga sp. | reverse complement strand
CGCATTATGATGTGACGGTTGAAAACGTTGTGCTGCGGGAAGAAAACGTATCCTTCAAATTGCCGCGCGAGTTGCGCGCCGTCGCTGCTGCCTCATGAAAGCAAACAAGCTTATCATCCACACGGATGGCGCGTGCTCGGGAAACCCTGGCCCCGGCGGCTGGGGCGCTATTCTGGAATACAACGGAACACGCAAGGAACTTTCAGGCGGTGAGGCTGAAACCACCAATAACCGCATGGAACTCACGGGCGCAATCATGGCACTTGAAAGCATCAAGCGGCCTTGCAAAGTGGAAATGCATGTGGACTCGGCCTACGTCAAGGACGGCATCACCAAGTGGATCCACGGCTGGAAGCGCAATGGCTGGAAAACCGCCGACAAGAAACCGGTGAAGAATGTGGAGCTTTGGCAGCGCCTGGATATGGCCATCGCCACCCACGACATCTCATGGCATTGGGTAAAGGGCCATGCGGGCCGTGCCGAGAATGAGCGGGCCGATGAACTGGCGCGTGCGGGGATGGCGCCGTTCAAGCCTTAAACTATAACTGCTCCAGTATCGTATCCGCGCCTGACACATTGACGCCGGGTTTGTCTTCAACATTGAGTTGACGCACCACGCCATTGTCCACAATCATCGAATAGCGCCGTGAGCGCTCACCCATGCCCGAATCAGGGAAAAATTTGCTCATGCCCACGGCCTTGGTGAATTTTCCATTGTCATCGGCGAGCATGATGATTTTTCCCTCCGCGCCCGAATGCTTGGCCCAGGCATTGACGACATGAATGTCATTCACGGTCACGCAAACAACGGAATCCACACCCTTAGCCTTGATGGCTTCGACATTGCTAAGGAAGCCCGGCAAATGATTCCTGCTGCAGGTGGGCGTGAACGCACCGGGCACAGCAAACAGCACAACCTTGCGGCCGGCGAAAATCACATCGGTTGAAACCTTCTGCTGGCCGTCGCCGGTCATCATCAAAAACTCCACCTCTGGCAGATGGTCTCCGATAGCAATTGTCATAGGAAATTCCTGAATGAAATGAATGCGAGTGCTGATTTAGTTGAGGACAAGCATTTGTTCAATACCAGAAACGCCGAACGAGAGCGTGGCCTTCAGGGGAACGCCACGGAGTTTTTCAGTGTCGCTCAGGTTCCAGATCGGCAACCATGCCTCACCTGAGACAACATCAAATTGCGGTTTTCCAAAATAGGCGGTGGTTTCAGATTCAACAAAAATATCCTGGGCTTCTTTGACCAGGCTCAAGACGAGCATTGGCTTGCCCAGGAGCGTTTCAACGCGAATCGCCGCCACGAAAGGGACCTCGCCCATGGCCACAATGCGCGGAACACGCTGTTGCCAATTTTGCAAAACGGGATTTATGCCTGAAGAGTTGAGCAGCAAATCAGCTGTGGCCTTGGCAGGTATGCAAATTTCATTGCAGACAGCAAAAAACATATTGAGTTGCAAATGGACCATTTCGTCCGATTTCCCGGGCTTCACGAACAGGGGAAACAAAACCTGATTGTGGTAACCAATTGATTCACCGCCAGCATCATGAAAGCGGCTGGGGACGGGATAACCCACCTCGATTGCGCCACTGTTTTTTGAACCGGCCCAATCAAACTGCGGAGGAATTCCCGTATCGCCCGGCACGCGCCAATAGGTTTTCCAGCCCGGTTCCAATTCAATGAGAATGCCAGCCTGCCAAATATCTCCCTCCTGCCCGCCCGAGAGCATGGAGACCTTATAGGGCCGGGAAACTTCGCTCCTCGCGGGTGCGGCCAAAAACGGCGCGGAAGCCAAAGCAAGAAATGCGTGTCTTCTGTTCATGGCCTCATTATGGCCCTGGAAGCTCAATTTCCCAATCAATTTCCGGTCACAATGGCGTGCTTTTCTAAAGGGCCGATTCCGGATAAATTGAGTCTATGACTGCTTCGCATTATCTTGAAGGCCAAATCCTCATCGCCATGCCGGGCATCGGCGATCCCCGCTTTGACCGTTCCCTCATCTTCATGTGCGCCCACAGCAAGAATGGCGCGATGGGGATCATCGTCAACAAGACAGCACCCATGATGTTCTTTTCCGATCTTGTCGACCAGTTGAAAATTGTTCCTCCTCAGGAAGTCCGCAGCCTTGCTCCACCGGTTCTCAATATGCCTGTGCTCTTCGGAGGCCCCGTCGAGCAATTTCGCGGCTTTGTCCTGCACAGCACTGATTACGTTTCCAACGATACCAGCCTTCCCATCAACGACCGCGTCGCCCTGACGGCCACCGTCGAAATCCTGAAGGCGATTGCCAGGGGCAATGGCCCTGGAAAAGTAATGCTGGCTTTGGGTTACTCGGGCTGGGTTGCGGGCCAGCTTGAAAATGAAATCCAGCACAACGGGTGGCTGCATTGCGAAGCAGATGATGACCTCATTTTTGGCGTAGACAACGACGGAAAATACGGGCGCGCCCTCAAAAAAATCGGGGTTGACCCGCTGATGCTGTCGCCTGACTCAGGGCACGCTTGAGGGCTTGGACTGATCGCCCCCGGACGCGGGTTTCTTTTTTTCGACGGGTTTCTTTTTTATTTTTTTTGCTGGTTTGTCTTTCGCTGCGGCAAGGGGTGGCAGTTCCACAGGCGCAGGTTTCGGAACACGGGGCGCCATCGGTGATGAACCGGGCGAAGGAACTTTCTCGGCAGTTTTTTCCACCTCTATGGCCCGAGCAACTTCCTTTACAACTTCCCGTTCGGAAGTTTTTCGAGAAGCCGCGTTTTCAATGGCGCTGGTGGTAACCTCGGTATCCACCGCTACCGGCACAGGCTCATGGGCGGCGCGTTCCCACAGGGTTGACATGGCCGTGCGGCCATGGCCCTTGACATAGGGCATGGAGGTCAAAGACTCGCTCACCTGTTTGGCCGTCATCGGCTGGCCAATGAAAAATCCCTGACCATAGTCACACTGAAGGTCCACGAGGCGGTCAACCTGCGCCTGGTCCTCTATGCCTTCGGCAACAATAACAAGGCCCAGGTCGTGGGCCAACGAGACAATTGATTGCAAAATGATGGCCGCCTTCTCATCATCGGATTCGGGCGCAATGAAGGAGCGATCCACTTTCAATGTATCGAAAGGCAGGTGGCGCAAGCTTGACAGGGATGAATAGCCGGTTCCGAAGTCATCGCAAGCCAGGCCAACCCCCATCTGCTTGACCAAATTCAACAGGCTTGCCGATTTTTCCGGATACTGCATTACAGCGGATTCAGTCACTTCAATTTTCAGGGTTCGCCGGTAAACGGTTTCGCGCATGACGGCGGCCTTGATGTCGTCCACCAGATCCGCATCCATGAGCTGGCTAGCCGACACGTTGACCGCCATGAAGACCGGCTCCGAGGGCCTGAAGGCCCGTTGCCAGATGCCAAGCTGCCGCGTCGCCTCATTCAGGACAAAGCGGCCAATTTCCTTGATCATGCCGGTTTGCTCGGCAAGGCCCAGAAAACTTTCCGGTGTCAAAAGCCCGAGAACCGGGTGACGCCAGCGCATCAGGGCCTCAAACCCCGCCAAATCCATATCGCTCAACCGGGCAATGGGTTGATAGTGCACCTCAATTTCATTGCGCTCGACGGCACGGCGCAACTCCGCTTCAAGGGCAACCAGTTCACCGCGATTGTCGCGCATCGAAGACTTGAAGTACTCAACCATCTCCTTGCCGCGCCGCTTGGCTTCATAAAGGGCGATTGCAGCATCTTTCATGAGTTGTTCAGTTGTTGAGCCCCCTTCCCGGAAACTGGCGGCGCCAAGGCAGGCCGTCATGAAGATTTCCTGCTGGTTGACCACAACGGGCTTGGCAATGGTGATGCGCAAGCCATCGGTGAAGCGCGTGATGTCGCGCTTGGGGCCTGAACCTGAAAACAGGACGGCAAACTGATCGCCCGGCAGCCGTGCCACCGTGTCTTCCGGTCCCAGGAGCTGCTCAATGCGGCGGCCGAGAACCGTCAGCAAACTGTCGCCAGCCTCGTGACCCAAACCATCATTCACAGTCTTGAATCGGTCAATGTCCACCAGAATGACATGGAGATTTTCGGAATCGGTCTTTGTGCTCTGGCGCTTCAGGCGATCCATGAACAGGGCGCGGTTGGGAAGGCCGGTTACCCGGTCATAAACGGCATCATTGAGAAGACGCTCTTCGGTGCGTTTTGCATTTGTTATGTCCGACAGGGTGCCGATGCTGCGCACCATGCGGTTATCGGAACCGGCCATGGCGCGGGCGCGAAGCTCAAACCAGCGGTAGGTTCCGTCATTGCGGCGCAGGCGCAGCTCCTGATTGATAAGCCCTCGCCCGCGGCGTTCGGCATTCTCGACGGTTGCGAGGTAGGGTCCGCGATCAGCAGGGTGCATGAGATCAAGCAAGGCCTCCGCCGTTGGATGGTCGAGAGTTCCCGGCTGATAGCCCAAGGCCTGTTCCAATTCCTCACTCACGAACAGGTTTTGATCGTCGGGCTGCCAATCCCAGACATATTGCTGGGCTCCGGCAAGCGCCAGGCCGCGGCGCCCGGCTTCCTGGAACAGGCGCCTGGACAGCAAACCCGTGCTGGCGGCTCCTTGAGCAAAGCGAAAACTCATGAATATGAGAACGATTATCAGGCCAAGGAGAAGAGCCGGTGAAACCGCTGCGTCACTGCCCTTCGAAAAAGCCGCCATTGTTGCCACAAAGGTCCAGATAACGACCGTGGACCAGAGCAAAAGGGCCGATTCCGCGGGCCTGTCCATCCGCAAGCGAAAGAGTATGAAAAAACCCACTACCGCAACTATGACAAAAATGATGCGGGCGATCGCCGAAACGAGCATCGGATCGACAAAGGCATAGACCGGGAGGGTAGCTCCCGCCGCCGCCAGGCCCAGGAAAACATTTCGAAGAACAGGTGCCGTACGCCTCAGATCAGCCAATGCCGTCAGGCACAGGAGCAGACCCACCGACATCAGGGATTCAATGATGCCGCGCGCTTCGGCTGGCGAAATTTCCAGACCTGAAAACAGTTTCCGTGTCGATGTGAAGTAGCCTGCTTCCATCGCCACAAAGGCCACGGAAGCAAATGCAAATATGCCGCCGGAGAGGAATGAGGCGCGGGCCCGGGTGGAGTAGAGCAACAACATGCTGAGAGTCAGCAATACGGCAACGCCCAGAATAGCGCCGCGAAAAAAGGCCGTAGAGCGGGCCTGCGAGTCAAAAGCGTCGCGCTGCCAGAGCACGGCGTTAGGTGCATCACTGGTTATTTCCAGCGCAAGGCTCAGCGATGACGACGGTCCCAGAACGATGTCAAAGGCATCCTGGCCCAGAGCCTGAATTTTGACGGGCGCCACGGCTCCGGCGAAAGCCACGCCTTCGACGATGCTGCCTGGCGCCAGCGGATAGAGAAGCCGGGATCCGGCAAACTTCTGGTGATCAACTGATATCACCATGTTTCGTTCGACCGTGGCCCGGTTCACCAAAGTCATGATTGCCCAGCGGTGGGATGGTGTTTCCCGCGACGATTTCAGCTCGATAAAGACAGACTTTCCCGAGGCATCACGCGCAAGTTCTGCCCGCACGTTGGGATTCTCAGTCGTCAGCAGACGCAGAAACGGCACAAGGTTCTGGCTGGAGCCCATGGCACCCACATCAACAAGGCTTTGCGCCGATGCAAATTTTGCAACGCCAAGAAAAATCAGACTCAGCAGAGTTGCTAAGCGCAATAACATCCGGTCTTCCTTGTTGTGCCGTCCCCAATTGGTGGGCTACTTCGTAACGTGCTGCGGCCTTACTGGCAAGAACTGCCGCTACTTGCTTTCCGGCAGCCGCGCAAACAACAGGTGATCCTGCCATTTTCCTGCGATGTTCAGATATTTCCTGGCCAGGCCTTCCTCGGAAAAACCGCAACGGCGCAACAAGGCAATTGAGGCCTGGTTCGAAGGCAGGCATGCCGCCTCCACCCGGTGCAGACCCAAACCATTGAAGGCGTGGCCCACCATGGCGTTCAGGGCCTGGCCCATGTAACCTTGACGGGCATAGGGCTTGCCAATCCAATACCCCATGGAACACATCTGGGCGGCACCACGGCGAATGTTCGAGGCGGTGATGGCCCCAAGGAGATGTCCCTGCTGCTGGTGAAAAATAAAAAAGGAATAGGCCGCATCGTTTTTCGCCTGCTGCTGATAGTGCTTAATGCGGGCGCGAAAATTGAATTTGCTGAATTCATTTGCAGGCGGCAAGGGTTCCCATGGCGCCAGAAAATTCCTGCTCTCCTGGCGCAGGCGCACCCATTCCTCGAAATCAGAGAGTATGGGCGGCCGCAGGAACACGGAACCATGACGCAATTGCGGCACCGGATCAATTGCAAAAGGTGATCTCAAAAATACCACAGCGTTTGGCCTTCAGATCAGTGTTTGGAGAAATAGCCTGATATTTTCTTGTGTGCAGTAAGGTGAGACAGCTGACCAACTGCACTGACGGCGGGTATCTTATTCTGAAACAACCTCGCCGCAAGGTCACGCACCTGATCTGGTGTCACGGCTTCAATTTTTTCGACGAGGGTGGAAATCGCCGGAACGAGGCCAAAGGCCAGGAACTGCCTGGCGATCTGGTCAGCGCGTGAAGAAGCGCTTTCCAGATTCATGACCAGGCTGGTTTTCAATTGGGCTTTGGCGCGGGCAACCTCCGCATCGGTCACGGCACTTGCGACCGACATCATGATGCCTGAGGTTACATCCAGCAGTTCCTCAGTGTGTTCGGGCGAGCTTGCGGCATAGACGCCGATCTGGCCCGCATCCTCATAGGCCGAGCCAAAGGCGAAGACGCTGTAACAGAGCCCGCGCTTCTCGCGGACCTCCTGGAACAGCCTCGACGACATGCCGCCACCCAGAATACTTGAGAGGATCTGAAGCTGATAAATCTCAGGATCACGGTAACTTGGCGCCGCAAATGAAAGTACTACATGAGTTTGGTCCAGCGGCTTTTGCGCCTTCTGCTCGGAACCTGAAAAGCTTGGAGGTTCGCGCTGGGGCTGTTGCCCGCGTTCAATTTTCCCAAAAAGCCTTTCGGCCGCTTCGGCAAATTTTTCGTGGTCGATATTGCCGGCGGCGGCCACCACAATGCGCGAGGCCCAGTAGTTCCGGTTGCGCCAGGCCAGCATTTTTTCACGGTCCACGGCGGAGATCAGTTCCGAGGTGCCAAGGATCGAGCGGCCCAGGGGATGGTCGCCGTAACTGGCGCTTTGGGCGAGATCAAAAACCAGATCATCAGGCTGGTCATTGGCGGCGGCGATTTCCTGCAGGATGACATCGCGCTCGCGTTCAAGCTCATCATCATCCAGCGCGGATTCGGTGAAGATGTCGGCCAGGATATCAAGGGCGAGCGCCCAATCATCCTTCAGCACGCGGGCGTAATAGGTGGTGGTTTCCATGCCCGTAGAGGCATTGATTTCGCCGCCCGCCGACTCAATTTCTTCGGCGATTTCCTTAGCGGTGCGGCGCTTGGTGCCCTTGAAGGCCATGTGTTCGAGGAAGTGGGCGATGCCGTTTTCTTCCGGCCTTTCATCCCTGGCCCCTGCCTTGACCCAAATCCCTAAGGCAACGGTTTCAATATGGGGCATGGCGTGGGTCAACACGTTCAACCCATTTGGCAGGCAGGTAATCTCAACACCCATAACTCAGTCCCATTTCAGGCCTTATTTAAGGGCCAAGACAAAATCCCTGACCGCCGTGGCGCTGTTTGGCAATATCTTGAAGCGTTCTTTGGCGTTGAGCAAGTGGGATAGTCTTTGAGGTAAATGGGGCCTTATACCGCTGGCTTTTTCGACCGCCTCGGGGAATTTGGCGGGGTGGGCGGTGGCCAGGGTCACCATGGCGCTGGTGCTGGATCTTGCCCTGAGTGCGGCGGCAAAACCGATGGCACTGTGGGGGTCCAGAAGTTCGCCCGTTGCTTTCAGGGTTTGGGCAATGGTTTTGGCGGTTTCGGCTTCGTTTACCGCGAAGGAGTCAAATTCTTCGCAGATGGCTGTCAGTTCTTTCTGGCCAATGGTGAAGGAACCGGATTGGGACAGGCCCGCCATGAGGCCGCGTATCGCTCCGGCATCGCGCCCGTAGGCGAGATACAGCAGCCGTTCGAAATTGCTGGAAATCTGGATATCCATGGAGGGGCTTGTACTTGCCGTAACACCCTGCATTTCATAGCGGCCTGTTTTCAAAGTGCGATCCAGAATGTCGTTCACATTGGTCGCAATGATCAAGCGATCAATGGGAACTCCCATGCGCTTGGCGACGAACCCTGCAAAGATATCGCCAAAGTTACCGGTGGGAACGCAGAAGCTTACTTTGCGATCGGGGGCACCCAGCGCTACTGCCGAGGATACATAATAGACGATCTGGGCCATGATGCGGGCCCAGTTTATGGAATTCACGCCCGCAAGACCCACGCGGTCACGGAAGCCGCTGTCATTGAACAGGGCTTTGACGATGGCCTGGCAATCATCAAAATTTCCTTCAATGGCGATGTTGTGGATGGCGGGAGAATCCACTGTGGTCATCTGACGGCGCTGCACATCGCTAACCCGGCCATGGGGATGGAGTATGATGGTGGTGGCGTTCTTGCTACTCTTGAACGCGTCAATAGCCGCACCGCCCGTGTCACCCGACGTGGCGCCGACAATTGTGACCCTGCCCCCACGCTTCGTCAGAGTCCAATCCATGAGGCGCGCCAGCAACTGCATGGCGACATCCTTGAATGCCAAAGTCGGGCCATGGAAAAGTTCCAGAAGCCACTGGTTGGCGTCGAGCTGCTTCAAGGGCGTGACAGCGGGGTGGCCGAAGGTTGCATAAGCCTCTGCAATCATCTTCTTCAATTCAACGTCGGGAATTGCACCACCGATGAATTTCGAAACCACGTGGTGGGCCATATCCTGATAGGAGCGACCGCGCAGGCCACGCAATTCATCGGCGCTGATTTGCGGCCAGGTCTTGGGAATGTAGAGGCCGCCATCGCGGGCGAGGCCCGTGAGCAGAACATCTTCAAAGCCAAGCTCCGGGGCTTCCCCTCTTGTCGACAGATACTGCACCAAGGAACCTCCTTGTTGGAAATTCAAACTAGCGGGGCGAACCCGTGTCATCAAGCACCGGTTCTTTTCACCTGTTTCCGGATGAAAAGACCCGCGATCACAAATAGCGTCAGGGCGAGGAAAAACCAGGTTCCGGCATATTGCAAATGATTGTTGCGCAACTGGGCTTCGGGGCTGCTGGCGCGCGGAAACTTCTTTGGATCTTCACCGGGAAGCGCCTGCAGGACAAAGGGTGCCACCTTCTTCTCGCTGGCAATGGGTATCGAGGAAAGCATTGCGGGAACATCCCACCAGTACCAGACATTGCCTTCAATATCATTTTCGGGATCGAAGAAACCACCGCCGCTGTTGTGGGAGCGAATGATGGCGGTTAACTCTACGGGCGCCGCTTCCGCAGGCCGCTTATCGGCATTGCGCAAATCATCGGAAACCACTCCGCGGTCAACCAGGGCGACAATGCCCTCGTCGCTGGTGAAAGGTGTTACGATCTGCCAGCCGGGACTTCCTTCAAAGGTTGCAAGTTTGTGTCTTTCGAACTGGTTATCGAAGACACCTTTTGTCTTGACCCTGACGAATTCGATATCTTCGCCCTTGTCCCTGCGTGCCAGGACTTCGCCCAGTGAAACCGGTGGTGCGGCGGCCCGCTGGGCAATTTCAGCAAGAAGCGCCTGCTTTTCGGCAAGACGAGAGAGTTGCCACGTTCCGAGCCCTGTGAGCACGGCAATACCCAGGCCCGCCCAGAGCGCTATTGGCCAGATACGCGTCTTCATTTCTCCACCCGGCCTTCGCGGGCCTTGGTTATCCATTGCTGGCAGAGGAGAAAACCCTTCACGGGCCGCAGGAGAATGAGCGGCATCAGGATTAGAACAGGAATAGCCAGCATGATATGAACCCAGAAGGGGGGTGAGTAGGCAATCTCAAGGCCAAGAATTGAACCCACGCCCACGACGCATGTAAACAGCATGACAAACCATGCAGCTCCGTCGCCACTGTCGGCGAAGGTAAAGGACAGCCCGCAGCTCTGGCAGGACTTGGCGACGTTCAAATAACCATCAAACAATTTACCCCGCCCACAACGGGGACACTTTGCAGCAAGGCCCGTGGTGAGCGGAGAAAGTTCCGGATAATAACTGTCATTCATCCCGCATGTTCAATTACTCGTGTCCGATCACGACACCGGCCGAGGCCCAGACATAGACGCAGGAAAAGAGGAACAGCCAGACCACGTCCACGAAATGCCAGTACCAGGCAGCAGCTTCGAAGCCGAAATGCTGTTGCGGTGTGAAGTGGCCCTTCATGGCGCGGAACAGGCAAACCAGCAGGAAGATTGTTCCCACAAGCACATGGAAGCCATGGAAGCCTGTGGCCATAAAGAAGGTTGAACCATAGATGTTGCCTTCGCCTTCGCGGCTGAAGGCAAATTGCGCGTGGGCATACTCATAGGCCTGTACGCTGGTGAAAAGTGCGCCCAGGGCTACGGTTGCGATAAGGCCCCATTTCAGGCCCTGCCGGTCATTGTTCAACAGGGCATGATGGGCCCATGTGACGGTCGTTCCCGAGGTGAGAAGGATCAGGGTGTTCACCAGAGGCAGGTGCCACGGGTCAAAAATCTTTGTGCCGGCGGGCGGCCAAACGCCGCCGGTGAGTGCCACGCGCGAGGCCTGAATGGCTTCATCGGAAAACAGGCTGGCATCGAAAAAGGCCCAGAACCATGCCACGAAGAACATGACTTCCGAGGCAATGAACATGATCATGCCGTAGCGCAGATGAAGGCTGACAACGGGTGTGTGATCGCCCGCATGGGCTTCGTGGATTACATCGCGCCACCACATGAACATGGTGTAGAACACGAGGGCAAAGCCAAGGGCCATGATTAACCAGTTGCCACCGTGCATCCAGTTTACGGCACCAATGGCCAGTATAAAGGCTGAGGCGGCGCCAACGACCGGCCAGGGACTTGGGTTGACCAAGTGATAATCGTGGTTCTTTACGTGGGCGTCAGCCATGTCCCCTACTCCTCAATTTGTATTTCGCTCCGGCGGTTGCTCAACCGCGGAAACAGCGTCAGGTTTATCTACTGGAAAAAATGTATAGGACAGCGTGATTTCATTGATCGACTTTGAATCCGGATCGTCGAGGATTGCCGGATCGACAAAGAAATCCACGGGCAAATCGGCGCTTTCACCGGGCTTCAGGGTTTGCTCCGTGAAGCAGAAGCACTGAATCTTGTTGAAGTAAGCGCCAGCCACTATGGGCGTCACGTTGAACATGGCACTTCCCGTTACCACCTTGCCGGTGTTGTTTGTGGCGCTGTAGTGCGCCAGGTTCTGTTCACCGATCCTGACCTTCATGACAGTCTGCATGGGGTGGAAGTTCCAGCCAAGGCTGCCTGCGGTGTTGGCGTCAAACCTGATGGTGATGAATTTGTCGGTTGCGGTTTCAGGGGCAGCATCGGCACGCTGGGTGGTGCCGCCAAATCCCGTGACCTCACAGAACATGCTGTAAAGCGGCACGGAGGCATAGGCGAGACCAACCATCACAACAGCAACGCTCGCTGCCGCCGCTGCGACACGGAGATTTTTCCGCGCATTGGGGATGACGGGAGCAGCCCTCATGTCAGCCTCCACTCATCGCCGCGAAATTGCTGCCGATCCGCACAATGGTCGTGGCAAAGAACAGGACCATGAGGGCACCAAGTATGAGCGCCATGATGATCGAGCGCTTCCTGCGGCGCGCCATATCCTCAGTGCTGAAGGGAGCGTTGTTCACGGCAGCACCGGTGGAAAGCTTGGCAGGCCCAGGATGTGCTCAAGCGGGATAAGCGCGAAGACAAGGAAAAGCCAGAGAATTGAAAAACCAAAGAGCTTCTTGCAGGCGCGATTGGCCGCAACACCTTCGCGGAGACGATAGACATTGATTGCGTAATAGAGAAACATGGCCGAGAGCAGCGTTACGCCCATGACATAGAGAAGGCCGCTTACGCCCAGAAGCGCGGGAACAAACGTCAGGGGCAAAAGGACCAGCGTGTAGAGCAGGATTTGCTTGCGGGTTTCGTCGGGCCCCGCAACATTTGGCAGCATGGGAACGCCTGCGGCCGCATAATCATTCTCGGTGAACAGGGCCAGCGCCCAGAAATGCGGTGGTGTCCACATGAAGATAATCAGGAAAAGCGAGATGCCACCGGGATCGATCGTGCCTGTCACAGCGGCCCAGCCGATCATTGGCGGAAGTGCTCCGGCGGCACCGCCAATCACAATGTTCTGTGGCGTCCAGCGCTTCAGCCACATGGTGTAGATCACGACATAGAAGAAGATGGTGAATGCCAGCAGGACACTCGCGACCAGATTGACCATCAGGCCCAGGGCAATAACCGAACCAACGGCAAGGCTTGCCCCAAATCCCAAGGCCTCACGGGGAAGTATAGCGCCACGCGGCACGGGGCGAGATTTGGTGCGCTTCATCTTCGCGTCAATATCGGCGTCATACCACATGTTAAGGGCACCGGAGGCACCAGCGCCCACGGCAATGGCAAGGAGCGCCACAAGCGCCAACAGCGGGTGCAAAGTTCCGGGAGCCGCAATGATGCCAACGAATGCGGTGAAAATGACAAGCGACATGACACGGGGCTTCAGCAGCGCAAAATAATCGCCGGCCGTGCCCTGCCCGCCGAGGGCAGGAGAATGGCTGGCGATATTTAGCTGCAGGTCGCTCATGAACTTACTTTATGACGGGTAGTGTATTGAACTGATGGAATGGCGGAGGTGAAGAGAGTGTCCATTCCAGCGTTGTGGCACCTACGCCCCAGGGGTTGTCGGCCGCCTGTTGCTTTTTCGCGTAGGCCGAGAAGACGCCGTAGAGGAAAATCAGTACGCCGATGGCAGACATGTAGGAGCCGTAGGATGATATCTGGTTCCAGCCCGCGAATACATCGGGATAGTCGATGTAGCGGCGTGGCATGCCGGCGAGCCCCAGGAAATGCTGCGGGAAGAACAGGAAGTTCACGCCAACAAAAGTAACCCAGAAATGCAGCTTGCCAATGGCTTCGCTGTACATGTAGCCGGTGAATTTCGGGAACCAGTAGTACCAGGCACCGAAGATTGCAAACACCGCGCCAAGCGACAAGACGTAGTGGAAGTGGGCAACCACGTAGTACGTGTCATGCAAGGAACGATCGACACCCGCGTTGGCGAGCACGACGCCGGTTACGCCGCCCACGGTAAACAGGAAGATGAATCCGAGCGCCCAGAGCATGGGCACCTTGAATTCAATTGATCCGCCCCACATGGTGGCAATCCAGGAGAAAATCTTCACGCCCGTCGGCACCGCGATGATCATGGTTGCCGCCACGAAATAAGCTTGCGTATCGGCATCCATGCCGACTGTGTACATATGGTGCGCCCAGACCACGAAACCCACAACGCCGATCGCCACCATCGCATAGGCCATGCCGAGATAACCGAACACGGGCTTCTTCGAGAAGGTCGAAACGATCTGCGAAATGATGCCGAAGCCGGGGAGAATGAGAATGTAAACTTCCGGGTGGCCGAAGAACCAGAAAAGGTGCTGGAAGAGAATGGGGTCACCACCCTTGGACGGCACGAAGAAGGATGTGCCGAAGTTACGGTCAGTCAGCAGCATGGTGATGGCACCGGCCAGCACGGGCAGCGACAACAGGAGCAGGAACACGGTGACGAGGATGGACCACACGAACAGCGGCATCTTGTGCAGCGTCATGCCCGGAGCGCGCATGTTGAAAATGGTGGTGATGAAGTTGATGGCGCCCAGGATCGACGAGGCACCGGCGAGATGGACCGACAAAATCGCATAATCCATGGCAGGACCGGGCTGGCCCGTGGTGGAGAGCGGCGGATAAAGCGTCCAGCCACCGCCGACGCCATAGGCATTTGCAGGGCCTTCAGCGAACATCGAAATCAGCAGAAGCCCGAGGGCCGGCGGCAACAGCCAGAATGAAATGTTGTTCATGCGCGGAAACGCCATGTCAGGCGCGCCGATCATCAGCGGCACAAACCAGTTTCCAAAGCCACCGATCATCGCGGGCATGACCATGAAGAAGATCATGAGAAGGCCGTGGCCCGTCACAAACACGTTATACATGTGCTTGCCCTGGTCGACTGCCGCATCGGCGGACGTGCCATAGGCCATTTGGGCCAGGCCGGTAAACATCTGAATGCCGGGCTCGGCCAGTTCAATACGCATCATGACAGACAAAAAGCCGCCAATCAGGCCTGAAATAATCGCAAACCAAAGATACATCGTGCCGATGTCCTTGTGGTTGGTGGAATAGACATAGCGTTTCCAGCCCGAAGGCAGCGCATGGTCATCGTGAGCGGCGGTTGCGTGGGACATGGGTGTTTAGCCTCTCAATGAATTCAATTTTGCGCCAGCTGGCCCTTGGCCTTCAGCACGGCAAATAGAAAGTCTCTGGCTTCTTCGGTGCTGGCAGTCTTGATTTTTTCGGCCCAGGCGGCAAAGTCCGCATCCGATACGACGTGCACTTCGATGGGCATATAGGCATGGTCCTTGCCGCAAAGCTCGGAGCACTGGCCGTAATACACACCTTCTTTCGTCGCCTTGAACCAGTCTTCGTTCAGGCGGCCGGGAATGGCGTCAATTTTCATGCCGAAGGAGGGAATGGTCCAGGCGTGGATGATCCCCTCGGGATCGGATGTAATAATCATTTTCACGATCTTGTTGACCGGCACGACAACCGGCACATCGGTTGCCAGCAAATAGGGAACATTATCCTTGGCCGCATCTTCGCGCGTTTTTAGGGCGGCAGTGAAGCTGACCTTTGCAGTGCCATCATCGTTCAGTCCAAGATCAGGATACTCATAGGTCCAATTCCAGCCAGGATTGCCAATGACTTTCACGGTCATGTCGGCCACCGGAATGTCCCGCTGGAGGTAGAGAAGCCGCAGGGACGGAATGGCGATGGCAACGAGAATCAAAATGGGGATAACGGTCCAGGCCACTTCAATAAAGGTGTTATGGGTGGTCTTAGTTGGAACAGGGTTCGCCTTGGCATTGAAGCGCACAAAAATATAAAGCATCAGGCCAAGGACAAAGAGGGTGATCACAGTAATGATGACCAAAAGGAAATTGTGCAGCCAGCCGATGAACTCGGCAACGGGGGTTACCGCATCCTGCAAGCCCATTTGCCATGGTTCAGGCTGGCCAGCGGCGGCCCAGGCGGTGACCGAGGCGAAAAGAACAAACATCCCCGCTATCGTTCCCGCCAGCCTGTTTGCGATCTTCATCGATAACCCTCTCAGTTCGTAATTTTGCTACCGGTTGTTGCCCAGTCCCAGCCCCGCCATCGCAGGTTCACATGAATACCCCAACGGCCGGCTGAATGTGAACCACATTCGCTTCGCACTCGCAACTAAAGCGGGCGCGGCATAACGTCATTGTAATCAAGCGCTTCGCCTATTCGAAATTCCGCCTCATTTATCCGTGAAATGCAGCAGCGAGCATTTTTAAGCATACTCCAATTCGGTGTTGTTTTGCACTTAACTCGGCGCTATTAGCCGCGCTTCGATTACGAAAGGTACTGTTCCCGTGAGAATCACCACTTCCCTTCGCACCCTTGCTGTGGCAGGCCTGCTAGGCCTTTTCTGGCCGGTTTCAGCCTTTGCACAGACGGAGCAGCCGGCGGCGGGACAAAAAACATTTGGCCCCCGGGTGAAGCCGGGAAAAACGGGGCAGCCCGCACCAGTTGCCGCTGAAACCATTGCAACCCATGGCGCCTGGCAAATTCAGTGCAGTGCACCACCAGCAAGCGGAGGCCAGGCTGGAAAAAAATCTTGTGGCATGGTGCAAGTCACCCGCAGCGAAAAGAATGCGAAAGTCGGCATGTCCCTTGTCATCGTCAGGGCAAGGCAGGGTGACAAGGATGTTATCATGATGCGCATCATGGCCCCAATCGGCGTCTACCTGCCTACGGGTGTTGCCCTTGAAGTCGATGGTGCCGCGGTTGGCCGTGTGCCATTTACGCGCTGCAGGCCGCAAATTTGTGAGGCCCTGGCGGAGGCCTCGGCGGAGACTCTCGCGTTGTTGAAAAAGGGCACGGCCGCCAATTTCATTGTTTACGAAGCGCCGGGACTGGGCATTCCGCTGAAAATCTCGCTTGAAGGATTTTCAGCCGCTTTGGACAATCTGAATACCCTGTAACTATGGGCTAGCGGCGGCGGTATCTGGTGCTTATCTAGAGCATGTCTCGGCGAAGTTGCATGACTTCGCCGAAAAGGACATGCTCCAGAATGTTGACTCGGCGCGATTCCTTTTCGGCGAAGTGGAATCACTTCGCCGGGAAGCGCGCTGTGTGATACTTTTGGACAAGGATTTTTCCGTTGCCACTCTCACTCTTCGATAACAGCGATACCACCCAGACACAGGCGACAGAGCTTGTGGCGGATGCATTGCAGGGTGCCGATGATGGCGAGTTGTTTGTTGAAAAGCGTCAAACGCAAGGATTTTCCTTCGATGACGGAAAACTGAAGGCCGCCAGTTTTGACGAATCCCAGGGGTTTGGGCTGCGCTCGGTGACGGGTGAGACTGCGGCCTATGCCCACTCAACTGAAATTTCCGTTGCAGCCCTCAAGCGCGCTGCGGACCTGTGCAAGACCATGGCGAGATCAAAAGGCGGGCAATCCACTGCTTCGCCGGAGCGCACAAATCAAAAACTTTACTCTGCGCAAAATCCGGTTGAGGCCATCGGATTTGCGGAAAAAGTAAGCCTTCTGCAGAAGGTTGATGCGTTTGCGCGGGGCTTGGGGCCTGAAGTTGCCCAGGTTTCTGTTTCTCTGGCCAGCGACTGGCAGTCAATTGAAATCATTCGCGGCGATGGCCGCATTTACCGGGACGTGCGGCCTTTGGTGCGTTTTGGCGTGTCGATTGTGTCGGCCCGTGGCGGTGTTCAAGGCCAGGGCAGCCATGGATTGGGAGGCCGTGGTGATCCCACATCTTATTTGACTGATGACCTGTGGCAGGATGCGGCACGCGAGGCCTATCGCCAGAGCCTCGTGTCACTGGATGCAAAACCGGCGCCCGCTGGCGAAGTTGATGTGCTTCTAGGTCCGGGGTGGCCCGGCATTCTGCTCCATGAGGCCATAGGCCATGGCCTGGAGGGGGATTTCAATCGCAAGGGCACTTCTGCCTTTGCGGGGCTCATGGGCAGCCGCATCGCCGCCAAGGGCATTACCGTGGTTGATGACGGAACAATTCCAGACCGCCGCGGTTCACTCAGCATCGACGATGAGGGCACCCCTTCCAATTGCACCACCCTGATTGAAGACGGGGTGCTGGTGGGCTTCATGCAGGATCGGCTCAATGCCCGGCTCATGGGGGTCAAGCCCACGGGCAATGGCAGGCGGCAATCCTATGCCCATGCGCCCATGCCGCGCATGACCAACACCTACATGCTGTCGGGCGACCGGCACCCCGACGAGATTTTGAAATCCATCAAGAAGGGCCTATTCGCCAAATCCTTCGGCGGCGGCCAGGTTGATATTACCTCCGGCAAGTTCGTGTTCTCCTGCACCGAGGCCTATCTGATTGAAGACGGGAAGATCACCACCCCGGTCAAGGGGGCTACACTCATTGGCTCAGGGGCTGATGCCCTCACCCGCATTTCGATGGTGGGCAATGACATGGCGCTTGATCCCGGCATTGGAACCTGCGGCAAGCAGGGCCAGGGCGTGCCGGTCGGCGTCGGCCAACCCACCTTACGCATTGACCGATTGACGGTTGGCGGAACGGCGGCTTGAGCGATGCCACCACGCCTCGTCATTTTCGATATGGATGACGTGTTGTGCCACTATGACCTCGGCCGCAGGCTTCGCGCCCTCTCCCAAATTTCAGGCAAGACGCCGCGGGATATCAGGGCCGCCATCTGGGATTCAGGTTTCGAAGATGATGCCGACTCCGGCGGCTATCCCGATGCCGACGTCTATCTCGCGGAATTCAGTTACCGTATCGGCCACACCATCACGCGCCAGCAATGGATTGCCGCCCGGCGGGAATCGATGATTGCGTCGTTTGATGTATTGACGCTGGCAGAATCCATCGCCACAGCCGCGCGTATTGCCATCTACACCAACAACGGCCCCATTGTTAAAAGCTCGCTCGATGAACTGTTTCCTGAAGCTGCGGCCATTTTCAAGGAGCGTTACTGCTCCTATGAATTTGGAACCAAGAAGCCTGATCCCCAAAGCTTTACAAAATTGCTGGCAAAGATAAGTGTTGCTCCCGCTGATACCTGGTTCATCGACGACAAAAGATCAAATGTGCAGGGAGCGCGGCTTGCGGGATTGAAGGCCCATCATTTCCGCTCCTACGAACCTCTGGTGAAGGAAGCCAAGAGCCTGGGTTTTGAAATTACCGGGACGCTGTAGATGACGATGATGACTATTTTGGATGCGGCCCAGAGCGGCAATTATTTTGCCAGTGTTGCAAAAGCCTGCGGCACGACCGCGAGTGAAGCAAAATCCAATCTTGGAAAACTGTGCCCCGCCATTGCCAGGCAACTCAAAAGCAAATCGCAAAACGATTACGAGGCGTTAGAAGCATTGCTTGATCTTCTGGATGAAGGCGGCAGCAGCTCTGATCTCGACAATTTAACAGACTCCGAAGCCGTTGCAGATGGCAAGGTGGTGCTGGAAGATATCTATGGATCGCCTTCTATTGCACTGGCTGAAAT
>CAZHCO010000142.1:0-1052 GCA_964530965.1 uncultured Aestuariivirga sp. | reverse complement strand
TAGACCGTGATGATGTTGGGGTGGTTGAGCCCGGCTGCGGACTGCGCCTCGCGCTGGAAGCGCTGGCGGGCGCCCGCGTCCTCGCTCAGCTTGCCGAGCACGACCTTGATCGCGACGTCGCGCCCGAGCACGGGGTCGTGGGCGCGGAAGACCTCGCCCATGGCGCCCGCGCCGATCTTGCCGATGACCTCGTACTTGCCGACCTGGCTGAGCTGCATCCCGGTCGCGATGATCGTACCACGCAGGCTTCGGCGCCCGAGCGCGCGCCGCTCGAGGCCTCGCGCTCCGCCGCGCGGTGGTCGTTTTCCGGATCCGGGCTAAACTCTGGGCGGCCGTTTCCGCGCCGCGCTCGCTCGCCGCGACATCTCAGGAGGAGCCCCTTGACCAAGCCCAACGGCCGCGTGAAGGCCGCGATCGACTACCTCGACTCGCACCTCGCCCATTTCCAGGACCAGCTCGTGACGCTCTCGCGCATCCCGGGCGTCTCGGCCGAGCCCGCGCCCTCGCAGGCGCTCGGCCGCTCCGCCGAGGCAATGGCAAGTGTCATGCGCGAGGCCGGCGTCGAGCACGTCGAAATCCTGGAGATCGAGGGCGTGCACCCGTATGTCTACGGTGACTGGCTGAGGAAGCCCGGCGCCCCGACGATCCTGCTGTACGGGCACCACGACGTGCAGCCCGAAGGCCGGCCCGAAAAGTGGCTGTCGCCCCCGTACGAGCCCGTGGTCCGCGGCGGCCGGTTGTTCGGCCGTGGCACCGCTGACGACAAGGCCGGCTGCATGACGCACATCGCCGCCGTCGCGTCCTACCTCAAGTCCGGGGGCGAGCTGCCGGTCAACGTGCGCTTCGTGATCGAAGGCGAAGAGGAGATCGGCTCCGAGAACCTCGGCCGCTTCCTGAAGACCTACCGCGATCGGCTCGACGCCGATTTCATCGTGCTCTCGGACACCGCGAACTTCGACACCGGGATCCCGGCGCTGACCTACCAGCTGCGCGGCATCTGCAGCGTCGACCTCGAGGTGCAGTGCCTGGAGCGGCCGGTCCACAGCGGCATG
>CAZHCO010000141.1:0-13142 GCA_964530965.1 uncultured Aestuariivirga sp. | reverse complement strand
ACATTCCTGCACACCCGCAGAAGCATGGCCGACATCGAAAAACCCCCGCCCATCAACCCCTCAAAACCAAAGCCAATCCACCCAGACCAGTTGCTGTTCCGTTATGCATGACTTTCCCCGGACAGCAATGCGTGAAACGGGGGAGGACATTACCTATCCGGCTTCGAAGCAGGATCTCCCGCGGGCAGCACGTCGCAGGCCCAATCCGCGCGCTTCCAACCCGGCACAGGTGTCTTGACTTCGGCATGGGGCACAAAACTTGAGCGCTCCACCAGTTGCATCTTGTGAATGTAGCGCGGGCAATTGGGAAATACCTGGCGCACCTTGACCTTCACCACGAATTGCGTTTCCGGATAGGAGGGTTCAACAGAATTGGCGGGCTCGATCCGCGCGGTGCCGTTGAGCCGCATGCGCTTTTGCTTCTCGAAATCGATGAATAGCATACCAATCTCCGGGTTCACAATCGTGTTGCCCATGGAAAGATACATGCCGTTGCCATCGTAGTTGGGAAACACCAGCGTCTGCGGATCGAGGACGCGGATAAAACCGGGGTCACCGCCCTTGTAGGAGCAGTTGGGCTGGCCCTCCGCGTCTGCCGTCGCCAGAAAGAACATGTCCATGCGCTCGATAAACGCCCGGTCATCAGGCGTGATGTGTTCGTGGAACAGGCGTTCCTCGATCCGGTCAGCGAGGCGCTCGGTGTCAAACTCGCGCTGCAGCTTGCGGTGGCTTTCGCCGTAAAGTTTCGACATGGCATTCCTCACTACTGGACGGATAGTTTATTTCTTTTCATCAAGGTCGTAGGGTTTTGTCGGCAAGCCGGCGGACTTCCAGCCTGCAAAGCCGCCCTCCATGTCAGTCGCAAAGGCGAGGCCCAATATCTGGAGATTGGCCGCCGCCAGAACTGACTGGTATCCCTCGTTGCAGAACAGGATGATTTTTTGCCGGTGATCAGTGATACTGGGATGATGCCAGGGGGAAACGGGGTCGCAACGCCACTCCAGCACGTTACGGCGGACGATTATTGTCCGGGGAATGAGGCCGTCCCTACGCTGCTGCTCGTCGCCGCGGATATCAATGACTAGGGCGCCGGCTTCGATCTCGGATAGCGTCTCCACGGCTGAGTACCGGCAGGGGAGAAGCGCCCTTGCGTGATTGAGCAGCTGTTCGACGGTCGGCACCTTAGTCTCCATTGCCCCGGGAGAAGTTGAACTCGAAGCAATTTACTTACCTATCAATAAGTAACTTGTCAACTAGTAGGTAGAGTTCTAGACTGGATTCTGCGCCCCTGCCCTAAGGTTTCATGTCGGCTGGAAATTCGGAAAGACTCGCTTGACCAGAAAAATCGATCGTCAGCACACGTCACAGCAGATTTTGGATATCGCCCAGCGCCTGGTGCAGACCCGCGGCTTCAATGCCTTCAGTTATGCCGATATTGCCTCCTCCCTCAGTGTTTCAAAGGCAAGCCTGCATTTTCACTTTCCGTCAAAAGTCGATCTGGGCGTGAATTTGATTGAGCGATACGGCGACACTTTCAAGGTGGCCCTGGATGCAATTGATCTCGAGGCCGGCGGAACTGCCGCAAAGCTGCGGCGCTACGTCGGGCTCTACGGGGGTGTTCTCGCCGACGAGCGGATGTGCCTGTGCGGAATGCTGGCGGCGGAATTCGCAACCCTGCCGAAATCCATGCAGGCAGCATTGGAAAGCTTCTTCCAGTTGAATGAGCGCTGGCTCACCCGCGTGCTCAACGAAGGACGCGCAAGCGGCGCCCTGCGCTTTGATGGCCCGGCCGCGGAGGCATCACAGTTTATCATCGATTCATTGGAAGGCTCGATGATGATGGCGCGTTCCCATGGCGGCATGGCGCGCTTTGACGCCGCTTCAAGGAGGCTGCTCGCCGAGTTCGGAATCTGACGGGGATAGAATCATGGAAGTTTTCACAGCAATCTGCCAAATGCCGCCTGTGCTACTTGATAAGGAAGCATCCATGGCTGTTGCCCTTGCCGCTGTTGCCGAGGCCGCCAGCAAGGGTGCCCGGTTGATCACGTTTCCCGAGGCGTTCCTCCCGGGCTATCCGACTTGGATATGGCGGTTGCGGCCTGGTGGAGACATGGCGCTGGGAAATGAAATTCATCGCCAGTTGCAACGCAACGCAATCAACATCGGTTCTGGTGACCTCGATCCCTTGCGGGAAGCAGCCGCGCAGCACGGCATGGTGATTGTCATTGGGATGCACGAACTCGATAGCGAATTCAGCGGTTCAACACTGTTCAATACTGTGGTGGTCATCGGCGATGACGGCGCGATTCTCAACAAGCACCGCAAACTGATGCCAACGAACCCGGAGCGAATGGTGTGGGGTGCGGGCGATGCCAGCGGCTTGCGCGTTGTCGACACGAAGTTCGGCCGCCTCGGCTGTCTCTTATGCTGGGAAAATTACATGCCGCTGGCCCGTTACGCGCTTTATGCGCAGCAGATGGACATTCTGGTGGCCATCACCTGGGATTGCGGCGACTTATGGACGGCCAGCATGCGGCACATCGCAAAAGAGGGCGGATGCTGGGTCCTGGCATCGGCAACAGCCCTGCAGGGATTGGATATTCCACTCTCATTCCCAGGCCGTGGCCAGCTTTTCAAGGACGAGGAATGGATTAATCCAGGCGATGCCATTGCCGTCAAACCCGGCGGCACCCTCGTAGCCGGTCCGCTGCATGAAAAGAAGTCGATCCTCTACTTGACGATCGATGCGGACATGGCCCGCGCCTCGCGAAAATCGCTCGACCCCACGGGCCACTACGCCCGTTCGGACGTGTTTCAACTGAAGGTGGATCGGCGTCAAAAGGCTCCGGCAGTATTTCAGGATTAGAAGGTGGCCAACATGAACCTTGTTGTATTTGGGGCAAGCGGCGGGACCGGACAGGAAATAATCAAGCAGGCACTGGAACAGGGCCATGAGGTGACGGCCTTTGTCCGCGATACGAAAAAGCTGCAAATAAAAGACAGCAGGCTGCACATCATAGAAGGCGATGCGTTGAAAGATCAGCCGTCCATCGCCGTGGCAATCGCAGGCAAGGACGCAATCATCTGTGCTCTCGGCGTGGCAAATTCACTCAAATCCGCTGGCCTGATCGCCGGCGGCATGGCCGCGATTGTGCCCGCAGCAAGAAAGCATGACGTGCGGCGGCTGATCCTGATTTCAGCCTTCGGCGTGGGAGCGAGTTCGCGGAATGCGCCTCTTGTTCCACGGTTGATGTACCGGCTGCTGCTTGGCGACGTCTACCGCGACAAGAATGCGGGCGAGGACATTGTCAAAGCCAGCGGTCTCGACTGGACCATCATTCATCCGGTCATGCTGACCACTGGGCCAAAAACCGAAACCTACCGGCGCGGCGAGCGCCTCGAGTTACATGGCATTCCAAAAGTCTCCCGCGCCGATGTCGCCCATTTTGCGCTGGCACAACTCATGGACAAGACTTTCCTTCGCAAGACTGCAGCGATCAGTATGTAGCGTTCCTATGCGGGAATTTTCGCATTTATTTCCGTCATCCCGACGTAAGTCGGGATGACGGATTGGGGAGAATGTCGTCTCGCTCTAAAAAATTTTATCAATCGGAATTCCCAGCGCCATGGCGCCGGCATATTCGGCCTGCTGGCCGGGCTGCATTGGATGGTAGCGCGCACCCTGCACGTCGCGGAACCGGCGCTCCAATCCTTGCGCCCGGTAGAAGCCCGCACCGCCTGCCGCTTCCATGGCAAGCTCAACGGCGCGAATGGCGTGGGCCGCCACGAGCCGGCGTGCCATCATCACGTCATTGATGCTTTCGGCTCCGGGCGTGTTGCGCGCCACCACATCGAGCATGTAGCTGTGGGAAACACGGGCGCCCAAGAGTTCCGAATCCATCTGGCCCACGAGTTGCAAGATATGGTGGTCGCTCCGGCGTTTCTTCGCCAGCTTCACGGCAATGTCGCGGGCGCTTTCGGCAACGCCGAGATAGACGCTGTAAATCAGCGGAATGGCAATGGTCCCAATGATCTGGAACAGCGGGTGCCATTCGCCGGCCTTGCGCTTGAGGGCGACGGCTGCTTCCGGAACCACATGGCCCTCGATGATGACGTCATGGGAAGCGGTGCCGCGCATGCCCAAAGTTTTCCAGACCGGATCAATGCGCAGGTTTGGCGAATTCATCGGGATGCCGAAGTGCAAGACCATTGGTTCGGCACCGGATTCTTCCAGGACGGCGGTGGTCATGAAGATGCTGCCGGCGGGGGCGCCCGAGGAGAACACCTTGCGCGCTGTGATCTTGTAGCCGCCGTCGACGCGCTCGGCCTTGCCAGCGCCCGCCACCCAATCGGAACCGCCGCTGGTTGACAGGAAGATTTTTTCAGCGGCGATGCGCTTCAGCAGGGGTTCCACGGCCGCCACCTTCTGGTGGCTCCAGCGCCAGGACGGGACCGTAACAAGATGGGTGTGCATGGCGAAGGCCAGCGCGGTTGAACTGCAATGGTGCGCCAGGATGCGCAGCATTTCGGCCAGTTCATGGACGCTTGCCCCGCCGCCGCCAAGTTCAACTGGAACGGCTGCTTCCACCAGGCCTGAGGTTTTCAACGCGGCATAGTTGTCGGCGACAAAGCAATCGCTCTCATCGGCCACCTCGGCGCAGGCCGCGAAATCCTTTCCCAGCTTTTCGGCGATGGCGGCAAAATCGGTTTTGCCCGGTTTCAATTTGGCAACGGTACTCATGGCGGTCTCCCTATCGGTTTTTGCTTGCCCCCATCGTGCCCCTGCCCCCGCTCCTTATCTAGTCCTAAATCTGTACTGCCAGCGCGAATTGTCAAGTTCCGGCAAGGCGGACTGGTACAGTTTCTGTACTGTTTCTCCGCCAGGTTCCATGGTAGCGTTATTTTGACGGTTTGAGTGGAGGAAGAGATGTCCGAGCACGGAAGTTATGGCCAGTTTTGTCCCGTTGCCATGGCGGCGGAAATTTTCTGCTCACGCTGGACTGCCCTGGTCCTGCGCGAAATGTATTGCGGCACCCGGCGTTTCAATGATCTCCGCAAGGGGGTTCCCCGCATGTCGCCGTCGCTCCTATCGAAACGCCTCGTTGAAATGCGCGAAGCCGGGATCATCCGGGAAGTTTCGTTGCCAAAGGGCGGCAAGGAATATGAACTGACCGAGGCCGGCGAGGAACTGAAACCCATTGTGATGGCCATGGGCTTCTGGGGCCAGCGCTGGGTTGAATCGAAAGTGTCGCTCAAGAATCTCGATCCCTCGCTTCTGATGTGGGACATGCGCCGCTGGCTTGATCCCAAGCCGCTGCCAAAGCGGCGTTGCACCATCGCCTATCAATTCAATGAAACAGGGCGGGCCCGGCAGAACTGGTGGCTGGTTGTCGAGCCCACCGGCAAGGTGGACCTGTGCCTCGCCGATCCCGGCTTTGATATTGATCTTGTTGTTGCAGGATCGCTCCGCGCCATGACGGCGGTGTGGATGGGTGTAACCACAGTGAAAAAAGAAGTGGAGGCAGGCGAGCTTGATATCCAGGGCGACAAGGAGATTGCCAGCGCCATGCAGGAGTGGCTGGGATTGAGCCCGTTTGCCAAGGAGAAGAGCCGCCTGGCGGCGTGATGGGCATTCATGTCTTGATCTAGATCAATGACTATTTCCTGCGCCTGGTGCCCATTGGTAAAAAAAGGGCAGGAATCATGAGTATTCCAATCAATCCGGGCTATCAGTTTTGCAAGAATGCCAAGCGGAATGTATCGCTGGAACAGACCGAGGGACAATGCCGCGAGCGGCACAATTGCGGGGATGGCCCCTGTCTGCTTGAGTCCGAACTCGGGCAGAGCCGGTTTTCGAGGGCCCTTGCCTTCCTTATGCCAGCTCTCTGCCGTGACCCGGATTCTTAATCGGATCCGCCGATGACTCCATAGGCCGTCGCAATTGGCGTTTTTGCCAATTTCTGCGATAATGCCCCATGTCCGGAAAACACACCCTTATTGACGTTCGCGTTACAAAACCTGATGCGGCCAGCATTATTGCGTCGCGTTATGACAACAGGCCTGACGCGCTTCTCGAAATTCTCCATGATTTGCAGCATGAGTTGGGCTTTGTACCCGAAGCCGCGCTTCCCGTTCTGGCCAAGGCATTAAATATTTCGCGGGCCGAGGTGCATGGCGTTTTCTCCTTTTACCATGATTTCCGAAGACACCCCGCAGGCCGCCATATCGTCAAGGTGTGCCGGGCCGAGGCCTGCCAATCCATGAAGGGCAATGAACTGGCGGAAGCGGCGCAGAAAACCTTGAAAGTGAAATTTGGCGAAACCACATCTGATGGTGCCATCACTTTGGAAGCGGTTTACTGCCTGGGCCTCTGTGCCACCTCTCCTTCCCTGCTGGTTGACGAGAGGCCCTATGGCCGCATGACGCCGAAAAAGTTTGAAGCGCTGGTTGAGGAACTGGCCTCATGATCAGGATATATGTACCGAGAGATTCCGCCGCCCGCGCCGTTGGTGCCGATGAGGTGGCTGATGCCATTATTGCGGAAGCCGCTGCCCAAAAAATCAGTGTACAGATCATTCGCAATGGCTCGCGCGGAATGATGTGGCTTGAGCCTCTGGTTGAGGTTGAAACGCCGAAGGGCCGCGTGGCTTACGGGCCGGTCGAAGCCGATGATGTGAAGTCTCTTTTCAATTCCAAATTCCATGCGGGCGGCAAGCACAAGCTCAGCCTCGGCCTCACGGAAGAACTGCCATATCTCAAAAATCAGGAACGCCTCACCTTTGCTCGTTGCGGCATTACCGACCCCCTCTCGCTTTCCGATTACACATCCCTCGGCGGTTTTGTTGGTTTGAAGAAAGCTCTCACCATGAAGGGTGCTGAGATCGTCACGGAAGTTACGGCCTCTGGCCTGCGTGGCCGGGGCGGCGCTGGCTTCCCCACGGGCATTAAGTGGAAAACTGTTCACGACGCCAAGGCGGACCAGAAATATGTGTGCTGCAATGCCGATGAAGGTGACAGCGGCACATTTGCGGACCGCATGGTGATGGAGGGCGATCCCTTCATGCTGATCGAAGGCATGACGATTGCCGGCATCGCGGGCGGAGCCACAATAGGCTTCATCTATATTCGCTCTGAGTATCCCGATGCGATCAGAGTAATGAAGGATGCCATTCGCATTGCAACTTCGGCGAAATGGTTGGGAAATAATATTCAAAGTACGGAGCATTCCTTCTCGCTCGAAGTGCGCACGGGCGCGGGCGCCTATATCTGCGGTGAAGAAACCGCCATGCTCGACAGCCTTGAAGGCAAGCGCGGCATGGTGCGCCCCAAGCCTCCAATCCCGGCGCTCTATGGCCTCTTCGGCAAACCCACCATCATCAACAACGTGTTGAGCTTCGCCGCCGTGCCTTACATTCTGGCTGAAGGCGGCAAGGCCTACGAGAATTATGGCATGGGCCGTTCGCGGGGAACCCTGCCCTTTCAGCTCGCGGGCAATATCAAGCAGGGCGGCCTTGTCGAAAAGGCCTTCGGTATCACACTCGGCCAACTCATCAATGATTTCGGCGGCGGCACGGCAACAGGTAAGCCGTTGCGTGCGGTTCAGGTTGGCGGCCCCTTGGGTGCCTATCTTCCAGCCGAACAACTGGATTTGCCCATGGACTATGAAGCCTTCGCCACGGCGGGCGCGATGGTGGGCCATGGCGGCGTAGTGGTGTTCGATGAAACTGTTGATATGGCGGCCCAGGCGCGTTTTGCCATGGAGTTCTGCGCCATCGAATCCTGCGGCAAGTGTACGCCCTGCCGCATCGGTTCTACCCGCGGGGTTGAGGTGATCGACAAGATCGTGGCGGGCATTGAGCGCGACGAGAACCTGTTGCTGCTTGATGACCTTTGCCAGACGATGACTGACGGCTCGCTTTGCGCCATGGGTGGTTTGACGCCGATGCCGGTACAAAGTGCGGTAAAATATTTTCCTGAAGATTTTGACCGTCCTGCTAAAATGGTGGCGGCGGAATGAAAACGCTAGCTCACCCTCGTGCTGAGGTGCTCTGCGCAGCAGAGCCTCGAAGCATGGGCCACAGAGCTTGCTGCAACCATACCCTTCGAGGCCGCTTCGCGGCACCTCAGGGTGAGGATTTAATGAGGAGATTGCTCCCATGAGCCTGATCAACGAAACCGACTACGGCACGCCGAAATCCAAATCGGCCGTCATGGTGACATTGGAAATCGATGGCCAGACCATTACGGTTCCGGAGAGCACTTCGGTCATGCGGGCCGCCATGGAGCTTGGCACCCAAATTCCTAAGCTTTGCGCCACCGACAACATGGCAAGCTTCGGCTCGTGCCGCCTGTGCCTTGTTGAAATTGAAGGCCGCAAGGGCACACCAGCCTCATGCACCACTTGGGTGGCCGAGGGCATGAAAGTCCACACCCAGACGGATAGACTTAGCAAGCTGCGCCAGGGTGTCATGGAGCTGTACCTCTCCGATCACCCCATGACCGGCGACAACGCGATGCAGGACATGGCGGACACGGTGGGCCTTTCCCATGTGCGCTATGGGTTTGAGGGCGACAATCATGTTTCGGAGCTGCGTGCGGACGGTGGAGCGAACCCCCGATTCAAGGAAAAGGATGAAAGCAATCCCTATTTCACGTTCGATCCGGCGAAATGCATCGTGTGCTCACGCTGTGTGCGGGCCTGTGAAGAAGTGCAAGGAACTTTCGCGCTGACCATCGACGGCCGAGGCTTTGCCTCACACGTTTCAGCCGGCATGGATGAAGGCTTTATGGATTCCGAATGCGTGTCCTGCGGTGCCTGCGTGCAGGCCTGCCCCACAGGGTCTCTCATTGAAAAGTCAGTGATTAAGCTCGGCTTGCCGGAAACTTCGGTGGTCACGACTTGCGCCTATTGCGGGGTTGGCTGCTCCTTCAAGGCCGAAATGAAAGGCGATGAGGTCGTGCGCATGGTGCCCTACAAGGATGGCGGCGCTAATGAAGGCCACTCCTGCGTGAAGGGCCGCTTTGCCTGGGGCTATGCTACCCACAAAGACCGCGTGGCCAAGCCCATGGTGCGCGACAAGATTACCGACCCCTGGAAAGAAGTGTCCTGGGATGAGGCCATTGGTTTTGCGGCTACGCGTTTTAAGGAAATCCAGGCGAAGTATGGCCGCGGCTCCATCGGCGGCATCACGTCTTCACGCTGCACCAATGAAGAAGTGTTCGTGGTGCAGAAAATGGTGCGCACCGCCTTCCACAACAACAATGTGGATACCTGTGCCCGCGTCTGCCATTCGCCCACGGGTTATGGCCTCTCCAAAACATTCGGGACCTCGGCCGGCACACAGGATTTCAAATCCGTCGATGAATCCGATGTCATCATTATTATCGGTGCCAATCCTACTGACGGTCACCCAGTTTTTGCCTCGCGCATTAAGAAGCGTTTGCGCGCCGGCGCAAAACTTATTGTGCTCGATCCGCGCCAGATCGATATCGTGCGTTCGCCCCATGTGGAGGCGCAGTATCACCTGCCGTTGCAGCCTGGCTCCAATGTGGCCATGGTCAATGCGCTTTCCCATGTGATCCTCACGGAGGGATTGGAGAATAAATCCTTCATCGCCGAGCGCTGCGACCCCACCGAATTTGCCCGCTGGACTACCTTCATCCGGGAAGAGCGGAATTCTCCGGAAGCGATGGAACCCATCACCGGCGTGAAAGCCGCTGATGTCCGCGCCGCCGCGCGGCTCTATGCCACCGGCGGCAATGGCGCAATCTATTACGGTCTCGGCGTTACCGAACACAGCCAGGGTTCCACCATGGTCATGGCCATGGCCAATCTTGCCATGCTCACCGGAAACGTGGGCCGCAATGGCGTTGGCGTGAATCCCTTACGCGGACAGAACAATGTGCAGGGTGCCTGCGATATGGGCTCGTTCCCGCACGAGTATTCTGGCTATCGCCATGTCTCGGACAACACGGTGCGCGAAATGTTTGAACAGGTGTGGCAGTCCGTGCTTGATTCAGAACCGGGCCTGCGCATTCCCAACATGCTCGATGCCGCCGTTGAGGGCACTTTCAAAGGCATTTACATTCAGGGCGAAGACATTGCCCAATCTGATCCCAACACCAAGCATGTGACCGCCGGCCTGGAAAACATGGAATGCGTTGTGGTGCAGGACCTGTTCCTCAATGAAACCGCGGCTTTCGCCCATGTGTTTTTCCCCGGCACGTCATTCCTTGAAAAGGATGGCACGTTCACCAATGCGGAACGCCGCATCAACCGGGTGCGCCAGGTGAAGGCGCCGATGCAGGGCAAGGACGAATGGCAGGTTGTTTGCGAACTCGCGACAGCCATGGGTTACGACATGAGCTACGGCTCAGCTTCGGAAATCATGGACGAAGTCGCCCGCGTCACGCCAACCTTCAAGGGCGTGTCCTTCGAGAAACTTGACCGGCTCGGTTCCGTGCAATGGCCATGCAATGATAAGGCTCCGGAAGGAACGCCACTCATGCATGTCGGTACGTTTGTGCGCGGCCTCGGCCGCTTCATGATCACCGAATTTGTGCCAACCCCGGAGCGCACCAACCGTTCCTTCCCGCTCATTCTCACCACCGGGCGCATTCTGTCCCATTACAATGTGGGCTCGCAAACGCGGCGCACGGAAAATGTGGCCTGGCACAAGGAAGACGTGCTGGAGATTCATCCCCATGATGCGGAACTGCGCGGCATTCGCAACGGCCAGATGGTGTCCATTGCCAGCCGTGTCGGTGCCACGACGCTGCGTGCGATAATTTCTGAGCGCATGGCGCAAGGCGTGGTTTACACCACCTTCCATCATCCGGTTTCTGGCGCCAATGTCATCACCACGGAATATTCCGATTGGGCCACGAACTGCCCGGAATACAAGGTAACCGCAGTCCAAGTCACCTTAAGTAACCAGCAATCCGACTGGCAGAAGGATTGGGAGATTCGGGAAGACGAGAACAAGCGTATTGCGGTGAAGCCATTGGTGGCGGCGGAGTGAGCCTAAGAAAGAGCCCTCATCCGGCCTTCGGCCACCTTCTCCCATCCTTCGGACGGGAGAAGGCGAAACTTTTTGAGATTATCGCCTTCGCCCGTTCGCGCAGCGGATGGGAGAAGGTGGCCAAGCTTGCAAGCTTGCGCCGCAAGCGCGCAAGCAAGGGCCGGATGAGGGCCCTTTGATGGACCAAGCATCGCGATCTCTTCCCGCTTCCGGCACGCTGCATGGGTCAGGCGGATCAGTTAGAACCATCTGGCAAGTTCCCGAAGAAGTTCCTATCGCGGTGCTCTTCAACTCAGCGCCCTATGCCGTGATGATGGCCACGCCCGCCGATCTCGATGATTTCGCTGTGGGCTTTGCTCTGGCTGAAGGGATCATTACGTCCGCGTCCCACATCAATGGCATTCTCACATTGCCGTCGGAAGAAGGGCTCGCAGTTGACCTCGCCGTTGATGAAAATCATTTGAACCGTAATCGCATGGTGAAGCGCAGCCTGGAGGGCCGCGTGGGTTGCGGGCTCTGTGGCATTGAAGACATCAAGGATGCCATACGCATGCCCGACGGAATTGTTGTGAACACGGCGCTCTCGCCTGAGGCAGTGGCAAAAGCCTATGTGGCTCTTCCACAATACCAGCCCATGAATGCGGTGAACCGCACCGTGCATGCGGCGGCCTGGTGTTCTCCCGATGGCGTTATCCTTCTATCACGGGAAGATGTGGGCAGGCACAATGCCCTGGACAAACTGATTGGAGCACTGGCAAAATCGAAAACGAATTTGCGCGATGGTTTCGTTCTGATGTCCAGTCGCTGCAGTTTTGAACTGGTGCAGAAATGTGCGCTGGCTGGTATCGGCGCCTTGGCCACGATCTCCGCCCCCACGGCGCTTGCACTGCAACTTGCCAAACAGGCGGGATTGAAACTTGCGGCCCTTTCCAAGGGCGGCGTCATGATATTCGAGCAGGAGTGATTTATGGAAACCCGCGACATGGTGCGCATGGCCAACCAGATAGCCAGTTTTTTCAAGGGCTACCCCCGCGAGGATGCAATGAAAGAGGCGGCAACGCACCTCAATAATTATTGGGACCCGCGCATGCGCAAGCAGCTCTTCGCTCATCTGGCCAAGGGCGGCGAAGGGCTGGACCCTTTGATCATTGAAGCAGCGGCGCAGATCAGGAAACCGAAGACGGAAGCAGCATAATCATGGCGCAGAAACTTTCTGGCAAAATTGCACTCATCACCGGTGCCAGTTCCGGCATTGGCCGCGCGATGGCGCATACGCTCGCAGCCGAAGGCGTAAAGCTTGTGCTGGTCGGCCGCTCGGCGGAGCGCCTGGAGGCTGTTGCCAAAAAACTCGGCCCGGTTGAAAGCCTTGTGCTTCCCGCCGATCTCACCAAGCCTGCCGATGTTGAACGGGTGGCTTCGGACGCACTGGCCCGTTTTGGGCGCATTGACATTCTTCTCGCCAATGCCGGACTGTATATTCCCGGCGACGTGGTTGAGGGAAACGCCAATGCCTGGGACGAGATGCTTGCCGTCAACGTCAACAGCGTGTTTCGGCTGATCCGTGCGGTGCTGCCCCAAATGATCGAACGAAAATCGGGGGACATCATTGTCACGAGTTCGATTTCCGGGCATCAGGCAATCCAATGGGAGCCGGTATATTCGGCTTCCAAGCATGCTGTGCAGTCATTTGTTCATGGCCTTCGGCGGCAAGTGGCGCCCCACAATGTGCGGGTGGGTGCCGTGGCGCCGGGCACCGTTCTCAACGAACTTTGGGGTTATCGAACGCCCGCTGAAATCGAAGCCAAAGTCGCAAGTCATGAAGGCCTGCGCTCCGAGGACGTGGCCGAAGCGGTGCTGTTCATGCTGACCCGCCCCGCCAACGTCACCATCCGCGACCTCGTCATGCTGCCGCAGAACCAGGATCTCTGATTTCAAAAGAGCGCTGTAGGAGGCCGAAGGTGGAAGTGGCTTGACTACATTGTGTCCAATCGATAGATGGGTAACAGACTGAACCGGATACATGGGTTACAGTTTCCCGGTTGGTTGTTGTGGTGCGTTTGCATGTCCTTGGGGTGAAGGAAGTGGTCTGCGCAGTTTCTTGGTTCTTGGGTCGATGATGCC
>CAZHCO010000140.1:0-10758 GCA_964530965.1 uncultured Aestuariivirga sp. | reverse complement strand
CAAGGATACCTATGATTTTCTTGGGAGCCCGGAAGGGGAATTGGCGCTGGCACAGGCCACGATCTATATTGCGACCGCGCCGAAATCGAATGCGTCATACACAGCGTTTGGCGCTGCGATGCGGCGGGCAAAGGAAACAGGGTCGCTGGCGCCGCCAAAGATCATCCTGAATGCGCCGACCAAGATGATGAAAGAGCAGGAGTATGGCGCGGGCTATCGCTACGACCATGACGAGCCGGAAGCGTTTTCCGGACAGAACTATTTTCCGGCGGAGATGGGCCGCGAGCAGTATTACAATCCGGCGGAGCGCGGGTTTGAGCGCGAGGTGAAGAAGAGGCTGGATTACTGGGCAAAGCTGCGGAAAGAACGGCAATAAAAAGGCCGGAGAAACTCCGGCCTTTTGAATAATATGGGTTAAGCTAACTTCCGGTTTGCGTCCAAGCTCCACGGACCAGCGCCTGCGGCGGCGAGGTAAAGGAATGCGAAGCAAAACATGATTGCCAATTCGCCAGCGTTGTTAATGGGGAAAAAACCTTGCGACGCGTGGGCCATGAAATACGCCACGGCCATCATGCCTGCGAGTACAAAAGCGGTGACGCGTGTGAACAGCCCAATTACTATGAGAATGCCACCGACGAGTTCCAAAGCGCCTGTGAGGCCCATGAAAGAGAAGAGCTCAACGCCATCCTTGAAATATTCTGTTAGTGGGAATTTGAGAAGTTTGGTTGTGCCATGCTGAAGAAAGAGCAGGCCGGTCATGACGCGAAGTGCGGACAACAGGTGGCCCGACCAGGATGCGGGGATAATTCCGGTAAGCATTGTAGGGTTGTCTCCAGTTGGTTGTTGATGCGCTACAAATAGCAAAAATTTTTTCTGTAGCAAATTAAATTACATATAATTTAGCAAAAAGAAACAGACAAGTTTTTCACTTGGTATGGCGTTTGTAACCAAGGCACAGCGGTTAAACTATTGGCCAGGCGAAATGTTCCAAATCGCTCACGCCGGAATTTATTCCTTGACAGCGCGGTCATTCGGCTATGAACGGCAATTCTCCAAAATTGTAATTCTCGCCTGTGAGCGCAAGGCCCCTTAAGATAGGGGTATCGCTGAAATCCAATCGGCTGTTCGATTGAACGCCATGGTACGACACATGCGGAATTGGTTTGGGAACTGCTTTCTCATCATGACCGTGTTTGACACGGCCATCTTCTTTCATCGGTGCAAATGCCCGTGTCGAGCACGGGAATGATGAGAAGGGAAAAATCGATAGTGATTTCTGAAAACTGACTGCGAAGTATTTACTCTGCTGCCTCAATGCTTGGTGTGCGGCGTTTGAGGATTTCCTTGAGGTAGTGGCCGGTGTAGCTGCGTTTTTCTCGGGCCACGTCCTCTGGAGTGCCTGCTGCTACGATTTCGCCGCCCGCATTGCCGCCTTCGGGGCCTAGGTCGATGATCCAGTCGGCGGTTTTGATGACTTCGAGGTTGTGTTCGATAACAACGACGGTGTTGCCTTGGTTGACCAGTTCATGCAGCACTTCCAATAGTTTTTTCACGTCGTGGAAGTGAAGGCCGGTGGTGGGTTCGTCCAGGAGATAAAGCGTGCGACCAGAGGCGCGTTTGGAGAGTTCCTTGGCGAGTTTTACGCGTTGGGCCTCGCCGCCTGAAAGCGTGGTGGCCTGCTGGCCGACCTTGATGTAGCTGAGGCCGACGCGCTCTAGCGTATCCATCTTGTCGCGCACGGATGGAACGGCGCGGAAGAATTCAGCGGCTTCGGAAACGGTCATGTCCAACACATCGGCGATGGATTTGTCCTTGAACTTTATGTCCAAGGTTTCGCGGTTGTAGCGGTGGCCGTGGCAGGCATCGCAGGTCACATAGACATCGGGCAGGAAGTGCATCTCGATTTTGATGACGCCGTCGCCCTGGCAAGTTTCGCAGCGCCCGCCCTTGACGTTGAAGGAGAAACGGCCGGGTTCATAGCCGCGGGCCTTGGCTTCGGGGAGGCCTGCGAACCAGTCGCGGATCGGCGTAAAGGCGCCTGTGTAAGTCGCGGGGTTTGAACGTGGGGTGCGGCCGATGGGGGATTGATCGATGTCGATGATCTTGTCGAGATATTCGATGCCGTCAATCTTGTCGTGTTCGGAGGGTGGCTCTCGAGTGCCCATGAGTTTGCGAGCCAGGGCCCGGTAAACCGTGTCGATGAGCAGGGTGGATTTTCCGCCGCCGGAGACGCCCGTCACGCAGGTGAATACGCCCAACGGAATTTCAGCGGAAACATTTTTGAGATTGTTGGCGCGGGCACCTTTGATGCGAATGGAACGGTTCTTATCCCATTTGCGGCGATGATTGGGGATGGGCACCTGCTGAAAACCCGTGAGATATTGCCCGGTGATTGAGGCGGGGTTCGCCATCACGTCCTGCGGCGTTCCCTGGGCAACGATATGGCCGCCGTTTACGCCGGCACCGGGGCCGATATCGACCACGAAGTCGGCGAGCTTGATGGCATCCTCGTCATGCTCCACCACGATGACAGTGTTGCCGATATCACGGAGATGGATGAGGGTTTCGAGCAGCCTCGCATTGTCGCGCTGATGCAGTCCAATTGATGGTTCATCGAGTACATAGAGAACTCCGGTGAGGCCAGAGCCGATTTGCGAGGCGAGCCTGATGCGCTGGCTTTCACCGCCCGAGAGAGACCCGGATATGCGAGAGAGATTTAGGTACTCCAGTCCCACGTCCACCAGAAATTTGAGGCGCGCCTTGATTTCTTTCAAAATGCGGGCAGCAATTTCACGTTGCTTGGCAGTAAGCTTTGATTCAAGGTCTGTGAACCAGATGTTGGCGGCTTGAATAGAGAGGCTGGTGACTTGGCTAATGTGGAGCTTGTCAATTTTTACTGCCAATGCCTGGGGTTTTAAGCGGTCGCCATTACAGGCGCGGCAGGGTTGATCGGACTGATAGCGGGCGAGCTCCTCGCGCATCCAGTTGCTGTCGGTTTCGCGCCAGCGCCGCTCAATGTTGCCGATCACACCTTCGAAAGGTTTTTTGGTTTTGTAGGAGCGCAGGCCATCATCATAGGTGATGGTGATTTCATCTTCGCCGGTGCCGTTCAGGATTGCGTCCTGCACCTTTTTGGAAAGATCCTTCCACGGCGAAGTCATTGAGGCTTTGTAATGCTTGGCAAGGGCTTCGAGAGTTTGCGCGTAATAGGGCGAAGTTGCGCCCGCTTTTGACCAGGGCGCAATTGCGCCGTCTCTTAGAGATAACGATGTATCCGGCACGACGAGGTCAGGCTCGAATTTCAGTTCGGTGCCGAGGCCGTCACAGGCGGGGCAGGCGCCAAAAGGGTTATTGAAGGAGAACAGGCGCGGTTCGATTTCTTCAATGGTGAAACCGGATACGGGGCAGGCAAATTTTTCCGAGAAGATGATGCGCTCGTGGGTTTCGTTCTTGGACTTGTTTGAGCTGTCTTCAGAGGTTTGCGAGGCGGGGAGCGGCTTATCGGTGAATTCCGCGACGGCCAGCCCTTCGCTGAGCTTCAGGGCGGTTTCAAAGGTGTCGGCGAGGCGTGTGCCGAGATCGGGGCGCACCACGAGGCGGTCAACCACCACATCGATATCGTGCTTGAACTTCTTGTCGAGGGCGGGAACGCTGTCAATCTCATGGAAGTGGCCATCAACCTTGACGCGCTGGAAGCCTTTCTTCTGGAGATCGGCGAATTCCTTGCGGTATTCACCTTTGCGGCCGCGCACGATGGGGGCCAGGATGTAAAGGCGCTCGCCCTCTGGAAGGCTCAGGACCTTGTCCACCATCATGGTGACGGTCTGGCTTTCGATGGGCAGGCCCGTGGTAGGCGAATAGGCAATGCCGATGCGGGCAAAGAGCAGGCGCATGTAGTCGTAAATTTCGGTGACGGTTCCCACGGTGGAGCGCGGATTGCGGCTGGTCGTCTTCTGCTCGATGGAAATGGCGGGCGAGAGGCCATCGATCTGGTCCACATCTGGCTTCTGCATCATTTCGAGGAACTGGCGGGCATAGGCCGAAAGCGATTCGACATAGCGGCGCTGGCCTTCGGCATAAATAGTGTCGAAGGCGAGGGAGGATTTTCCCGATCCGGAAAGGCCCGTGAAAACAATAAGTTTGTCCCGTGGAATTTCCAAAGAGACATTCTTCAGGTTGTGCTCGCGGGCACCCTGGACAGAAATAACGCGCTTGTGGCTTGACATGAAACCTGACTAGATCAAAAAGGGAACAGATGCAATGGCGGTATTCTAGTTCCCAAATGGTCAGCAGATGTCAGCAGCGCAAGAGTTGTCCACATGGGAATCATGGGCGATGACGGCGAAATCAAAGGTTTTGCGCGAGATATTTGGTTTCGATGGGTTCAGGCCGGGCCAGGAGGAGATTGTCGATCATCTGCTGGGCGGGCGTCATGTTCTGGCGGTGATGCCCACGGGGTCCGGCAAGTCAATATGTTATCAGGTGCCAGCACTGGTGAAGCAGGGGCTTTCGATTGTGGTCTCGCCCCTGGTGGCGCTGATGCAAGATCAGGTGGCGGCGCTAAAGCTTGCGGGTGTTGCGGCGGAGACGATCAATTCGGCGGCTTCTCGCGAGGATAATATTGAGATTTGGAAGCGGGTGGCGGCGGGGCTGGTGCGGATTTTATATTTGGCGCCGGAGCGCTTGATGACCGAGCGCATGATTGCGGCCTTGCAGAAGCTCAATGTGAAGCTGATCGCGGTTGATGAGGCACATTGCATTTCGCAATGGGGCGCTTCATTCAGGCCGGAATATGAAGCGCTGCACGGCTTACGGGATGCGTTTCCGGATGCGCCGATTGGGGCGTTTACGGCGACGGCGGATGAAGCGGCGCGGCGCGATATTGTGAAGAAACTGTTTGGCGGCAAGGCGGAAGTTTTTGTTTCGGGATTTGACCGGCCAAACATCAGGCTTGCGGTTCGGAACAAGGACAATGCCAAGCAGCAGCTCTTGCGGTTTCTTGAGACCCGCGCGGGTGAGAGCGGGATTGTTTATGCGCTTTCGCGCAAGAGCACGGAGGAGATCGCCGCTTTTCTGGTTGAGAAGAAGCATCACGCGGTGGCCTATCATGCGGGGCTCACGCCTGCGCAACGCGCGGACGCACAGGACTTGTTCATGACCGAGAAAGGCGTGATTGTTTGCGCCACGATTGCCTTTGGCATGGGGATCGACAAGCCCGATGTGCGCTTTGTGTTTCATGCGGATTTGCCATCGTCGCTTGATGCCTATTATCAGGAGATTGGCCGGGCCGGGCGCGATGGCGAAGCGGCCGTTGCCCATATGGTATTTGGCCTTGGGGACATTCGCCTGCGTCGGCAATTTATCGAGCAGGATGAGGCGAGTGATGACCACAAGCGGCGGGAGAACCGTAGGCTGGATGCGCTAGTGGCCTATTGTGAAGCGCCGAGTTGCAGGAGGGTTTCGCTGCTTGGCTATTTTGGTGAACACGCTGAGCCTTGCGGCAATTGCGATGTGTGCCTGAGCCCTGGCGAGACGATTGACGGCAGTGCTGAAGCCAAGAAGATTTTTGAAGCCGTGCGGGCCACCGGAGAGCGCTTTGGCGCCATGCATATCGTTGATGTGTTGATGGCAAAGGCCAATGACAGGGCTGAGGCGCTGAAGCACACGGAACTCACTGTGTTCGGGCTTGGCCAGGATCGTCCGCGTACGGAATGGCAGGGAATTATCCGGCAGCTGGTTGGGGCTGGATTCCTGATCCATGATGTGGGTGGCTATGGCGGCCTATCACTTGCACCCAAGGGCCGCGCCTTGATGAATGGCGGTGGAGAATTCCGCTATCGCAAGGTGGAGCAGCGGGGAACGAAAAAAGCGGCGCGGGCTGAGATGATTGCGAAAATCAGTGAAGCTGATCCGCGCGCCGGGGCGTTGCTGGTGCGGTTGAAAGCCTTGCGCATGACGCTTGCCAAGCAGGCCCGCGTTCCGGCCTATGTCATTTTTTCTGACCGCACGCTCATCGACATGGCGGCGCGCGTGCCGCTCACCAAGTGGGATTTCGGTGAGGTGCATGGTGTGGGGGCGGCGAAGCAGGAAAAATTTGCGGAGGTTTTCCTGAGGGAGATTACCGGTTTTGCGCGCGAGACTGCCGCTGCCAGTCAATGAGCAAATGGATGACCAATGCCGCGAAGACTACGGCACCGCCGATCAGCGTTCTCCCTGACGGGATTTCGTTGTGGACGAGCCAGACCCAGATGGGGCCGAGCACCGGTTCGAGGGTTCCAACAAGGGCCGCGAGTGCGGCGGGGATGAGTCTCGCGCCGGTTGTGAACATGGCTAAACCCAGGCCAAGATTGATAGCGCCAAAGGCAATCAGCCAACCGAGGTCGACCGCACTGACAATATAGTGACCAGCGAGAAGACCCGAGGCGCAGGCGGCAACCGTGGTTCCAAGGCAAACGGCGGGGGTCATCCGCACCTCAGCGTGGCGCCTGGTGATGACGGTAGCGATTGCGAACATCACGGAGATCAGAAGGGCCAAGCCATCTCCGATGGGCGAAACCTTTCCGGTGAAGGATTCTGAGACCATGATGGCGACGCCTGCGATCACCGCGGCGATGGCGGCCCAGGTTGCGCCTGAAATTTTTTCGCGAAACAGGGTCCATGTGAGAAGCGCCGCGATCAGGGGCACGCCCGCCTGCATGAGCAGGATGTTCGCCACGGTGGTGTAGGCCAGCGCTACGACAAAGGAAGTGGAGGCCACGGCAAAACACAGGGCAACACCGAGGCCTGGAAGCCCCATGCCCTTGAAAAGGACCATGGTGCCGCGCGGTCCATCGCGCAACAGCATGAATACCAAGAGAAAAAGAGCAGCGAAGATTGAGCGCCAGAACACCACGGTCCAGCTGTCACCCACCGTGAGGAAGCGCGCAAACGTGCCGCCAAAGCTCCAGACAATTGCAGAACCTGCGACGAGGATAATGCCACGGCGCCGGTTGCTTGCGAAGTCGCTGGAATGAATGCCGTCGGCTGATGTGCTCATGCTAGGAGATTGGTATGCTTAGGCTTTTCTGTCGTGACCTGAAACGACAATGGCTGAGGGAATTGCGAAGCGCGCTGATGGGTTTTTCAGTATCACCGAAACAAAATTTATATTTTCGCAACATAGTTTACTTGACATTGATGCGCAGGAGTCCAAAATAAAAATCATCGCCGAACTCCACGGAGAAGGTGATGCAATAAAACAGCAATCGGAGGGAGCATGACGCCACCTGGCTACCACCTCGGATCGCGGCAGGTCTCGCGATCACTTTCCGGCTAGCGCGCTGCAGCAGACTATCGACGCTTGACCGGTTTGCAGTTCACATATCGACAATCATGCGAGGTAAGAGTTTCTCCCAGCCTCGCCGGTGATCCGGTTCAAACCGGATAGTTTCAAGTCACAAACTCGAAGGATCGAGGGCCCCGCTGGCGCAACATCGTCGCAGCGGGGCTGATTTTTTGTGCGTCAGTTTCCGAGCAGTTTGTCACGCAATTCCGACACGGCGTTTGCATGGGCGTCGAAGCCTTCGTAGGTAGCGATGATCTTCGCGTGCTTTGCAAGCTCGGGATAGGCTTGCGCCGTGACTTCCACTACTGAGGTTCGCTTCATGAAGTCATGAACTGACAGGGCTGAGAATGTTTTGGCCCAGCCGCCCGTGGGCAACACATGGCTTGGGCCCAGCACGAAATTGCCGAGCGTGGACGGGGTGTGCTCACCGAGCAGGATTTCACCTGCGTTCCGGATCATCGGCAGGTATTTGCGAGGCTCCTTTGACAGGATTTGCAAGTGTTCGGGGGCGTAGTCGTTGATGAAGCCCATGGCCTCGTTTGCGTCTTTCGCCAGAAGAATGCCGCCGCGGCTTGAGGCCAGGACAGCCTTGGTGAAGTTCACGCGGCTTGCCGTCATCTTGTGCCAGTAGTGGGGGATGGCTGCGAGAGCTGCATCGGCCACATCTTTGCTGGTGGTGACGATGAAGGCTGAACTGTCATCACCGTGTTCGGCTTCGATGAGCAGGTCCAAGGCGGCGAGGCGGCCATCGGTTGTTTCGTCAGCAAAGATGATGGCTTCGCTGGGGCCTGCGGGGGTGCCGGTATCTATCAGATCGGAGAGCAGGCGCTTGGCGGCTACGACCCAGGGCGAGCCGGGGCCCACGACCTTGGCGTATTTTGAAATTGTTTTGGTGCCATAGGCGACGGCGGCGACGGCTTGGGCGCCACCCGCCTTGTAAACCTTGTTTACACCGGCGGCACGGGCAGCCACGAGTGTGGCAGCATCGATTTTTCCATCGGGCCCGGGCGGCGTCACGATGCAGATGTCTTCAACGCCTGCAACGCTTGCTGGAATGCAAGTCATCATGACTGTGGAAGGGAAGGCACCCTTGCCGCGCGGGATATAGCAGGCGACGGATGGTATGGGCGTGGTGCGGTCACCGGCGTGGAGTCCGGGGCGGATTTCTGCGCTCCATGACTCCTCAGGTTTTTGCAGTTCGTGGAACTTGCGGATGTTGGCGGCGGCGAAGGCTATGGCTTCCTTGACGTCTGATTCCAGCTCGGCGTGGGCGCGGTCAAAGTCTTTGGGTGTTGCGGCAATTTCATCGACGGCAACAGGGGCATGGTCATATTGTGAAGCGAAACGCGAGAGTGCGGCATCGCCTTCAACGCGCACCGCCTCGATGATGGGTTTCACCTTTTCGAGGAAAGGCCCCATATCGCTTTCGGTGCGCCTGAGAAGAGTGGCGCGTTCGAAAGCTGTCAGATTTGCAAGGGTGAGAAAGTTAATCATGTGCGATCCACAAAACTGTACCCAATATCGTCATTCCGGCGGAAGCTGGAATCCCATTGATGTTAGAAAGATTCCGGCTTTCGCCGGAATGACGGGGTATTATGGTTTAGTTCCCCGAATGGTCGGTCGTCGAGATGTAAGTTTCGTCTTTCTGGCCGTCTCGTTCAAATTTCAGGAAGTCATAATAGCCGCAATGGCCGTCGCCGGGGAACACGCGGCAAGTGGAGGGCCTGGCATGATAGATGGTGCAGCGGCGTTCCTTGGTGTCGAAGAACCGGCAGATCTTGCCGTAAATCTCATCCTTCTTCCGGCGCATGATGCGCTTGTAGCCGTGGGCTTTCCTGAAGAATTTCTTCTCGGCCCTGGCGAGAGGCATGTCGAAGTGCTTGGCGATGCGTTCGGCATCACGGTCCTTCACTTCAATTACGGGGTAGGAGCAGCAGTAGCCCGGACATTTCATGCAATCGTATAGTTTTCGGGCCATCAGCGTTCCTTGGTTTTGGGGAAAGAGTTTAGCACTAAATGATTCGCGTGAAGAATGAATTGGCGGTTCACTGTTTTGCGGGCTTTGACGCAGCCTTTAGCCCCGCAAATTTCTTGTTGGTATCAGCCATCTCACTCATCAGCCATTCGCGGAAGGAGCGCGCCGTTGCGGTTTCCTTTGAGCCCTTGGCGCGCACAATCCAATAGTTGCCATGGTCCTTCATATCAAGTGTAAAGGGGCGGGCGAGCCAGCCTTCGAGAATGGAGTCGGTGCACAGAATTTGATCACCAAGGGCAAAGCCCTGTGAGGCCTCGGCGGCTTCAATGGCGAGGTGGTTCTGGAACACGGTGCCCTTCCAGTCGGTGACGCCTTCTATGCCATTGGCGGTAAGCCAATCGGCCCACCATTGCTTGCGTTGCTCATGAAGCAGGTTGTAGTCCTTGAGGTCTTCGGGTTTCAGGTTCTGGACTCCGGCAATGAGGGCTGGTGCGCATACGGGAAAGATCACGACATCGGAAGACAGCTTGGTCATCTCCACGTCTTCCCAATTGCCCCTGCCATAGCGGATGCCAAGATCAACCTCATCAACGCGAAAATCCACCAGGCGAGTGGTGGGATCGATGTTGAGTTCAATATCCGGGTGCAGTTCCCTGAAATGGCCAAGGCGCGGCACCAGCCAGCGAGAGGCGATGGCGGGTTCGACCGAGACATTAAGCGGGCGGGCGGCACCAACGGCTGCTGCTTCGCGCGAGGTGTTTGCTAGGGCATCAAATAGAGGTGTGAGCTGCTCGCCAAAGCGTTTGCCGGCCTCGGTGAGGGCGACGCCACGGCCGGTGCGCAGGAATAGCTGGGTGCCGAGATATTCTTCCAGTTCGCGGATGTGGCGGCTGATGGCGGCGTGGGTGACGAAAAGCTCGGTTGCAGCCTCGGTAAAGCTCACGTGCCTGGCAGCGGCTTCAAAGGCTTTCAAAGCGTTGAGGGAGGGCAGTCGGCGCGCCATTTGTGACCTGTAACATTTCCTAATGGGATTGGTTGGTTATTGCCGTTTGTGGTTCGTCCGGCAAGGGTCGATATTCAATTTGTCCCACAAATTGAGGGAGATAATGATGAACTGGTTATTTGAAGCCTATTCCAATGTTTATAACACGGCCATGGGGCAGCGCCCGTTTCATCACGAGCCTCGCGGCCTGACGGCGGAGCAGAAGCGCGGTTTTGAGCGCATTAGGGTTAAGAATGATGTGTAACTTTTCCTGATGGTCGCGTAGCTTTATACCGTTTGTGCTGCAACCGCTAAAAGTCCATATTGGGAACAACAGAGATTTGATTTGAGGAGAATGATGATGAACTGGGTTTTTGGAGCTTATTCAAACGTTTACAGCACTGCCATGATGCAGAACAAGGACGTTGCCGCCTATCTCGCAGATGCGAAGATCAGCGAAGTAAAGAGTGCAGGCCG
>CAZHCO010000139.1:0-4166 GCA_964530965.1 uncultured Aestuariivirga sp. | reverse complement strand
AACAGGATATGAAGTGTGGACAGTTTACCTTCTCTGGTCAATACTGGTCTGAATTATGGCAGATAACGGATCCGCTTCATTTTTTGAGATCCTGGCGCCCAGCACTTGGACGGCGCCTGCTGTTTTCAACTCGCCCCATAGCGGCAAGCAATACCCCGCCGATCTCCTGCGCATGACCAAGCTTTCCCAAGTAGCACTCCGGAAATCGGAAGACTGCTACATCGATGAACTGTTCATGAGCTGCGTGGATCACGGCGCACCGCTGCTGCGTGCCCTGGTGCCCCGTGCCTATATTGATCTCAACCGCGAGGCCTATGAATTTGATCCTCGCATGTTTGCAACCGAACTGCCGGGCTACATGAATACCAGTTCGCCCCGCGTGGCCGGCGGACTGGGAACGATCCCCAGGCTTGTAGCCGAAGGCGAAGAAATTTACCGCGAGCGCCTGAGCCTCACTGATGCCCTGGCGCGAGTTGAAACCATCTATCGCCCCTACCACCGCACGCTAAATGCTTTGCTGGACGAGGTTCTGGGCAATATTGGCACCGTGCTGTTGATGGATTGCCATTCCATGCCGTCGAACGCCACAAGCTTCATCTCGCCGCCCCACCAGATATCGGTGGATGTCGTCATCGGCGATCGCTACGAAGCCTCATGCCCGAAAGAAATCACTGGTTTTTTGGAGGATATGTTGCGCGCTCAAGGCCTGCGCGTGGTCCGCAACAAGCCCTATGCCGGTGGCTTTATCACCCAGAACTACGGCTCGCCTACCCTGGGCCGCAATGCCCTGCAGATTGAAATCAACCGCTCGCTTTACATGGACGAACTGCGCTTCGAGAAAAACAGCAATTTTACACCGCTGCAGGCAGCCCTCGGCGATATAATCAAAACCCTGCTGGAAACCCTTGTTGAATTCGCCAATCCGCAAAAACAGGCGGCCGAATAAAAAAAGGGGCCGATTCACTAAAGTGATCGGCCCAAGTCTAGGGAGGAAACGCCCAAGAAGGGCTGCAAGAGAAGGCAAAAGCCTTGGTCTTGCCTCTCCGATATGGCACCGCAGCAAATTCATTTCAAGTCCATTGCCTAAATAACTTTACGCGTGCACATATTTGCAACACTTTGTGTAGCAGTGGAAAATAGTTAACTATTTGAAATAATACAATTTTATGAAAATACAAGGATGTTGGCCATCTTTAGCCGGGCTGCCCATGCACCGTTTGCATAGCACAAAATAATCGTTGTGCATTGCAACAATACCGGGTTTTCACCCCATGGCTTGAGCCAAAGGCAGCTCTCCTATAGGACTGGAGCATCAGGGAATTGGGGTATTATGGACTGGACCGAGCTCACAAACTTCGCAGTAAGCCTGGCGCGGGCCTCTGAAGCTGAAATCCTCCCCTATTTCCGGCGCAACACGGCCATTGAGGTAAAGCCCCATGCCGAATGGGACCCTGTGACCGAGGGTGACCGCGCCGGCGAGAGGATCATTCGCAGGATGATCGAGGAACGCTTTCCCGAACACGGCATCAACGGCGAAGAATATGGCGTCAAGCCCGGCAAATCCGGCTTCACCTGGGTGCTCGACCCCATTGATGGCACCCGTTCCTTCGTCTGCGGCATGCCCACCTGGGCAACCCTCATTGCCCTCTACGCCGAGGGAAAGCCCGTGATTGGCGTCATGAACCAGCCCTTTGTGGGCGATCTCTTCTATGGCAACCCAGAGGGTGCCTGGAATAATTACCGAGGCGCCATCGAGCCCCTTCGCGCGCGCGCTGGCGTAAAGCTGGCCGATGCCGCCGCTGGCACAACAGCACCCGAACTTTACCGCAGCGAACAGGACCAACGCGCATTCCAGAACCTGCGCAAGACCGTGAAGCTCATGCGTTATGGCGGCGATGCCTATTTCTTTTCCGTCCTTGCCGCAGGCCATCTCGACATCGCGCTGGATGCGGGCCTCCAGCCCTATGACATCGGCGCCTTGATCCCCATCATCGAAGGTGCAGGCGGCGCCGTGGGCAGCTGGAGTGGCAGCATTCCCGCCGAAGGTGGCAATATCATTTGTGCCGGGTCACAAGCCCTGCTGGAGGCTGCCATTGCAGTGATGAAGTGATGAAATCCTGGCCGGATTTGGCACTCACCATGATCAACGTTGCAGCTGGCCGCGCGGCAGCCGACATGGTGATCAAAAATGGCCGCTGGGTGAATGTCCATTCCGGCGAGATCATCGCTGGCACCGACGTTGCCGTTGCAGGCGGACGCTTTGCCTATGTGGGCCCCAATGCCAAGCCGATGATCGGCAAGAATACCAAAGTCATTGACGCCGCCGGACGCTACCTCGTGCCCGGACTGTGTGACGCCCACATGCATGTGGAAAGCGGCATGGTAACGGTCACTGAATTTGCCCGCGCCGTCATTCCCCACGGCACCACCTCCATGTTCATCGACCCCCATGAGATCGCCAATGTGCTGGGCGTTGCCGGTGTGCAGCTAATGCACGATGAAGCCATGGGCCTTCCCATCAATGTCTTCGTGCAGATGCCAAGCTGCGTACCCAGCGCTCCAGGCCTGGAAAATGCTGGTGCTACCATCACGCCGGAAGATGTGGCCGACGCCATGACCTGGCCCAACATCATAGGGCTTGGCGAAATGATGAACTTCCCCGGCGTGATCAATGGCGATTCGAAAATGCTGGCCGAAATTGCGGCCACGCAAAAGGCGGGAAAAACCGTTGGAGGCCACTATGCCTCGCCTGACTTGGGCCACCCCTTCCATGCCTATGCCGCAGGTGGCCCAGCGGACGACCATGAAGGAACCCATGTCGATGATTGCATCGCCCGCGTGCGCCAAGGCATGCGCGCCATGCTGCGCCTGGGTTCGGCCTGGTATGATGTGGCAGCCCAGATCAAGGCTGTCACCGAACGCGGCATTGACTCCCGCAATATCATTCTGTGTACGGATGATAGCCATTCCGGAACATTAGTTTACGATGGCCACATGAACCGCGTGGTGCGCCACGCCATTGCCCAAGGCTTGAAGCCCATCACCGCCATTCAAATGGCAACCTTGAATACGGCCCAGCATTTCGGCCTTGAGCGTGAACTGGGTTCCATCACCCCGGGCCGCCGCGCCGATCTCATTCTATCATCCGATCTCACGGCTTTGCCAATTGAACTTGTGATCGCCCGTGGCCAAGTGATGGCCGAGAACGGCAAGCTGACAGCGGAACTTCCTAAATTTAATTATCCCGGCACGGCCAAAAATACTGTGCACGTCGGAAGAAAACTGAGCTCCACGGATTTTGAAATCGCCGCACCCAAAGGCGCCAACAAAGTCGAAGCCCGCGTCATCGGCGTGATCGAAAATCAGGCCCCGACCAATGCGCTACAGCGACCGCTAAACGTAAAATCCGGCCTTGTGGAAATGGATCGTCAAAGCGATGTTTGCCAGATCGCCGTTGTCGAACGCCACCGTGGCCTGGGCACCGTCGTCAACGCCTTCGTCTCCGGCTTTGGTTACAACGTCGATTGCGCCGTAGCCTCAACTGTAGCCCATGACAGCCATCACATCATCGTAGTGGGAACCAACCACAAGGACATGGCCCAAGCCGCAAATGCCTTAAGTGAAATCGGCGGCGGGGTTGTGGTTGTTAGCAACGGCGTGGAACTGGCCCGCGTCGAACTTCCCATCGCTGGCCTCATGTCCGATGAGCCCGCCGAGATCGTCGCAGCCAAGGCCGCAAAAATGGTAGCTGCCATGAAAGCTTGCGGCTGCAATTTGAACAACGCCTTTATGCAGCATTCCCTGCTCGCGCTCGTCGTCATCCCCGAACTGCGCATTTCCGACATGGGCCTGATCGACGTGAGGACTTTTGAAAGAGTCGATTTGTTTGTAAAAACTTCTTAATCGTCTTCCACGGCTTGCTGGGGAAGAAAGGGGCCCATGTCACGAAGTGATGTGGGATAGATGAGGGCACTTTGACCTTGGCCCGCCCCCACCACCCCGTTGCTTCGCAACAGGCCCCCTCCTCTCCCGATTCTCGCATTGCTGTCCGGGGAATGAGTCGATCAGTCGCGGAGTGCATGCCCGTATATTCAGGAGAATCCTGATACTTTCGTGTTGTCGAGACACAGAAAGGAAAACGGGCATGCGGTTTATCCCTAGCATTA
>CAZHCO010000138.1:0-1447 GCA_964530965.1 uncultured Aestuariivirga sp. | reverse complement strand
GGCCTGGGTGGAGACGATACAGGGGTCGATCAATGGCTATGGCGTGCAGGGCTATGTGGTCCATGACGGCGGGGAGGCGGTGCTCATCGACACGGCGTACAATGCGCCGGCGATGATCAAGTTCTTGTCCACGCACCGCCTGCGCCTGATGGGGATTTGTCTGACGCACGGCCATGCGGATCATGCCGACGGGATTGACCAGATTCTGAAATATCTTGAGGCGCCGGTGTATCTCGGAACGGAAGATGTCGATCTCCTCAACTGGCGGCCCTCCGGTGCACAGCTGAAGGCGCCTGAAAATGGTCAGACGATTGCAGTCGGGCGGTTGCGCGTACACTGCCTGGCAACGCCGGGCCATACCCCTGGCGGGGTTTGCTATCGCATGGATGCCGAGTCACAGCGCGTCTGTTTTGTCGGTGATACGTTGTTTGCGGGATCCATTGGCCGCTCGAATCCCAGTACGCTGTATCAGACCCATCTGGGATCGGTCTGGACCAGCGTGCTCACGTTGTCACCTGAGTATCGGTTGTTGCCAGGTCACGGACCGGCCACGACGGTTCGCGAAGAATTGGACCATAACCCCTTCGCTGCGGATCATTGAAGACCCTATGAATCTCGACCAGCGGAACGACGACCAGCCGATCCGCAGCGGAGAGCTGCCGGTTGTGGCAGGACCGTCTGAGGACCTCAGTGCTCTCTCCGCGGATGACGAATTCGAGGAGACACCCTTCTCGAAATGGATCCTGCCCATCAGCCTTTTTGTCGCGACGATCTTTACCACCCTGTGGGCCGGGGCCTATCAGGCCTACAACGGACCGATCCACGGACCGGTGAACTTTCTGCTCGAACACCCCGAGACGCTCTGGCACGGGATTCCCTTCGCCGCCACGCTGCTGATCATTCTGGTGACCCATGAATGTGGGCACTATGTGCTCTCCCGCATACACAGGGTACCGGCTTCGCTGCCCTTGTTCATCCCGGGTCCTCCGTATTTCATCGGCACATTCGGGGCGATCATCCGCCTGCGCGGGCCGATCGTGAATCGGCGCGCGCTGTTCGATATCGGCGTGGCCGGCCCCCTTGCCGGCTTCATCGCCGCGGTGGTGGCACTGTTTATTGGACTGAATCTGTCAACCGTCGTCGATCGCACGGCGACGCATGGATTGCAATTGGGTGAACCGTTGCTTTTGCAATTCATCGCTTGGCTGGTCGTCGGATCCATTCCTCCTCAGGCTGACATTGTCTTACACCCCATCGGGTTCGCCGCCTGGTTCGGCCTATTTGTGACATCGTTGAATCTCATTCCCATCGGCCAACTCGACGGCGGACATGTGGCGTATGCCCTGTGGGGCAAACGCCAACGTACGATGGCATTTGTCATGGTGCCGATCCTCATCGTGCTGGGATACGTGGGCTGGCCCGGCTGGTGGCTCTGGGCCTTCATGGC
>CAZHCO010000137.1:0-16713 GCA_964530965.1 uncultured Aestuariivirga sp. | reverse complement strand
ACGAGGCCGCCCATGTCTCTCCGGAATCTGTCCTTGTCCATCTTGTCGTTGGTTTTGGTATCCCACAGCCTGCATGAGTCGGGGCTGATTTCGTCAGCCAACACAATGCGCATCATGTCGTTCTCGTAGAGCCTGCCGAATTCGATTTTGAAATCGATCAGCTTGATGCCAATCCCTAAAAACAATCCAGTGAGAAAATCATTGATGCGAATCGACATGTGCATGATGTCGTCAATTTCCTGGGGAGCGGCCCAGCCGAAAGCGGTGATGTGCTCTTCCGACACCATGGGATCGCCCAGCGCGTCATTTTTGTAGCAGAACTCGATGATGGAGCGGGGAAGGGCGGTGCCTTCTTCCAGACCCAGCCTAGTTGCCAGCGAGCCTGCAGCGACGTTGCGGACGACGACTTCGAGGGGAATGATTTCCACTTCGCGAACGAGCTGCTCGCGCACATTGAGCGAGCGGAGGAAATGAGTGGGGATGCCGAGGTCATTCAGCCTTGTGAAAATGAATTCGGAAATGCGCTGGTTGAGCACACCCTTGCCTTCAATAACCGCTTTCTTCTGGGCGTTGAAGGCGGTGGCGTCATCCTTGAAGTGCACAATCACCGTGCCAGGCTCTGGGCCCTCATACAGAATCTTGGCTTTGCCTTCGTAGATGCGGGTTCTTCTGCTGGTCATCTGCAATATCCTCATCAAAACCCTTAATCACCCTTTTAGCATAAAGCCAGCGGGCGGTACGCATAGTTCACATGTTTTGGCAATAAGCCGGGGGCCGCCATTAAATGCCACGGGCTTCTACTCGAACTTATTGCGGCGCACAACGGTTTTGAGTGGTTGATTTGGGGCATGCGACTAGCTATCTCACTGGGAGATGTGGAGGAGACCGACATGAATATGGACAAGCGCGAAAAGGGCTTCGAATCGAAATTTGCCCATGATGAGGAGGTGCAATTCAAGGCCCATGCCCGGCGCGCCAAGCTTCTGGGCCTGTGGGCGGCGGAGAAATTGGGCCTTTCTGGAGCCGAAGCCGATGCTTACGCCAAATCAGTGGTCATTGCAGATATTGAAGAAGCGGGCATTGAAGACCTGTTCCGCAAGGTCAGGGCTGACTTCGACGCCAAGAAAGTTGACCAATCGGACCACCAGATTCGCCGTCACATGGATGAACTGCTGGCGGTTGCCCTCGAACAGATAAAGGCGGGCTAATTGGCTGTGCAAAATTTTGACCTGAAGGCACGGCTCGCCAACAAGGCTGAGCCGTTCCTGTTTTCCTGGGTGACGATGCCCGGCGCACAGCTGGCAGGGCAATTGGCAAGGCTTCCCCTTGAAGGCGTTTGCCTTGACATGCAGCATGGCATGATTGGCTTTTCTGACGCGGTTCCGATGATTGCCGCCATCAGCAATGCGGGCAGGCCAGCCATTGCGCGGGTTTTATGGAATGAGCCGGGCCTCATCGGGCAGGTGCTTGATGCAGGTGCTGCCGCGGTGATTGTTCCCATGGTGAACAGCAGGGTGCAGGCCGAGGCCATGGTGCGCTCGGCCAAATATCCGCCGATGGGCGGGCGGAGCTGGGGTGGGTATACCTCCTTCCAGACCCATGGCCTGACTGCTCCTGAATATCTCAAGCGGGCCAACAGCATAACCCAGGTCTTTGCCATGATTGAAACGCAGGCGGCGCTTGATGCCGTGGAGGAAATCGCAGCGGTGCCCGGATTGGACGGGCTTTTTGTTGGACCGAGCGATCTTTCCATTGCTCTTTCCAATGGTGCCGGCATCGACAAAACAGCAATGTATACGCTTGAAGCGATGAAGCGGGTTGCAGCGGCCGCCGCCAAAAACAAGCTCGTTGCCGGAGCCTTTGCCGGAACCGCCGAAATTATCAAAGCCTACGCGGCCATGGGCTATTCATTTATGGCAGGCTCGGTGGATGTGGACCTTTTGCAGGCCGGTGCCGCAAGCCTCATGAAGGCTGTCAAAGGCGTTTGACGTCTGCCGCCTTTCTTGTGAAAATGATGAGATGATGGACAAACGCGCTTCCTTAATTCCGGGTTACGAAAAGATCCTCGACAAGCTCGTGGATATAGCACTTGCAGCTGGGCCCATCGGCAGCCAGACGGACAAGTATTTCACCAATACGGCCCGCATTGTTGCGAGCCACGGCGACATGGATGTGACCTTTGCCGTATTCATGCGCAGGCGCGTTGTGGCTGCACTTGAGCCCACCATCCGCATGGTGCAGCGGCTTGTGCCAACGGCTCGGGTGAAGCGTTTTTATGAGGAAGGCGATATTGTTCCTTCCGAAAGCAAGATGCTTGAGATCACGGGTTCCATGGCAAAGCTTTCGGAAGTTGAAACGCTGGTTCTGCAGAAGATCGGGTTTCCCTGCGTGTCGGCCAATAATGCCTATGAAATGTGCCGGGCCATTCCCTATGCAGCGTTCATGGACATGCATGCGCGCCATGGCAGCGGGGCAGAGATGAACATTCTGGCCGCCTACGGTGCTGCCGTCGGCAGTGCTGCGGCAAAACATGCGGATAGCAAAGTGAAGGGCTTTGTGGGTTCGTCGCAGGATTTGACGGCACCCCTGTTTGGTGCTGCTTCCGGCATGGGCACCATGCCCCATGCGCTTGTGGGCTATACGAACGGCGATGTGCTTCAGGCGATGAAGCTATTTGCCGAAACAATCCCGGAGGCCAAAACGCTGATTGCACTGGTTGACTACACGGGTGAGGAAATTACCGATTCACTGCATTGTGCGCGGTGGTTCTATGAAGAGGCAAAACTGCAGAACAAGGACAAGATTTTTGGGGTACGGCTTGATACCCATGGCGGACGCTTTGCTGAAGGTCTTGATTACGAAAAGTCGGTAGATATCGTGGGCCACTGGCTGGGTGTTGCGGGTGAATATAATATTGTCGAGCAGGTTCTGGGCGGCAGGGCGTTTCAACTCGATCCAAACAATATTCTGGTGGACAAAGTCCGCCGTATTCTGTTCGGCAAAGGCGTTTCGGTGGCTTCCATCATCCACGTGCGGCGCGCCTTGGACAACGCCGGGTATAAGCAGGCGCAGATAGTTGCCTCGTCCGGATTTGACCCGCAGAAATGCCAGGTCATGGGGGCGGCCAAGGCACCGCTCAATCTGGTGGGCACCGGCAGTTTCCTTCCCGCCACGCTCACGGAAACCTATGCCACCGCCGATATCATTGCCTATGACGGGGTGCGCCGCGTGAAGGTGGGCCGCGAGTTTCTTTTCGATTAAACTAACATGTAAATGAACGCAGCATCTTGTGCGTGATGCGAAATTGGTGTTTTTATTGAGGTTGGGGCTAGACTCGGGGCAAACATCATGTGCGGTCGATTCCTGTCTGTTATCTGCTTACTTGGCATTCTCTTTCTTGTGTCACCTGCCGAAGCCAGGCAATCTGCAGCCGATGCACCTGCAGTGAATGTCGTGATCGATATTTCTTCGCAATCCATGGCGGTCAAAGTGAACGGCTGGCCCTATGGCCGCTGGAAAGTTTCAACGGCGCGACCGGGCTATTACACACCGCGTGGCACCTATCGGGTGCAACGCACGGCGAAGATTTACTATTCGCGGAAATACGACAATTCGCCAATGCCGAATTCGGTGTTTTTCAAGGGCGGCTATGCCATCCATGGGGGCTATTATGTCAGGTCCCTGGGGCGGCCCGTATCACACGGCTGCGTGCGTCTGCTTCCCGCCAATGCCGCGAAATTATATAATCTGGTCCAGAAATACGGTTCAAGGTCGACGCGGATCACGATTGTTGATTGAAACCTTGAGCTCATCGCTGGCGGACTTTCCCCACTGATCTGAAATACCAGGGTTTGCAGATCGAGGCGGTTGCGCCAGCCCCTGGCTTCAAGTTCAGGCGAACTATGGAGTTCCTTGACCCAGCCAAGGCAGAGATAGGCTACGGGCACGACGTGGTCCGGCAGGTGCAAAATGCTGCTGATGTCTGCTGCATTGAAAATGCTGACCCAGCCGACGCCGAGGCCTTCGGCGCGGGCCGCCAGCCACAGATTCTGGGCAGCGCACACGGTGCTGTAGAGGTCCGTGTCGCGATTGTGGGTGCGGCCCAGCACAACGGGTCCGCCACGCTCGCGGTCGCAGGTGATGCAAAGATTGATGGGTGCGGTGGTGATGCCTTCGAGTTTGAGTGATTGGTAGAGGGCGCGTTTCTCGTCGGGAAAGAGCAGGGCAGCTTCCGCATTGGCTTTTTGGAAGGCGCCACGGATTTTGTCTTTTACAGTTTGCTCCTTTATGACCAGGAAGTTCCACGGCTGCATGAAACCCACAGACGGCGCGTGGTGGGCCGCGGTCAGAACCTGGGCCAGGATTTCATCGGGGATGGGATCGGGCAAGAATTGGCTGCGGACATCGCGCCTGGTAAAAATGGCTCGGTAAACTGCGGCTCTTTCGTCACGGGTAAAAGGCGCTGCGGACGTGAGTCCGTTGGCTTGAGCTGGCATCGTGGTTCCCCTTCGGATGCGTTATGGCGTGCTGCCTTCCTCCACGAGGGCACCACTTTTCCTGCCTGGCCGGTCTTCTGACTTCGGTCTCTACCCGTGGCGCGCGCCTTCCCGACTTGACGTCAGTGGCAAATGCCGCCCGGTCCACCTTACAGCGTTGGGCACGTTGCGGAATTTCACCGCATTCCCGATTCTCCGGCCTTTCAGCCAGCACCAAGCGGTGGGAGACTAGGCGATGAAACAGGAGCCAACAAGGCCCCCATCATTGCGATATTGTCGCTGATTTCGTCATTATTCATTAACTACGCCTGCAACCTGCGGGCGTTTACCATGGGCGGATAGGCGCGATTAACGGACTGCGGCCTAACTTCCCTCCCTGACCTGATTGGGAGAGCGGGATGAAAGACGTGATTCTTGGGGCAATTTTGGGGAACTGGCAGGCAATTCGGGCCTCGACCGGCCTTGCATGGGCGTAGCCTCGACACAAATGATGGGAGCTGGCGAACAGGCCAAAATTGGCAGCCTGTTCGGGAGGTTTCTGTTTTTCCTTGTACCGATATTTGTCGTGGCTTCCATGCTTGGCCTGGCGTTCGTTTCAAATGTTCTTCTGCGGGCCGAGCGCGACAGCATCAATGACCGCATTGGCGTTTTCACAAGCGAATTGCCAAGATTATCAAGACGGAAACCGGACTCGATAATGGCAGGCTCAATACAAACCTGGTCAACCTCCTCTTGGTCGACCCGGCGATCCGCTGCGTTGAACTGGTCGATAGCGGCGGCCGCGTGCTGGCAAATACGCCAGACAAGGTAGGATGCCAAAAACCTGACGGCAAAACGACCCTGCTCGTTCCGTTCGATGACAAGACTAACATAATGCTCCGCGTGCAATATGACGAAGCGGAGATTGTTGCTTCGGACCGGAGCAAACGCCAGTTCAGCATGCTGGCCATGCTCATAGGGTTGTTCGTGGCGATGGGGGCGAGCTGGTTCAGCTTCCGCTCCATCGTCGGGCTACCGATGAAGGCGCTGCTTGCGGCGATAAGGACGGCAGGAGCGGGTGGCGGCGTGGCAATTGTCAAACACCGGCCCGCCGATGAAATGGGTGAAGTGATTGTCGCATTCAATGAGATGCAACTTAAACTGGGGGAAGAGGCACGACGTAACAGTGAAGCGCTTGAGCATGTGGACAGGCTCTATAATGAAACGCCGGCCCTGATGTTTTCGATCTGCCCCAATGGCGCCATCCTCAACGTAAGCGGCCACTGGCTCGAGCAAACGGGCTATGTCCGGGACGATGTCGTGGGCAAGGCTTTGTCCAACTTCATCCGCAAGCCTCCGGGCAGCCATGATGCCGGCTTTCCGCTGGCGGACCTGGTTTCGCAGGAGGAACTGCGCGACTTCCCCTTGCAATTGCTCCGCAAGAACGGAAGCAGCATGGACGTCCTCCTTTCCGCCGTGGCTGACAAAATGCCGAACGGTTTGGACGTCTGTTTCCTGTGCGTGATGAATGATGTGAGCAGCCTCAAGGAATCACAAAAGAAACTCCGCATTCAGGTGGTGACCGACCATTTGACGGGACTGCCAAACCGGCAGGGCCTATTCGAGTATCTTTCAGGGATCAGGCCGGCGTCAGAAGGTTTTTCCGAGAAGCTCGCAATTCTTTACATCGATCTCGACAATTTCAAATGGGTGAATGAAACCCACGGACATGAATCGGGCGATGGACTTTTGATTGAAGCCGCTGACCGGCTGCGCAAGTGCCTGACCGCCGCAGATTACCTCGCGCGGCTTGGCGGCGATGAGTTTGCAGTAGTTCTGCGTGGGCTCAAGGAAGATGACGGTGCTGTTGCCGTGGCGCTTCGCGCACTCCAAGTCCTGGTTGCGCCATTCCACGTGGAGGATGTTGTTGTCCATGTCGGTTGCAGCATTGGCATTGCGGTTTTGGGCACCCATTCGGGCAGCGCCGAAGAGCTGCTGCGCCTTGCAGACCTTGCGATGTACAAATCAAAGCAGCAGGGCAAGAACAGGATTTCGATTTACTCCAATGATCTCGGTGACAAGGCGCTTACGCGCAGCCGCGTAACAGACAAGATCCGTGAGGCGCTTCGCGGCAATCAATTGCGCCTGTTCTATCAGCCGGTAGTTGATCTCAGCAGTTTGCGGGTTGTAGGGGCGGAAGCCCTACTGCGGCTGCAATGCCCGGAAGACGGACTGATGCAGCCCATGGAGTTCATTTCGGTGGCGGAAGAAACCGGACTCATGGGTCCGGTCGGCGACTGGGTTGTGGGCGAGGCGATTTCCAATCTGCGACACGAGCATGCCTTTGCCGCCGAGACCGGTCGCTATCTGGCCATCAACCTGTCGCCCCGGCAATTGGACCGGGCCTTTACTGTTGATCTGGTCAGGCGTCTCAAGAACGCGCCAGAACTTGCCAAGGCGCTGGTCTTTGAGATCACGGAGACCGCACTTCTTGAGAACGAGGAGCGCTTTTCGCAATTCTTTGCCGACATAAGGGAAACTGGCGCCCGCATCGCACTTGATGACTTTGGCACGGGCTATTCGTCGCTTGGTCATGTCAGCCGCTATCCAGTTGACTTCATCAAGCTTGACCGGAGCTTCGCCCGGCAACTCAGCCATGGCAACGTAGCGGAGGCCCAGCGGGCGCGGGCCCTGATCAAGGCCACGGCGACCCTTAGCGCCGAGCTTGGGATTGGCATCATCGCCGAAGGTATTGAAGACATGGTGACCTTGGAGCAATTGCGCACTTATGGCATTGGGTTTGGGCAGGGTTACCTGTTCTCGTCACCGCTGCCGGCAAGCGCCTTCCGGGATTGGGCCCATGCCTTTTCCGGAAATGGCTCGACGGAGCAGGCAGTTGACGATATCCGCGCCGCGTGAATTCTTTTCCATTTTTGTCCCACTATTTTTCCCCTTTCCAGTCCGGCTTAACGGTGACAAATTCGCCCTGATCTGTTAGGGTCAATCCAGCTGAAGTCGGCAGGCAGTCAGCCAAATCGGTGTGTGCCAATTTTTCTGAACCCCGTCAGATGGAGCCACACACATGAAATTCGGATATTTTTCCAACACCGTTAACCGCCAGAACAAGCCTTATGGCACGGTCATGCGCGAGCAGATTGACCTGGCGCAATACCTGGACCGCGAAGGCTGGGATTCGGTCTGGTACACGGAACATCACTTCTCCTATGAGGGATTTGAAGTAGTGCCCAATCCGGTGTTGATGTCCACCTGGACGGCCGCCCACACGAAACGCATCCGTATCGGGCAGGCCGCCAACATCATCACTTTCTGGCATCCCCTGCGCTTTGCCGAAGACATCGCCATGCTCGATCATATGTCCGGTGGGCGCATCGAGGTGGGCGTGGGACGCGGCATCTATGGCCGGGAGGCGCTGCAGCTCAACAAGATGGCGGATACGCGCAATCCGGCACAGAATTTCCGGATTTTTGCCGAGGCTTTGGAAGTGGTGCGGCGGGCTTGGTCGAACCAATATTTCGAGTTTCATGGGGAATTTTTCAATTTTCCTGATCGCGGTTTTGTATGGGACCATGGCATGTCGCCGAAGAGCGCCGAGTACCAGGATATGGAAACGCTGGAGCTGAAAAAGCTCACGGTTGTTCCTCGCACTTTGCAGCAGCCAACTCCGCCCATTCACCAGGTGGTGGACGGGCATCTGGCAATCCAATATGCCGCGGAAAATGACATGGGCGCCATAATGTGGATTCCGCCTACCGATGCGCTGAAGCCGCGATTTGAACTCTACCGTGACAAGAAGGCGGCGAAGGAACAGCGCGAAGTGAAGCTTGGCGAGGGCGTCAGCCTGGTGCGTGACATGTTCTGCGCCGAAAGCAAGGCAGAGGCCAAGCGGCTGGGTGGTGCCGGCATTGTAGATTATTTGCGCTGGGTTTGCCATTGGCGCGGGCTTGATAACCACCGCCACCTTGGCGAGGAATTGCCCAAGACGGAAAACAAGCTTGATCTGCTATCAGTCGATTTTCTCGACGAGCGCAATCTTCTGTTTGGAATGCCGGATGAAATATCGGCGCGCATTGAGGAAATGATTGATGTGCTGAATTTGCAGACCTTGCTGGTGTGGTCACATTTTCCAGGCGTTGACCATGATATTGCCATGCGCTCGGTGAAACTGTTCACAGACGAAGTGATGCCGCGCTTCAAGGGCCGCGTCGGCCTGCACCAGGCGGCGGAGTGAATTCATGAAACCGACTATTCGCAAGACCGTAACCTTCATTGAGACAACGTACATTGAAGGCGGAAGGGCACCAGATTTGCCTGTGGAAATGGCTGGCGTTGCCGCCGTGATTCAGAATCCATGGGTGGGACGCGGGTTCGTTGAAAACCTGCGGCCCGAGATTTTGGCCATGGCGCCGGTGCTGGGTGATTTGCTGGTTCCGCTGCTGTTGGAGCAGCTTGGCGGAGGCGACAGGATCGAGGCCTATGGCAAGGCCGCCATCGTTGGCCTCAATGGCGAAATCGAACACGCCTCGGGCATCATTCACACACTGCGCTTTGGCAACAAATTCCGCGAAGCCGTTGGTGGCAAATCCTATCTCGCCTTTACCAACAAGCGCGGCGTTGCGGGCTCATCCATTCAAATTCCGATGATGCACAAGACTGATGAGGGTTTTCGCTCGCACTATCTGACGCTGGAATTTGCCGTGCCCGATGCGCCAGGGCCCGACGAAATTCTGGTGGCCATCGGCGGGGCGACCACGGGGCGTGCCTTCCCGAGGATCGGCAACCGCTACATGGACATGGAAGAGATGGCGGTGGAAAAGAAGGTGTGAGCCATCGGGAGATTATGCTGCGTGATGGCACCTGTGCCCGCCTGTCGGGTGCGGGGCCAGCGCTGATCCTGCTTCATGGCGTGGGGCTGAACCAAAGCATTTGGGCGGAGCAGGTGAAGGCATTTGCTGGCAGCTACGAGGTCATTACCTATGATCTCCTGGGGCACGGACGAAGTGCTACAGTTTCTGAAAACGCCGTGTTGGGGGACTGGGTACATCAGCTTGAGAAGCTTGTTGAAGAATTGAAGCTGGAGCGTTTTTCTCTTGTGGGATTTTCGTTCGGCGGAATGATTGCGCAGGGCTTTGCGGCCGAGCACGCTGACGAAATTGAAAAGCTTGTTCTCATGAGCACGGTCCATGCCCGAAACACTGAAGAGCGAGCGGGCGTTCAGGCACGCTTGGATGTGGCGACGCGGGAAGGGCCGCAGGCCATCATCGGGGCCGCATTAACGCGCTGGTTTTCCACAGAGTTTGCGACTGAATTTCCGGCAGTGATGCAGGGCTACGAGCGGATGCTCAGAACCAATGACGCCACTTCCTTTCTTGCGGCGTACAAGTGTTTTGCAACTGGTGACAAACACCCGGTGGACATGGCTTCCGGGATTAGCTGTCCCACATTGGTCATGACGGGGGAGCTTGATGGCGGTTCAACGCCGGATATGGCGCGGAGGCTGGCTGCAACAATTCCTTCAGCGCGCTGTTTCTTTATTCCCCAAGGACGGCATATGATGCCGGTGGAAATGCCCAACGAAGTCAATTCCGTGTTGCGGCGGTTTTTGAATGGAGAATACATATGAGAAAATTGTTGAAAGCAATTGTGTGGATTCTCGCTGCGCTTGTCGTGATCTTTGCAGGTGGTGGCTATCTCCTGCCAGGCGAGGTCGCCATGCAACGGCAAACCGTGATCAAGGCGCCGCCGGACAAGGTTTTTGCACTGGTGGGCGGCTACAAGCGTTTCAACGAATGGTCGCCATGGGCGGAACTTGACCCTAACGCCGTTTACACATTTGAAGGTCCTGAATCGGGTGTAGGGGCTAAAATGAGCTGGGCTTCCAATGATCCGAATGTGGGCTCTGGATCCCAGACGATTACGGAACATGTTCCAAACAGCCGGGTTTCGGTTGACCTGGATTTTGGCGCGATGGGCAAATCCCAGTCCTATTGGGACTTGAAACCGGAAGGCACCGGCACTTCAGCGACCTGGGGTTTCAAGATGAGACTTGATGGCATGATGGACCGCTGGTTTGGCCTGCTGATGGAACGTTTCGTTGGACCCGATTATGAAAAGGGTCTCGCCAAAGTGAAGGCCCTCGCGGAAAAAGAGGCGGCGGGTGGCTGAGGCTTTTCAACTTTATATTGATGGTGCGTTTTGCAACGCGGAGGGCGGGGCTACATTCGAAAGTCTTGATCCCTCTACGGGAATGACCTGGGCTCTGATGCCGAAGGCCAGTGCTGCGGATACCGATCGCGCCGTGCGTTCAGCATACGCTGCTTTCTACGCTGGGCCATGGCCTGCCATGACGGCATCGGCGCGGGGCAAGCTTCTCTTTAAATTGGCGGAACTTGTGGCACGCGATGCCTCGCTTATCGGTGAGCTGGAAACGCGTGATACGGGCAAGGTGATCCGCGAGACGAAGGCGGTTACGGGCTATGTGGCGGAGTTCTACCGCTACTTTGCGGGCCTTGCCGACAAGATTGAAGGTTCAACCCTTCCCATCGATAAGCCGGACATGGAGGTTTCAACCAGGCGCGAACCCTTGGGCGTTGTGGCCGCTGTTGTGCCATGGAATTCTCAAATGTTTCTGACGGCAACGAAGCTGGGCCCGGCCTTGGCTGCGGGCAATACGGTGGTTCTCAAGGCTTCGGAAGACGGGCCTGCACCGCTGTTGCATTTCGCGAAGCTCATTCACGAGGCGGGATTTCCTGCGGGTGTTGTGAACATCATTACGGGGCTTGGTGCGGATTGCGGGCAGGTACTGACTTCACATCCCCTGGTGGCGCGTGTTGCATTCACGGGCGGGCCCGACACGGCGCGCCACGTGGTGCGCAATACGGCGGCGAATTTTGCGGTAACGACTTTGGAACTTGGCGGCAAGTCTCCGGTTGTTGTGTTCGACGATGCGAATTTGGATTCCGCCCTGAACGGTGTGATCGCCGGCATCTGGGGGGCTACGGGGCAGTCCTGCGTGGCGGGATCGCGTTTGCTCATTCATGAGTCCATTCACGACGCATTTGTGGCCAAGCTGGCCAAGCGGGCGGGCGAGATCAAGATTGGTGCCCCCCTTGATATGGCAACAGAAATTGGACCGCTTGCAACACTTCGGCAGTTGAAGCGGGCGGAAAAATTGATTGCAGATAGCGTGACGGCTGGCGCGACGTTGGTGGCGGGTGGCAAGACCCGCAGTGGGGCGGGCTATTATTTTGAACCCACCATTCTTCTTGCACCCTCGGCTGAATTGCCATGTGTGCGTGAAGAATTTTTTGGACCCGTACTGTCGGTACTCAAATTCAAAACGGAAGATGAGGCAGTGGCTTTGGCCAATGGCACGAACTACGCTTTTGCCGCTGGCATTTTCACACAGAATTTGGGGCGCGCCCATCGGTTGACGAAGAAAATCAAGGCGGGCGTTGTCTGGGTGAATACTTATCGGGCGATATCACCTATCGTTCCCTTGGGCGGTAACGGCTATACAGGCTATGGCCGTGAAGCTGGCATGGATTCGATACGCGACTATACGCGCACAAAATCAATCTGGATCAATACGTCGGATGTGCCGATGGCCGATCCCTTTGTCATGAGGTAGAAATGAGGACGGCACTTGTTACGGGAGGCGCGCAAGGCATTGGTGCGGCGGTGGCGCGACAATTTCTGGCTGATGGTTTTTCGGGCGTATTACTGGTTGATCGTAATCAGCAAAAACTTGAGGCCACACAGAAACAACTTGGCAAGGGCGTTGAAATTTTCATTGGAGACTTGCGTGACCAGGCGACAATCACGGACTCAGTCGCAAAAGCCATAAAGAGTTTTGGGCGAGTGGATGTTGTCGTGAATGCGGCGGGCAATACGGAACGTTGTGGAATTGCGGATACAACGCCGGAGGCCTTTAACCGCCTGTTCGAGGTGAATGTGAAAGCACCCCTGCTTATGATGCAGGAGGCGGCTAAGCACATGGTGGCGGCTAAGTCCGGCGTGATCATCAATATTGCCAGTATGCTGGCCTATGGCGGCCCGCCAAATCTTTCGACCTATTCCGCTTCCAAATCGGCGTTGATGACCTTGTCGCGCAATGCTGCCAATACATTCAAGCGTGACGGGGTGCGGGTGTTCTGCGTGAATTTGGGTTGGGCCGTGACCGATGGCGAGCATGAGTTGCAAACCAAATTTCACAAGCTGCCGGAGGATTGGGCTGAGCAGATTGGCAAGCGCATGCCGTTCGGCCGCCTGATCACATCCGATGATGTGGCGGGGCTTTGCGCTTTTCTGGTCTCTCCGCCGGCACAGATGATGACCGGTGCGGTGATTGATTATGAACAAATGCCAGTGGGCACCTATGACAGCCATCCGGCGCTCAGCCCGTAACGCCAGCTTCCTTCAGACTCCATTCGCGGAAGGCTTTGACCATGGGGGCGTCGGCGGTCTCAACAGGTGAGATGACATGATAGGCAAATTGGGTTGGCGCGCGCAGCGATAACTCAAAAGGTTTCACCAGGCGGCCCTTTGCCAAATCATCAGCCACGAGGCTTGAATCGCCCAGGGCCACGCCCTGGCCATCGATTGCCGCTTGGACCGCAAGCGAGGTCTGGCTGAAGTGAAGCCCGCGCGTATCGTCAAAGTCCCTAATGCCCGCCGCCAGCATCCACATGCGCCAATTGGGCCAGGGCAGGCCCTGGGCTTCCCAATCCAGATGAATGAGCTGGTGGTGCAGAAGATCGCGCGGAGTAGTGAGCGGCTTGCTCTTGGTGATGAGCGCCGGGCTGCACACTGGGAAAACTTTTTCGTGGAACAGGAGATCAGAGCGGAGGCCCGGATATTTTCCGTCGCCGAAGCGGATGGCGATATCGAGATCATCACGGTCAAAATCAAGGACGGTGGTTGAGACATTCACGCGCACGTCGGCGCCGGGCACGGTGGCGAGGAAGCGATCGAGCCGCGGCACCAGCCATTTGGCGGCAATTGACGGTGAAGCCGAAACTTTCAACTGCTTCTGGTTTTTGAGTTTTCGGATGCGCTGCAGGGCGCGGGTGAGGGACTCCAGGGATTCGACGGCAGCGACGTGCAGAATTTCGCCTTCGCGGGTGAGGCGCATGCTGCGGCTGGTGCGCGCGAAAAGCGAAACGCCGATCTGCTCTTCCAGTTCCTTGATCTGATGGCTGATGGCGGCGGGGGTGACGCCCATGTCGGATGCCGCGCGGGTAAAGCTCAAATGCCGGGCGGCGGCATCAAAGGCGCGAAGGGAACGGAGACCTGGGAAGAGATCGAGCATATCACATCTTCAAATTAAACTTGTAGATGAGATGAAAAATAATCTTTTGTGTAAGTAAATACAATGATATAAATTTGGATCATCAACAATAATTAACAAAAGTTAAATATCATGACACATGCTTCCTGCCAGACCGCGCAACCTGAATATCGCATTTCCACACAGGGTTTCTGGGCCAAACTGCGCGTGGCCTTTACGGGCTCCGATGCGGCTTCAGCCGTTATCGCGGAAAACAACCGGATTCGCGCCAGCGGCCGTCACTGGCTGATGTAAATCAGAAAACGTCGTCATTCCGGCGCACGCCGGAATCTCATTCAGCAATCTTAGCTGTGGCCAGATTCCGGCTTTCGCCGGAATGACGACATGGGGGCTGGAATGTCGGATCGGGAAATTTAACGTCCCTTCCAAACAGGTGCGCGCTTTTCGGCAAAGGCCTTGGCGCCTTCCAACTGGTCTTCGCTGGAATAAAGTTTGTCCACGGTTGGCAGTTTGCGTTTGGTCACCAAATCAAAGGCCTGCTGCACGGGCAGGTGCATGGTCTCGCGCAGAGTTTCCTTGATGGCTGCAAATACGAGCGGCGGGCCTTCCGCCAGCATGGCGGCTATTGCGCGGGCGCGCGGCATCAAATCCGCGGCGGGAACGATTTCATTGATGATGCCCCAATGCTTGGCTTCGGCGGCACTGAAGCGCCTTCCAGTGAAGAGCATTTCGGTTGCCACATGGTAGGGAATGCGGCGCGGGAGCTTGATGGTGGCGGCGTCCGCCAGAGTGCCTGAGTTGATTTCGGGAAGCGCAAAAGTTGCATGCTCGGCGGCGATGATGATGTCCGCCGAGATCATGATTTCAAAGCCGCCGCCAAAGGCAAGGCCATTGACTGCCGCGATAACCGGCTTGTTGAGGCGCGGCAGTTCCTGCAAGCCGCCAAATCCGCCCACGCCATAGTTTGCATCTGGTGCTTCGCCTGCGGCTGCGGCCTTGAGATCCCAACCGGGGCAAAAGAATTTGTCGCCTGACGCAGTGAGGATGGCAACGCGCAATTCCGGATCATCCCGGAATTTCATGAAGACATCGCCCATGATGCGGCTGGTTGCGGCATCGATGGCGTTAGCCTTTGGGCGGTTGATGGTGACTTCGAGAACGGCACCGTGGCGTTCGGTTATGATGGGTGAGGTCATGTCAATCTCTCCGCATGCGGATCAAGGCATCAACGGCCACGGCTCCCTTGGGAAGCACGAGCAAGGGGTTTACATCAAGTTCCTCGATATGGGCAGTGTGGGCATTGGCAAATGCCGCGACAGCCAAAATTGCTTCGATGACCGCTTTCTGGTCTCCGGACTTGCCTCGGAAGCCTTCAACCAGTTTCCAGACCTTGAGGGATTTAAGTGCACGGGTGATTTCTTCGCGCGAAGTTGGCAACAATAATGTCACGCTGTCTTTCAAGAGTTCCGTGAGAATACCGCCAGCACCAATGACAAGGGCGGGGCCAAACTGCGGATCGTTCTTGAGGCCAATGATGAGTTCGGCGACAACGCCCGTGACCATGTTTTCGACCAACACGTCGGGTGCGAGCTTTGCCATTTTCCGGGCAGCAGCTTCAGCTTCTTCAACCGACTTGATATTTAGCGCTACGCCGCCGGCTTCAGTCTTGTGGGCGATTGTTGCGGAGGAGGTTTTGATCGTCACGGGGAAGCCAAGTTTCTTTGCAACAGTTGCGGCTTCGCTCACATCACATGCTTGGCCTTCCGGCACAGGGAGACCAAATGTTTTCAGGAGGGTTTTGGCGTCATGTTCGCTGAGCGTGTATTCGTTCTTGCCAATTGGCTGGGTCTTACTGAGAACGGGCAAGGCCTCAGTGCGGGCCCAGTTCCGGCCAATGAACGAGGCGGCTTCAAAAGCGGCCAGCGTATCATCGAGCCCCATCATGGGGGCAACGCCCTTGGCTGCCAGATCGGCGGCAATCTCGGGGAGCATGCATTCAGGAAGTGAGGCGGTGACAACGGCGCGCGCGCCGGCAGTTTTGGCCGCGTTGGCATAGGCCTTTGCCGCAACGATCCATGCGGCGGGATTATTTCCCGGTTTGGTTGGCGCATCCAGGATCAACACGCCTGCATCAAAGCCGCCCCGCAGCACGGCTGAATAGGTTGCCGTCAAATTGTCAAACTGGTCCCAGATGAAGGTGTGATAGTCCAGCGGATTGTCGATTGAGACATATTCATTGAGGGTTGCTGCCACCTCTGCCTTGGTTTTGGGATCAAAGGGCGGAAAGCTCACGTTCCGCTCCAGCGCCATGTCGGCAATGAGGGCCGCTTCGCCCCCCGAACAGCTCATGGAAACGAGCTTACTGTCCTTGAGCGGGCCGCCGTGGTGGAGAAACTTCAAAGTTTCCACAAAGGCGGTCACTGACTTCATGCGGGCGATGCCGTAACGCTCGAACAGCGCGTCATAGAGGGTGTCAGCGCCGGCGAGCGATGACGTGTGGCTCAGGGCCACTTTTGCGCCTTGCTCCGAGCGGCCGGTTTTCAGTGCGATCACTGGCTTTCTGAGCTTGCGGGCGACCTCGGCGGCACGGGCAAAGGCTGCCACATCAGTCAGGCCTTCGATATGGAGGCCGATGGCCGTGATGCGCTCATCCCGCGCCAGCGCCTCCAGCATTTGCGCCATGTCAATGTCAGCCTGGTTGCCGATGGCAAAGATGCTGGCGAGCGGCAAGGTGCGGCGGGTGAAGGTGAAGTTGCAGGCGATGTTGCCCGACTGGGTGATGATGGCAACGCCCTTGTCGATGATTTCCATGCCATGTTCGTCGGGCCAGGGGGCGACGCGGGCAAGGCAATTCACAAAGCCGTAGCAATTGGGGCCCATGAGCGGCATGCCATCCGCCGCTTCGAGCAACTCCTTCTGGAGATGGGCATC
>CAZHCO010000136.1:0-1992 GCA_964530965.1 uncultured Aestuariivirga sp. | reverse complement strand
TGGCATCCTGTTCCCACCAGTCTTCGGGCCAGTGTTCGGGATAGTAGCAAACACCAAGCATTATCGGGTCAAATCACCGTTGTGAATGGACTTGCCCGCCTCATCGAACAAATGACATGCAGCAACCGGCAGGTTCATCACCAACGTATCTCCGGCCTTTTCCCCAGCAAGACCGCCAGCTTTCACAGATATCTCGCTGCCATCGGCGAGTGAGACATAAAACATGGTTTCGGATCCGAGATACTCGGCAACACGCACCTCGCCTTTCACACCGCCGGTGCCCTTGCCGCCAAGTTCGATGTGTTCAGGGCGCACGCCGAGCGTCAGGCTGGTTCCCGCCGCAGGCGCATTGCCATCCACACTAATGGCGATATTCTCTCCACCAGGCAGCTGCAAGGTCACGATATTGTCCTTGACCGATGTAACGCGTGTCGAAATGAAGTTCATCTTTGGCGACCCTATGAAGCCCGCAACGAACAGGTTGTCGGGACGGTGGTAGAGCTCTAGTGGAGATCCAACTTGCTCGATAATGCCGCTTTGGAGGACCACAATCTTGTCGGCCATTGTCATGGCTTCGACCTGATCATGCGTCACATAGATCATGGTGCTTTTCAAGTCATGGTGCAGCTTGCCAATTTCAATGCGCATTTGAACGCGCAATGATGCATCCAGATTGGAAAGCGGTTCATCGAACAAGAACACGTCCGGTTCCCGGACAATGGCGCGACCGATGGCGACACGCTGACGCTGACCGCCGGAAAGCTGGGACGGCTTGCGGTCCATAAGGGCCCCAAGTTGCAGCAAACCAGCCGCGTGCTTGACTCGCTTTTCGATGTCGGCCTTGTCATGGCCGGTCATCCGCAGGCCGAAGCTGATGTTGTCGCGAACAGTCATGTGGGGATAAAGCGCATAGGACTGGAATACCATAGCGACGCCACGGTTTGCGGGTTCGACATCTGCCATTTCCCGGCCGCCGATCTGCAGCGAGCCTGAAGTGAAGTCCTCCAACCCCGCGATCATGCGGAGCAGTGTGGACTTGCCACAGCCCGAAGGGCCAACAAAGACGGTGAATTCGCCATCTGCGATATCGAGGTTCACACCCTTGATGATGTGGACGTCACCAAACGATTTCTTCGCATTCTTAAGTGAAACTGTTGCCATGGTTTACCCTTTGGTGGCTCCAAGTGTGAGACCTGCGATAAAGTGCTTTTGCATTAGAAAGAACATGGCCACTGGTGGAAGTGCCGCGATGATGGAGGCAGCGGCGATCAATTCCCACGCAACCTTCCATTGGCCTTTCAATTCGTTCATTCCTGCCGTTACCGGCCTGACGTCGACTGACTGTGCCATGACCGTCGCCCAGAAGTAGTCGTTCCAAATGAAGGTAAAAATGAGGACCGCAAGCGCGGCGATTGCCGGCCGCATAAGCGGCATGACAACGTGCCAGAAGATTCTCCACTCATTGACGCCTTCGACACGTGCGGATTCGATCAGGGCGAAGGGCAATCCTTTGATGAAGTTCCGCATGAAAAGAGTGCAGAACCCTGTCTGGAAAGCGACATGGAACATGACCAGACCCATGGTGGTGTTGTACATGCCGAGTTGCAGCGTCAAATTACGTACAGGTATGGCGAGAATCTGAAAGGGAACAAAATTGCCTGCAATGAACATAAAGAAGACAAGCAAGTTGCCGCGGAACTTGTAGACCGCGAGCGCATATCCGGTGAGACAGGACAGTCCTACCGCTCCAATGACAGTGGGAATCGTGACCTTGAACGAATTCAGGATGTAGTAGCCGATGTTGCTGTTCTGAAAGACTGCACTGTAGTTTTCGATGCCGGCAAATCCCGATGGCATTCCAAAATAGTTTCCCGCCGCAAGATCAGCAGATGGGCGGATCGAGGTTACGGCAATGCCAATGAGGGGCAGAAGCCAGACGAAAAGTGCTGCGGGCAGTAGCCACTTGTAACTGCGCCGCACCCATGGACTGGT
>CAZHCO010000135.1:0-14898 GCA_964530965.1 uncultured Aestuariivirga sp. | reverse complement strand
AGGCTTCCAGGCGCTTTATGGCATTCAGGGCCGGGTGAGCGTTGACAATTCCGGCACGTCCAAGAAAGTCCGTATCGCGACGGATGGTTACGATGCCACCTTGAATGCGCTTGTGGTGCCGAAGCTTGATGCTTCCGCCTATCTCACGGCGGCTTTCACCATCAAAGGCGAAGCGCCCATGCTTCCGGGCACAGTTAATCTCTATCGCGATGGTGTGTTCATGGGACAGGGAGCTTTGCCGCTTCTGAGTCCTGACGAGGAAGCCAAGCTTGGTTTCGGGGCCGATGACCTGATCAAGGTCAAGCGCTCAGAAGTAAAACGCAAGAAGGGCGAGGAAGGGATTATTTCCACCTCCAATGTGGAAGAGCGGGCCTGGGATATTGTGGTGAAGAATCTGCATGATGTTACCATTCCGGTGACCGTCATTGATCAGATGCCGTTCTCGGCAAATGAGAATGTGAGTGTTGAACCAATGCCGCAAATGACACCCCCAACCGAGAAGGACTTGAACAAGAAGCGGGGCGTCATGGCATGGCGTTTTGACCTTGAAAGCAAAGCGGAAAATACCCTCAAATTTGGTTACAAGGTCACCTGGCCACAGAACATGCAGGTGGGGATGAACTTGGAGTAGCATTTGCTCCGCCCACACTTTCGTGTATGACCTCGCAACGGCTCCGGAGAGATTCTCCCCGGGGCCGTTCGCATGTCTGACAGGAGTTTGGAATGGCCAATGTGGCGGTGGTCGGGGCCCAATGGGGCGATGAAGGCAAGGGAAAGCTGGTGGACTGGCTGTCCGAGCGCGCCGATGTGGTGGTGCGGTTTCAGGGCGGCCACAATGCGGGCCATACTCTTGTCATTGATGGCGTCACCTACAAGCTTTCGCTGCTGCCTTCGGGCATCGTGCGGCCCGGCAAGCTTTCCATCATCGGCAACGGGGTGGTGATCGACCCCTGGGCGTTGATTGCCGAAATCGAAAAGCTCACAAGCCAGGGCGTATCCGTATCGCGCGAGAACCTGCGCATTGCCGGAAACGCCACGCTTATTTTGCCGCTCCATGGTGAGCTTGATCGTATCCGCGAGGAAGCAGCGGGTGCCGGTAAAATTGGAACCACGGGGCGGGGCATTGGCCCGGCCTATGAGGACAAAGTTGGCAGGCGCGCCATCCGGGTGAATGATCTCGCTGATCTTTCAACCTTAGGACCCAAAATTGATCGCTTGCTTACCCATCATAACGCGCTACGGCGCGGGCTTGGGCAGGCCGAAATTGCGACTGCGGATATTTTCAAGCAACTCAGCGAGATTGCGCCGAAGATTCTGATTTATTCCGATGCGGTTTGGTCGCTGCTTGATGAAGTCAAGCGCGAGGGAAAACGCATTCTGTTTGAAGGGGCCCAAGGCGTGCTGCTTGATATTGATCACGGCACTTACCCCTATGTCACGTCTTCCAACACAGTTGCGGGACAGGCCGCGGCGGGTTCCGGTCTTGGCCCTTCAAGCATTGGCTATGTGTTGGGCATTGCCAAGGCCTATACCACGCGGGTTGGCTCGGGCCCGTTTCCGACGGAACAGGACAATGATATTGGCGAGACAATCGGTGCACGGGGCCGTGAGTTTGGCACGGTTACGGGGCGCAAGCGCCGGTGTGGCTGGTTTGATGCGGTACTGGTGCGGCAAGCCATCAAGACATCGGGTATCCATGGTATTGCGTTGACCAAGCTTGATGTGCTTGATGGTTTGAAGGAAATCAAGGTTGGCGTGGGCTATATGCTCGATGGAAAGCGCCTTGAACGCTTTCCAGCAGCGGAAGAAGCGCAAAGGCGGGTTGAGCCGGTTTATGAAAGTTTTGAGGGTTGGAAGGATACGACTGCGGGCGCACGCACATGGGCGAAACTGCCGGCGCAGGCCATCAAGTATGTGAAGTATCTTGAAGAGCTGATTGAGTGTCCTGTTGCGCTCCTTTCAACATCGCCTGAGCGCGAAGATACAATCCTGATGCGCGACCCGTTTGAGGATTGATCAGAATTTTCTCTGCTCGACGAAGAAACCATAGAGTGAACTCAAGAGGCTGACACTGAAAAGTGACAGGAAAAGATTTACCGGAACGATCAGCGCGAAAGCAAAAATCCGGCCAACAATCGTGCCAAAGCTTCCAGAAATGGAGAGCACGACAGCAAGTGCAAGGAATGTGACGAGAAAGATCAAGGCATTCAATGCCAAGAGGCCGGTAAACTGCAAATTGTTGCCCCGGGTTATCTGGAGAGCTGCGCCGATGCCGAAATCCTTGCGCTCAACGGCCGCGGCAGGCAGGGCAACTGACATGCGCATGATGTAAATGCCGGCCATGAAGAAAGGGAAGGCGAGCAGCAGAGCAGCGCTAGGAAAAGCTGAAAGCAGCATGGCGCCGAGGAGAAGCACTGGTATGAGTGCAATCATCATGATCAGCAAAGTGCGGCCCGCATAGTTCCATACAGGGCGGTCAAGGCGGAAATATTTTCCCGATGCCGTAACTTCATCAAGCAGGATGTAGCGATGCCAGTTTACGGCTATGGATGAAAAAACCACCATGCTGAAAGCAGCGATGATAAAATCCGCAGGGTGAAAAATAATGGCTTGCGCCGGGTCACCCTCCGCCGGGGCGGTATTGCTGAAAAAGAAGAATTCGATGGCGCGGACGCCCGCGAGCACCAGCATCCAAGGCAGGCCGATTGCAATTCCGGCATTGCGGAAATGAAAAACAGCGCTCAGAGCATGTTTGATGGTTTGAATGACAGGTATTTTTTGCATGAATTATCGACACTCTTTGGCGAGTGATTTAGCGGATAACTCTTATCTTTGATAGCTGGGTATTCTCATGACCCAAAGTTTCCGAAAAATTCTTGAGAATGATGGCGGCAAGGTTTGATTTGGACGTTGGCCTTCCACAGAGGAAGCCTTGCAGATAGTCGCAGTTCAAGTTGCGCAGGGCCACCATCTGTTCGGATGTTTCGATGCCTTCAGCTGTTACTTCAATGCCCAGGTTCCGGCTGAGGTCGATGATCGATTTGAGAATGCTGGGCGCCTTTGCAGTGGTGTCGAGAGCATGGACGAAAGAGCGGTCAATTTTCAGTTTGGAGAAAGGAAATTGCCAGAGATAGCTGAGGCTTGAATAGCCCGTACCAAAATCATCAAGGGCAATGGAGCAGCCCATGCCTCGCAGTGCATTGAGCTGGGAGAGGACCAGTTCCTGATCCTTCAGAAAAGTGCCTTCGGTAATTTCGACGTCAAGCCGGTAGGCGGGAAACTGGCTGCGGGCAAGGGCGTGATTGACTTCCGCCAGCAGCGTGCCGGAATAAAATTGGGACGGCGAAAAATTGACGGCCACAACAAGGTGTGAAGGCCACTCGGCCGCGGTGCGGCATGTATCTTCAATGCACCAGGCGCCGAGACGCGAGATAAGCCCGGTTTCCTCGGCGATGGGGATGAATTCGTTGGGCGGAATGTTGCCAAATTCCGGATGCTTCAGCCGCATCAAGGCTTCAAATCCCATCAGCTTGCCTGTCTTGAAGGAAAAGAAGGGCTGGTAGACCATTTCAAATAGTTTCTGATCAACTGCCTGATTGATTATGGTGACGAGATCATTGCGGCGTTTTGCGGCGCGGGCTTCCGCAGGATCAAAGAATGAATAGCCGGGGCTTCCGTTTTCTGCCGAGGCACGAAGGGCAAGGCCTGCGTGATGCAACAGGGTTGCCGCATCATGGCCGGCTTCGGTTGTCTGGGAAACTCCGGCGATTGCCTCAATAACCAGGCTTTGATCTCCCCAGGGGATGGGCCTTGAACAGATGGTTGCAAGTAGTTTGGCCGTTTGCAAGGCCAGCACGGGATCAGCCACGTCGTATAGAAATACACCAAAGCTCTTGTGGTCTATCCGGCCGATGATCCGGTTTTTAATGGAGGCGAGTTCAAGCCGCTCGGCTAATTGCCGAATGACCGAGCCTATGGCTTTGCGGCCGTAGACTTCGCCTATTCTGGAGAGGCCCCTGATCCTGATTTCGATAAGGGTAGCACTCAGGTGCCGCGGACGGGCTTTGGCAATTTCCGTGTTGATGGCGGCAAGCAGCGCTTCGCAATTTAGAAGGCCCGTATCCTGGTCATGGCTTGACAGCCGCATCAAGTGCGTGCGCAAGGAGCTCAATTCCTGCAGGTCGGGGGCTTGCTCTGAAGGGGCTGACAGGGTCATATTTGGCGATTGGCCTAAAATTTCGGGTGGGGTTATAATGGAAAGGAAGAATGAAATAATGTGTAAAATTTTCGAAGTTACGTGAGGATTTAGTGGTTTATTTTACCCGCCATGCGGGAAATTTCCGGCTGCCAGGGGCAATTACAACCTTGTGTAAGCATGCATCGATCTGGGTAGTAGTTTCAGTTTTGCTTCTGGGGTCAGCAGTGGACACCAGGGCTAAAACCTATCTTGAAACCGCTCTTGGTTCTCTTAAGAACCTGCCGGCTGAGGCCCACCTGCGCGAAGATCTCGAGGCTGTTATTGCTTCCCAGGCCAATGCCTACCGGCAATCCAAGGGAGTTAAAGCCTTGCAAGCGAGCCCTTTGCTGCGCGATGCGGCGCGGGCGCAGGCCGTGGACATGATGCTCAACGGCTATGTGGGCCATAGGGCGAGCTCGGGCCATGAATTTGGCTCACGCATGCGGGTTTTTCTGGGGAGCCCGATGTGGCTCCCTCAAATGGCGGAAAACGCGGCGCGCGATACGCAAAAAGGGGAAGCAGATGCGGCAAAGGCCGGGCGCCTGTTTCAACAATGGGTGGAAAGCAGGGCGCACCGCAAGACGTTGCTCAACAGCAGTTACACGTTTGTTTCAACCGGCGTGGTACAGCGGGGAAACAAGATCTGGGCGGTCCAGATTTTCTTTGCGCCACTGCCTGAGGGTGTGAAAGTGACAGGGAGCTGGGGATTGTATTAGCCCTCCCCCGCAAGGCCGAGGGCTAGTGCAATTTAGTACGTCAGCGCCGCTGCAGCGGCCTTTGGGGCCAGTGCTTTTTGCGCTGCATTCTTCACGGCTTTCTGGACTTTTTCAAAGGCCCGAACTTCGATCTGGCGGATGCGTTCGCGCGAGACGTCGAATTCCTTTGAGAGGTCCTCAAGCGTCATCGGCTCGTCTTGCAACTTGCGGGCTTCAAAGACGCGGCGTTCGCGGTCCGTCAGTTTGTCCAAAGCTTTCGTCAGCATGTCCTTGCGCATGGCGGATTCTTCATTCTCGACGAGAATGTCCTCCTGGCTGTCGCTGTCATCGACCAGCCAATCCTGCCATTCTCCTTCCGCATCAGCGCGAACCTGTGAATTCAGAGAAGCATCGCCGCCAAGCCTGCGGTTCATGTTGATGACTTCCTGTTCTTCCACGCCAAGGCGGGTGGCAATCAGCTTCACCTGGTCTGGCTTCAAATCGCCTTCTTCAAGGGCCTGAATCTGGCCCTTCATCTTGCGGAGATTGAAGAACAGTTTCTTCTGGCTGGCAGTTGTTCCCATCTTTACCAAGGACCACGAACGCAGCACATATTCCTGGATGGAGGCCTTGATCCACCACATGGCGTAGGTTGCCAAGCGGAAGCCCTTGTCGGGCTCAAAGCGCTTCACAGCCTGCATGAGGCCCACGTTGCCTTCGGACACGACTTCGCCGATGGGCAGGCCATAGCCCCTATAGCCCATGGCAATCTTGGCGACGAGGCGCAAATGGCTGGTGATCATGCGTTCGGCGGCCTTGCTGTCGCCATGCTCTTTCCAGCGCTTGGCCAGCATGAATTCTTCGTCAGGTGCCAGCATTGGAAACAGGCGTATTTCCTGGAGATAGCGGTTGAGACCGCCTTCGCCCGAGGCAATTGCTGGCAATGAGGTGGCGCGTGCCATAGATTTAATTCCCTTCCACGTTTTCCTGAGTTTTCTGCTCAGGTACGAGAACAATATAGTATTGATTGCGACAAAAATAAGATACTAAACAAGTTACCGATTAACATTATTTTGATTAACGCGTGAACGCGGCCAAAAGTTGCACCATGTCGGGGGGCAAGGGGCTTTCGAAACTCAGGGCCTTGCCGGTTCGGGGGTGTTCAAAACCCAGCTTTCCAGCATGAAGTGCCTGTCTATTCAATGTGTTAACGGCGTCTCTTGCGGCTTCACTTAAGGTGCTGAGAGACGATTTGAAGCTGGCGCCATAGACCCTGTCGCCCAAAAGGGGATGTCCGATATGTGTCATGTGCACACGTATCTGGTGGGTTCGCCCGGTTTCCAACACGCAGCGGACGAGGCTGGCAACGGGTGGTTTGCCCAACTTCTCCAGCACTTCATAGTGGGTAACGGCGTCGCGAGACGCCTCTGATTTCGAAATCGCCATCTTCAGGCGGTTGCTGTTGCTGCGGGCGATGTTGGCGGAAACCGTGCCGCGGTTGCGCTCGGGCATGCCCCAGACGATGGCCTGATAGGCCCGCTCCAGCCTGCCGTCGCGGCCATGGGCGGCGAATTGTTCGGACAGGCCCTGGTGGGCCGCATCATTCTTGGCGATGACCAGCAGGCCGCTGGTGTCCTTATCCAGCCGGTGGACAATGCCAGGGCGTTTCACGCCGCCAATGCCAGAAAGGCTATCACCGCAATGGGCAATGAGGGCGTTCACAAGGGTTCCGGTTTCATTGCCGGCTCCGGGGTGGACCACGAGGCCAGCGGGCTTGTCGATAACGATGAGATCCTTGTCCTCATAGACCACGGCGAGCGGGATGGTTTCGGCCTTTGGTTCGGCCGCCACGGCTGGCGGGATCACCGCCTCCACGCGCTGGCCCGCTTTCAACTTATGGCGGGTTTCGGTTATGCAAACACCCTCGACAGAGACCTGGCCTTCCGCGATAAGCCTCTGAAAGCGGGCGCGGCTCACCTCAGGAAAGGCGAGCGCCAAGAAGCGGTCGAGTCGATCAGGAGCTTCGACAGTTGCTGACAGGGTTTGGGAGGGTTGCGAAGTCATGGATGATCAAAACTCAAATCTGGGAGAGGCCCCGCCGGTCAACCGGTTTCTGGTATTTGCCGTGTATTTCATGGGCGCACTTATCATCCTGCTGTTCCTAGGGCTTATTGGCGGCATTATCTACAAGATCAAGAACCGTGTCGTGGTGCCTGAGGGAACCGGACTAGTGGAACTCGGTTTGCCTGCATTATCGCAGGTGCGCGAGGCCATACTCACAGGCGACAAGCTCACGATCAATACGGGCACGGAAGTTTTCATCGTCGAGGTGAGCACGCGGAAGGTGTTGCTGCGGGTAAAAGCCACTTCGCCCTGACGCTTGCACTCTTTACACCGCCCCGATATAGGAAAGCCTCTGGTGGCAGGGTCCCTTCGTCTATCGGTTAGGACGACAGCCTCTCACGTTGTAAAGGCGGGTTCGATTCCCGCAGGGATCACCAACATCACAAGCGCATTCGCTTGATTTCATCGGCGACCAGTTTCTGCAGCTGCCATAAATATGAATCGTGGATGCCGAATTCTTCCAGCTTCACAATCGTATTGTGCAGGTATTCGGCTGAGGTGCCGAGATGGCCAGCGGCGCGGGCCAGACGTTGCGCCTGTTCTTCGAGTGACAGATCGATATAGTAACCCTTGGCCCGGGGTGCAGCCCAGAATGTCAATGCGCGGAATTTCTGGCTGCCTGTCTGAACGTCGATCCAGCGGATTGCGGGCAGGTCTTCCTTGTAGCTTGCCTCACGGCGTAACAGGCGCAGCATTTGCGCATGATCGTCGCCTTCTGACAGGCGAAAGGCAACGCCATGGCAGCAGCCGCCATAATCAAGCGCCATCATCAGGCCGGGCTGTTGCGGGGTCGCCCGCCAGCGGACGATATCGAGACTGAAAGATCTGCGCCAGCCAAAAGCCTTGCACGCCACGTGTTCGACATGCTCGAAATCCGGCTTCCAGATCAATGAACCATAGGCAAAAACCCAAAACGGGTTATTTGCATTTTGTGAAAGAATTTGGTGGGCGGCGTGGTCAAATTCTTCGTCGGTCATCTCGATCAGGCCGTATTCCGGCCCGGAGTCAGGCTCCTTGCGATCAACAGAAGCCACCAGTTCGGCGGTTAATGAAAGTTGTCGAAGTTTCCGCACCATGATTGATGCTGAGATTGGCATCAACGGAAGAGCATTTGCAAGAGTGCGCCTTTGGATGATAGCCTCGCCGTTTCCGAGGGAGGACATCATGCGTAAATTATTGAGTTTCTTCGTTGTCGCTTTTATCGCTCTTGTAGGTTTAGCGCAGGCTGAGGAACGTTGGCGACAGCCGCGGGCACGGGCGCTCCACACACGACGCGCAACCCTATGGCTACGCCTTGATGGCCTCAGACTATGTTGGCCTGCTTGATTATCTCAAGATCGACAAGGTGGCGCTGGTGGGGCGGAGTGATGGCGGCATCATCGGGCTCGACATTGCAATGAAGCATCCGGGACGGTTGACGAAGTTGTTTGCGCGGGCCGCGAACGTCACCGTTGACGGGGTTGATCCCGCTGTTGCAACCAATGCCACCTTTGGCGTCTATATTGAACGCATGGGAAAGGACTATGCAAAGTTTTCCAAGACACCGGACCAGTATAACGCTTTCCTTGAACAGATCAGCAAGATGTGGGCGAGTGAACCGGCATGGACCAAGGAACAACTGGCCGGGATAAAAGTTCCGACCGCTATTGTGCTGGGCGACCATGATGAGGCGATCACACGTGTTCACACGGACTACATGGCGGCCAGTATTCCGGGTGCCAAGCTTGTCATCCTGAAAGATGCAAGCCATTTCGCCATGCTTCAGGATCCTGCGGGCTATACCAAGGCGGTGCTGGATTTTCTTGGGGGGATGTAAGGGGACATACCAAACACCTGTCCTCCCCGCACTTGTTGCGGGGACCCATTTTTTCCCAGGTTCAGACAGAGAGGACACTACTCCATGGGTCGCCGGAATAAATCCGGCGATGACAATATTATGAAATGAAGCGATGACTCAATTTGAAATGTCCTTGTGCAGGGAGCGGATGCGCTGGGCCAGGGAAATGACATTGGTGATGGCGCTCTTTGGTTTTTCCTCTTCCGGGGAGGAGGGAGTTTCAGCGACGGGCTCAGGTTCAACCTCTGGCTTTTCCTCTGACCAGGCCTGATCGAGGCGCTGGAGTTCATCCTGCAAGTCTGCGGCGGCGCGTTCGGTTTCGACGATTTTTTCTTCGAGACTTTCGGATTGGGCCACAAATTCAAGTGTGTTGCTGTCGGCGGGCTTAACAATGATCTCGCTCTCTGCCAGGCCTACGGGCTGCTCCAATTCCAGTGGAGCAACTTTCTGTTTCTTGGAAATCGTTACAAGGTCCTTGATCCGGTTTTTCAAACGATCCTGCGTCGGCAGAGGCTCAACAACCGCTGGCGCCACCGGCTCTTCTTCGACTACCACTTCGACGATGGATTCATTCAGAGTTTCGATTTCCTTCTCGTTTTCCTCGATCTTTGCTTCCAGGTAACTCACGTTGTCACGCAGAGTCACAATTTCAGCATTGCGTTCCAGCAACATCTCGTCGCGCTTTGCCACGTCCTGCTTCAGGATTTCAAAGCGGTTGCGGTGGCGTGAGACTTCCGCCGTCTGTTCGGCCATGCGCATTCTGATTTCGCCGAGGCGGAGCTCAAGTTTTTTCGCCATCATGGCGTGTTCGGCGCGCATGCGATCACGGTCGGTCTGCAGTTCGATCATGCTTGAGGGCATGTTGCGCTGGGCCTGCCGCGCGCCCAGGCGAAACGCTAGTTTCCAGGCTATCCTCCCGGCAATCAGGCCAAGGAAAGTGGCTGTGGCAAAACCCAGAATGAGTAGCAAAAGGGTCTCGGACTGAGACATTGTAAACCCCGAAAAACACAAAAACCAGCTTGAAGCACGGTTTTAGTGCGGAACGGGGGCAGAGGCGAATGAAAAATTAGACGGGGTTCCAGGTGGGATTTTTGGAGTACTTCAGATAGCCCACATTGGCGCCAAGCCTTGCGCCCACGCCAGTTCTGATGGGGGCCATGACGATGTTATTGTTCTTCTGGAAATTCACGCCCATTCCGCCGACGAGGTAAGCGGAACCTTCAACCCCGATGAAACGCTTGTAGAGCTCTCTAGGCGAGTCAGAGTTATAAACCAGAACCATGGTGCGCGAGCCGTTGCCGCCGAAATCGAAGCCCACGGAAGGACCTTGCCAATAGATTTTCTGGGTCATGCCGTCCTTGTAATAGATTGTTCCTTCGCCGAAGCGGAGGCCGCCAACCATGGCTCCGGAGCCTTCCTCGCCCACAATATACGCCGTGGGTTCACCCTGGCTTTGGAAGATGTATTCTACGGCTTCGCCAATGCCGCGACTGGCTTTGCCGAAGAACTGGTGGCCTTTGGTAAGGATTTCTTCGTTCGTGAAGGTGGATTTAGGTTTGGGTTTTGAAACGCTGCCCGTGGTTTGCGCCAGAGCACCATAGGTAGCGCCGGTGAGGCAAAGGATAAGGGCCAAGCAGAGAGATTTCAAGAATTTGTTGTTCATATTACCACCTCACTCAGAAGCCGCATGCGCCTTCCCCAAGGCGGCGATGGAGCCAAAATGCGTTTCACCCAAAACGTAACGTAGAGGACTTACGAGAGCGTTAATTTTTTACGAATTAGGCGGCACGAGATCACGATCACTTCAGGCCACTATGGCCTGAAGTGATAAACGTGATCGTCGCTTTATTCTGGCGCGTGATCGGGCGGAAAACCGGTATCCACTTTTTCTGATCACGCGCAAGCAATGAAACCGGGGTTGTCAAAACCACGTTCGCGCTTGCCGTAGGAGAGGGGCAGGCCTTCGCTGTTAAGCACTTTTCCGCCCGCAGCCAGCAGCACCGCATGGCCTGCGGCTGTATCCCATTCCATGGTGCGGCCAAAGCGCGGGTAGAGGTCGGCTTCGCCTGCCGCAATCAGGCAGAATTTCAGGGAGGAACCAGCGGACACCAGTTTGGCCACTTTCACGGTCTTGAGGTAGTCGTCGGTGGCGCTATCCCTATGGCTGCGGCTTGCCACCACGATGGCGCCATCGCCCGGGCAGGGGCGGACCAGCAGTTTTTTCCAGCTAATGGTTTCATCAGCGGCAATTTTGCCTTCGGCAGCGCCCTTCGAGGTGTCACCCCAGAAGATGCGCCCGATGGCCGGAGCGTAGACGACGCCCACCACAGGAACGCCGTTTTCGATGCGGGCGATGTTCACGGTGAATTCGCCATTGCGGGAGACGAACTCCTTGGTGCCGTCGAGGGGGTCCACAAGGTAAAAGCTGTTTCCTACCTGCGGAATGCGCCCGGCGGAGGCCGCCTCTTCGGAAATGACCGGGGTCTGGGGGTCAAGTTTGGCCAAGCCTTCCAGAATGACGCGTTCGGCGGCTTCATCGGCCTCGGTCACGGGGGTCAAATCGCTCTTGGTGCGGGCGCCGAAGTCGCTGGCATAGATCGCCATGATTTCACGGCCCGCCAAAAGGGCAAGGTTTACCAGTGATTTCGTAAGGGTCGTGGGGGCAAGGGTCATAAGTCGTCCGGTTTGTTAGCGGGGCTCTCTATGGGCGTAAGGGGCACAAATCGTCAATGCAGAAAATTTTGCGGGGCTTTGCTAAAAGAAATGTCCACGAATCACTTTATGGGGACCCCATGACAGACGCGTCACGCATTTCCGACCTTGATCTAGCAGCGCTTCTGTGCAGCCGGGTTTGCCATGATGTGATTTCACCTGTGGGCGCCATCGCCAATGGCCTTGAACTATTTGACGATCCGGAAATGGACGAGGAGACCAAGGCCACAGCCCTCGACATGATCCGCTCGTCCGCCAAAACGGCAGGGGCCAAATTGAAATTCTGCCGCATCGCCTTTGGGGCGGCGGGCACGGCCGGGGCCCTGATTGATTTGAGCGAAGCGGGCGATGTGGCGCGGGCCTTTGTTGGTGAAGAAAAGGTGAAACTGGACTGGCAGGCGCCACGGGAAAACCGGCCCAAGCAACAAGTGAAGCTGTTGCTCAACATGCTTCTGCTGGCTATTGCCGGAATTCCGCGCGGCGGGGTTGTGACGGTTGCAGCGGATGGCGACAATCTATCGGTGCGGGCAGCCGGCGAGCGGGCCAAGATTTCGGAACCCCTGGCTGAGGTATTGGCGGGAACCTCTGATCTTACGTTGCTCGATGCCAGGCTGGTGCAACCCTATTATTCAAGACAGCTGGCTGCTTCCGCCGGCCTCAAACTGACCATGGCCATGAGCGGTGATGACGTTCTTGTGCAGGCACAAGCTGGCTGACGGACCGGTCTGAACGCGGTTATGGTAAGCAAAGCCTAAATACCCACCCCCGGCGCAGTCCAGCATTTCTGACCAATTCATTAACCTCGGAAGCAAGTGGATGCCGTTCATTAAAACTTTAGGCCCACTCTCCAAGGTTTAGTTAAGTTGCTTGTCTAAGCACGTATGGAAACATCTAGGGGAATTTCCAATCGTGCCGAATTACATTGCTAAAGCAACTGGTGGAACATTGCGTGCCTCAAACCAGGCCGACACCATTACCGGCAGCGCCGTGAATGACATACTTTGGGGCCTTGGCGGCAATGATACCATCAATGGCGGCAATGGCGACGATGTCATCGAGGGTGACGGCGCCTATACCGTTGCCGACGCAGTTCGCGAGACTGGAACAGCAACCTTATCCAACATTGGCGCATCGGGCTCCTCCACGCAGCCGACATTGATATCATTGGGCCAGATTGATGGCACTCTTTCCGTTTGGAGCATTCGCAATATCACCAACAATCCGATGACGGTCACATTGTCGTCGACGTCGAACGGGTCAAATTCCTATGGGCCGGTGACCATTATTGTTCCTGCGCATTCCGATGTTATCGTCACAAGCACAAATATGAACTCCCATAGAATTAGGTACAACGGTTCAACTGTTGATACAGAGTCGGCGTCCAATGGCGCGTTTTCCAACACCACAGCCTATGGCGTGACCGTTGATGGCGATGACATCCTGGACGGCGGCAGCGGCAACGACACCATTCGTGGATACGGCGGTAATGACACTCTAATTGGTGGCGCCGGCGCAGATGCCTTAATTGGCGGGGATGGTCTTGATACAGCCAGCTATCAAAGTGCCGGTGCAGGCGTTGCATTGTCGTTTTCGAATACGGATGGCTCCGGCATCGGCGATTCATACAGAAACAGGGCCGCTGGCGGTTATGCCGGCGATGCAAACGGCGACAGTTTTTCTGGCATTGAAAATTTCATTGGTTCAGCCTTCCGTGACTTCGTAGGCGGCGGCACGGTTGCCATGACCTTTAGTTTGGGAGCCGGCGACGACGTTTTCGATACAAACACGGCTTACGCCGTTGCTGACGTGGTTTATGGCGAAGCCGGCAATGATACGGCCTGGGGCGGTACTGGCAATGACCTGCTTTATGGTGGCATCGGCAATGACACGCTCTACGGCGAAGAGGACAATGACACGATCGATGGCGGGACTGGCGGCGACCGGATGGATGGCGGCGCGGGCATCGACACCGTTGACTATTCGGGCTCGAACGCCGGCGCTATTGTAAATCTGACCAACAACGCGGCTTCGGGCGGCCATGCCCAGGGAGACGTGATTTCCGGCTTTGAGAACGTGACGGGCTCCATCCACAACGACACGCTGACCGGCAATTCGGTTGCTAACATCCTTCTAGGTGGTGACGGCAACGACACGCTGCAGGGCTTCGCCGGCAATGACACGCTGCGTGGCGGCACCGGCAATGACCGTATCTATGGTGGCTTGGGCGTTGACGTGATTGATGGCGGCATTGGCCTCGACACGGCGGATTACCGCTATTCCAGCGCGGCTGTAACCGTGAGCCTTGTGACGAACTCAGGTGCGGGCGGCGAAGCCGAGGGCGACACGCTCGCGGGCATTGAAAACCTTGCGGGATCGAATCACGCGGACGTGCTGACCGGTGATGCGGGCGCCAACAGGCTTGTGGGCCGCCAAGGTGCCGACCAGCTTTTTGGCGGCGGAGGCAACGACTTCTTCGACACGGGCGGTGGCTATGACTTTGTCGATGGCGGCGCTGGTGTTGATACGGTGACGTATCACGACTCCTGGGGACGTGTTGTGATCAACCTGACGACTGGCAAAGGCTCCTATGCGGAAGCGTCCAGAGACACTTATGTGAATGTTGAAAACATCGAAGGTTCGGCCTTTAATGACCTGATCACGGGCGATGCCAACGTCAACCGCCTGGCCGGACTTGCAGGCAACGACACGCTGGATGGCAGCGCGGGCAATGACATATTGGTTGGCGGCGCAGGCCGCGACACGCTGATCGGCGGCGATGGCGACCGTGATGCGGCCAGTTATCAGGATGCACTTCTTGGCGTTATTGTGAACCTTGCTTTGGGCGGCACGGGCGGCGAAGCTCTTGGCGACACCTATAACGGCATAGAATACGTCTATGGTTCAGCCTTCAATGACCAGATCACCGGCGACGGCGCGATCAACCGGCTGACGGGCGGGGCAGGCAATGATGTTCTCGATGGTGCCGCCGGCAACGACTATATCCTTGGCGATGGGGGCAATGACACGCTGATCGGCGGGCTTGGTGCTGACGTGTTCGTGTTCGAGAAGGGCTTTGGCAACGACACCATCAGTGATTTCTGGACCGGTGTTGGCCGCACTGACCGCGTGTGGCTCACGGGTGTCGGCTTTGATGGGTGATCTCAATTGATCGACGCAACACTTTAATCTTTGTTGGAAAGATGGAGTGTTGGAATGAGATACAGGCGTCGGATATATTTTACCGCTGAACAGAAGTCTGAAATTTGGGATCGTTGGCAGCGTGGCGAATCGAT
>CAZHCO010000134.1:0-5377 GCA_964530965.1 uncultured Aestuariivirga sp. | reverse complement strand
TCGGGTGCGCCAATCAAATCAAAGACTTAGATTTAAAAAAGCTTGGCGGATTTTGCGTTGTCCGGGTTATGTCCGGATAATATGTTCTGGTCAGGTTCTAAGCAGTAATCGTGTTTATCTCCCGTGATCTTGATCTGTGGGCCTATCATCGTGGCGTCGTTCTGGACTTCTCAAGGCCAGGAAAACCGACTGACAATGCCTTCATTGAAAACTTCAACGGCAAGTTCCGAGCCGAATGTTTGAACGCCCACTGGTTCATTAACCTTGACGACACGCGTCGAAAAATGGAAGATTGGCTCAAGGACTACAACGAGGTCCGACCGCACAGCGCCATCGGCAATAGAACGCCGATATCGTTGATCAACCATCCGGGAGCATCAACTCCCGAATGAACCCAAACCCCGGAAGATTCCAGTTCCGTGTGGCCTAAAGATGGGGAGCAGCTCAAAACCTGAGCAAGGCTAACTTATAAATTAGGTCATGACGGGGAGCAGGTCACAGGGCGTCTTTGCCATGCGGTCTGGCTCTAAGGCAGCGATTTCGACCGCCGCTCCCTCTGAATTGAATAGCTATAGGTGATGATCGCTCTGGAAAGTGTTGTTGGACCGCTAATGAGCAAGCAGCGTTAAAATTCTTGTGTTATCCAAGACATGTTGCGTGAAGCCGCCAAATATTACCTCGCGCATGCGTGACCGGGAATAAGCTCCCATGACCAAAGCGTCCGCCTCAAACCGGGAGATCTCTTCGTCGAGGACGTTCTCTGCCTTGCCGCTAAAGCTATCGCGGCAGAGCGACTCCGTGGCTATACCATGTCGTGACAACCATCGTGAAATGTCCGAAGCTGATACCCGTTCAGTCTTCGGCTGGCCAGTTTCCTCAATCTCCAATACAAGAACCCGATGCGCAGCCCGGAGAAGAGGCATTGCTTCGGAGATAGCCCTTACTGTGTGAACGGTCTGTTTCCAGGCAACGATGACTCTTCTTGGCGCGTGTTCGGAAATCGCCCCTTCCACCGGAACGATGATCAGCGGCCTCCCACTATCCTTAAGCACTCCCATGAGAAGTTCCCGTTGTCCGCCGGCCTCCATGAAGGAAGAACTCGTTACCACGACGTCTGCGGCAATCGCCTTGTCGATAAGGAGCCGAGTGGTGTCGGTTTCCAGTTTGATATCCCGTTCCCAACGATAATTCCTTGCATCGACAAGGGTCGGACCATCGTTTTGGCTCTCTGGAATGGCGTGATCCCTGAATCTTGAAGCGGCGATGGTTCGTGCCGTTTCAGAATCCTTCAAGAGTTGGGTTTGGTAGGATTCATCCAGCCGGGCCATCGCGGTATTGAAGCCACCTGTCTCATATTCGGACCAATAGCGTTTAAGTTCATCATCGGGAAGTTTTTTGAGGATACGGGAAAGATAAAGAACCGTGACTTCCGCGCTCATTTCCCTCGACAATGCGGATGCAAAGTCGATTGTGCCCAGTTCGCCTGCTTGCCCGTAGTAAGGAACGAGTATGCTTTTGTAACCAGAGTTCACAATGTTACCCCCGTTCCGATCATCATCCAATGTTTCAGTTATATGAGCACCCATTTCGTGAATTCAAGAGCGATATCGGTAGTATCGTGGCGTGAAACAGCAGTTTTTCTTCGAGACTGGATTGAACCTGTCAAGATGAAGTGAATTCCTGATCTGGTAAGAAGAAATGCCAGTTCAAGTGTTTCGATTCGAACTCGATTCCACTACTCGACGAAAATCGGGACTATAAAGTGTTTTACTGGTCGTGAATTTGCAAGAAACTGTGTAAGCTATTTGGTACGTCTCACAGAATTAGTAGCAGGACAAACAGACTAATGACGGAAAATCTTGCCACAGCGGCGAGCCCCCGAGGGCCGCTATATCGGTCAATGCTCTTCCAGGCCCCAGAGCAAGCAACGATATTATAGGGCAAGGCCGCAAAATGCAGGACGAGTGTCAGAGTCACCGATGACGTCACCATGTAGGCGAGCAGCGCTAGACTGTTCATCAGGACATTGATGGCAAGTCCATAAATGACGACGTATCCAAATAGGGCACGCGACAGTGGCAACTCGCCCTGCGAAAGACGTCTGAATTCCTGCCATACTTTAAAAGCCGAAGAGGACATGGATGAATGTCTTTGCCGCGGCATAGAGAGCAGACGATACAAAGGCCAATACGAGCACGCTGGCGCCCGCAAGAAAATAGCCGATGACAACCGCGAGACCGTCACGTTCGGCGAGACCGAGTGCCATGACAGATGTGAAGAAACCGCCAAGCTTGAGAGCGAACGCAAAGGCATAAATTGCCAACGCAACAGCGAGGCCGAGATAAAAAACCACAAGCAGCCAGCGGCTGGCGGGGATCAGGCTTTCAATCAGTTTCTCAAGCGAGCGCATGGCGTGAATGCCCCTGGGAAAACGCACGAGTATCATGACTCATGTTTAGCTGGAGAGTTCTGTCCCCGTGTCTTCCACAGGGAATAGAGGATGCCTGCCGCCAGCACTGCAACGGTTACACCAAGCGAAAGAGCTGTCGGGATTTTGATCCCCATTGGCACGAGAAATACTTTCATGCCCACCAGCACGAGAACGGTAGCGAGCGAGTATTGGAGATAGGCAAAGCGGTTCATGGCGGAGGCAAGCGCGAAATACAGGGAGCGGAGCCCGAGGATTGCGAAAATGTTGGATGTGTAGACGATAAAGGGGTCTGTCGTGATCGCAAAAATCGCAGGAACGGAATCTACAGCGAAGATCAGGTCGACGAACTCGACAAGGATGAGTGCCACCAGCAGGGGGGTCATCCAGGTGACGAGTTTGCCGGTTTTTGGATCGGGCTGCCTTGTCAGAAAATCATGGCCGTGAAGCTCTTTTGTTACGCGGAAGTGTTTACGCAGCCATTTTAGGATCACATTGTTTTCCAGGTCAGGCGCATGGTTGCTTTTCATGAACATCTTGACTCCGGTAAACACCAGAAACAAGCCAAAGAGATAAAGGATCCAGGAGAAGGATAATACCAGTGCTGCACCTACACCGATGAGGATTGCGCGGAACACGATCACCCCAATTATGCCCCAGAAGAGCACGCGGTGCTGGTATTTCCGCGGAATGGCGAGTGTGCCAAAAATCGTGGCAATAACGAAGATATTGTCCATCGAGAGGGATTGTTCGATGAGATAGCCGGTGAAGAATTCAAGCCCGGATTGGCTCCCTCGTGACCACCAGACCCATGCGCCGAATAGGAAAGCAATGGCCATGTAGCAGCCATAGAGGATGAAACTTTCTCTCGCTCCGATCTCACGGTCAGTCTTGTGAAGGACGCCAAGATCAAAAGTTAGAAGGGTTATGACAATGCCGACGAAAATCAGCCAGAAATAGGAAGGTGTACCAAGAAAATCATTATACAGGGCTGCTTGGATCAACTCCATTGCCGGACCTCAGGTTCCGTGTTGCAATTACGAAACAGCTCCGACATCGCGGTGGAACAAACGCTCCCTCCGCCAGAGGGGCCCGGCACTGTTGGTAACAATTTGGGGCGTGTTCTTGAGATTTCAAGGGGTTGCCAGAAAAATTGGTGGCCGAGAATGCTGCTCTTGCAACGCTGAGGGCTGTTCCCCATTTGGGGCGAAGGGATTCCACGACCAATTGCAGTTGGTATGCGAGATTCCCGTTTGGACTTGAAAAGAGGAGGTAATATTGTTCGATCCGAAAAGAATTCTACAACAAGTTCTCGGTGGTGGTCACGATGCAGGCGACCAAGACAATCGTAAACGCGGCGTCTCGACTGATACACTCAAGGGTGCAGCTTTTGGTGGACTTGCCGGTTTGTTGCTTGGATCAAAGGCCGGTCGCAAGCTTGGGGGTTCGGCACTGCAAGTGGGTGGTGTCGCGGTTCTTGGTGGCCTTGCCTACAAGGCTTGGCAAAACTGGCAGGCCCAGCAGGGTGGCCAGGTATCCGCGCCCGCTAAGAACATAAAGGACGCAACTGCCAAAGCAGAGGGCACCACGTTTCTCCCCAGCCAGGAAGCTGGGCGTAATGAGTTAAGTCTCACACTGCTCTCGGCAATGATCTCAGCTGCCAAGTCTGACGGCCATATTGATGCGGATGAACAGGCGCGCATTTTTTCCAAAGTTGATGAAAGCAATCTCGCGGCGGACGAAAAGGGTTTCCTCGTGGATCAAATCCGCAAGCCACTCGACCTTGATGCCATCGCTGCAAAGGCAACAACCATGGAACGCGCCGCAGAGATTTACGCCGTATCGGTGCTCGCCATCAATGCAGATAATCCGGCTGAGGTGGAGTATCTCAACAAGCTTGCCAGTCGCCTCAAGCTCGACACGGGCTTGCGCAGGAATATCGAAACGGAGGTCAAGTCGGCCGCTTTGTCAGCTTGATTAGATATCAGGAATGCCAAGCCTCCGGCAATTGCAATATCTCGTAGCACTCAGTGAAACCGGGCACTACCGCCTTGCAGCTGAAAAGACAGGTGTCAGCCAACCCACGCTGAGCGCCCAGCTTCTGGCGCTTGAACGCCGTCTCGGTGTCCAGTTGGTTGAGCGTAATCGCGCGCCGCTTATCTTTACGGGCGCTGGTGAGCAGATTGTCGCTGTCGCCAGGCGTATCGTGGCGTCTGTACAGGAAATTCATGACGTCGCCCAAATTCATCGCCAGGGCATGAGCGGCGTGGTGCGCCTTGGAATACCTATATCGATTAGCCCGCATCTGCTTCCTGCCTTCGTGCCAATACTCCATCTGAACCACCCGGAGCTTCGCCTCCACATCCGCGAGAATTTTCCCAATGCGCTGCCTGACGCGCTTACCGAGGGCAAACATGACCTCCTGATCCTGCCGCTGCCTTTGCGCGGAGAGGATTTCGAAACCATGCGGGTTTTCCGGGAGCCGCTTTATTTGGCGGTTCCCGCTGACCACCGGCTCGCGGCGTTGGACATGATTGATCCAAAAGAACTCGCCGGGGAATCTGTGCTAACACTTGAGAAGGGGCACGCTCTTCACGAGCAAGTGCAATCGATCTGTGACGAATTCGGCGCACATATGCTCCATGATTTTGAAGGCACGAGCCTCAATACCCTGCACCAGATGGTGGTTATGGGGCTGGGGTTCACCTTCCTTCCGGGCCTCTACGCAAGAAGTACTGCAACACCCGAATCCGGCATCAAGCTTTTGACACTGAAGGGTAAGCCGCTTCACCGCACCATCGGGCTTGCCTGGCGCAGCAGCTCGCCCCAGACCGAAACCTTCCTCCTCATCGCCAGCCATTTGCGCGATGCTGTGAAGCGGAGTTTTCCGGATTTTATGCTGCACGAACTCTGATCTCACCCTGAAAGAGATTTTCTATCAAATCTTAC
>CAZHCO010000133.1:0-33430 GCA_964530965.1 uncultured Aestuariivirga sp. | reverse complement strand
CACTTGTTCCGGTCCGGCATGTGCCACAGGGTTTCGATCAGCTCCCAAGTCGTGCCCCGGTCACGCGAGCGGAACAGGCCCCCCGGCATGGTTCCGCACCAGATCACGCCCGGCTCGTCCGCCCCGCCGGTTTCAAGCGCCCAAATCAAGTGCGTGGTCCAGTTGACAGGTTTGCCCCAGCCATCAAGATCATTGAGCCCTTCCGGCTTTGCCGGATAGGTGGGGGTGGTGATTTCCTTCCAGGTCTTGCGGCCCTTGTCGCGCCGGTGCAGCTTGATGCCGAAGTGGCCGTGATTAAGCGCTGCATAATCCGTACCGTCGCGCGGGTCATGCATGGTCAAGGTCACGTTGTCACCGACAAAATCACCATTGGAAACGGCCCAGCCGCCCCTGCCGCGATTGAGCGAAAACAGACCTTTGCGCGTCGAAACTAGAATGGTGTTACTCATCGCCTAACCTCCCGAAAGTGCCTGCAGGACATAAACTTCGCTTTTTGGTAGAACCGGATCGCTCAACCCGGCGAGATCACTTACACGCCTGCCATCCACAAGAATTGTCATGTGTTTGCGCAGTGCCGCCTGGTCATCAAGAATATAGGTCCGCAGGCGGTCATTGGACTCAAAAACGCTATCCAAAATCTCGCGCACCGTGTGGCCCTTGGCCTCAACGGTTGCGCAATCCACACGCCTGCGCAAATTGCTGGTAAATGTCACGCGCGCCATGGGGCAATACTGTCACATTCCCGAAAACCTGCCAAGCCGCTAGGATTTCCGGGATGAAACGAAGAACATTTTTGTTAACCCTTCTCGCACCAACCATCGCACAGGCCCATTCCTTCCGGCATGGCAACATCGCCATAGGCCACGCCTGGGCGTTGCCCCGGCAACTTGCCGACGGTCAGGCGTTCTTTCCCATGGCAATAAAGGGAAATGACAGCGATGAACTGGTTGCCGCGCGTTCAAACGTTTGCACTTTCATCCAACTGCGGGAAAACAACCACTATGACGATCCGCCATTGTCATCCATCAAGCTTGAACCGGGAAAGCCTGTTCCCATGCGCCCTACCGCAACCCACCTGCGACTTGTTGGAATGAGACAGCCCCTGAAAGTTGGTGACCGTTTCAAGATAGTTCTCGACTTCCTCAATTCTGGAGAAACCGAAATTGAAGTCTTCGTGGAAGAAAAGCCCGGCGACTGATTTTCATAGAATGTTTACGCCAGAAGTTGGCTGACCCTGTCCTTGAGAACGGGCAAGATATCTTCTTCGAGCCAGGGGTTTTTTCTGAGCCACATATTATTGCGCGGACTGGGATGGGGCAGCGCAAGAAGCTCTGGCCAGTACTCCTTCCAGTTCTTCACGGTTTCCGTGAGAGTATCTTTCTGCCGCTCACCCAGATGCCAGGCTTGCGCATACTGGCCAATGACCAAGGTCAGCTGAATATCCGGCAGAAGGGCCAGAAGCTGCTTGCGCCATTTCTCCGCGCATTCCGGCCTTGGCGGCATATCACCGGATTTTCCGGTTCCCGGATAGCAAAATCCCATGGGAAGCAGGGCAATTCTGCCACTGTCATAAAAGACCGTGCGGTCAATGCCCATCCAGCTGCGCAAGCGCTCGCCGCTGGGATCATTGAAAGGAATGCCAGTCTCATGCACGCGCCGGCCCGGCGCTTGCCCAACAACGAGAACGCGGGCTGTCCGGCCAATTTGAAAAACCGGCCGCGGCCCCAAAGGCAAATGGGGCTTGCAGATTTCGCAGGCTCTTACAGCCGCGACCGTTGTTTCAAAATCATTCGCCACAACCTGGTTATCGCGCCAGGCAAGGTTTCAGGCCAGCCCCATCAGCTCAAGCACCGGGTGCCGCCCTGCAGGCGTCTTTATATTCTCGAGCAATTGCTTCACAGCAAAGCCCACGCCTGGCGGAAACTTCTGCAACGATACTTCAGCGCCGTTGCTGAAACGTATGCCATCCCTGTAGGTGCCTGCATCCAGCCGGATGAAAACCGCATCTTCATCAGGCTTGATACCGAACTCACGGCACATCGCATCCGGAATGCCCTGGATTTCAAGCGCCGTATCGCAATTGAGGCAAACCGCCGTCGAAGCATGCTCCGGCGAGGTCAGGCCAATCGTTCCGCTCGGGAAACGGGAAGTGACATAGCGTTCGCCTTCGCGGGCCGGACGCGAGCCATAAACTTCAAGTGAGTAGTCGCACATTTCAACCTCCTATGAGGATTCGCATTACGCCGCCCAGCCCATAGGTCGCTTAACGATATGTGAGATCGTGCAAGCCGTATTAAAGTAAAAAATGTAGTCGGAATTGCGGCTGCGTCAAAGATCGCCAACCACACATTTCTTCGCCAGCGCCTTATATTGTTTTTCCGTGAACTGAATGGGATTGCCGCCAGCGGAAGGATCCTTGATCGCCATCGCCGCTACTTCAGCCAGGCGCTTGGTATCAATGCCGATATCTTTCAGCGCATGGGGAATGCCAACTTCCTTGCGCAGCGCCAGAATCCATTTCAGGAAGCCATTGAACCCCCCCTTGATGCCGAGATAAGCGGCAGCCCGCTCAATATCCTTCTCAATCTTGCGCCGGTTGGCTTTCAGGACATAGGGCATCACAATGCCGTTGAGCAGCCCATGATGGGCGTCATACAGGCCGCCGAAGGGATGCGACAGCGCATGAATAGCACCAAGCCCGCGCTGGAACGCCGTGGCGCCCATGGTGGAGGCCATCAACATGTTGCCGCGCGCATCCAGGTCAGAGCCTTTCTTCACGGCTTTCGTGAGATTTTCCTTGATCAGCCGCATGCCCTCAAGGCCAACACCTGCCGAGAGTGGGTGGTAAAACGGCGCGCAATAAGCCTCAAGACAGTGGGCCAACGCGTCCATGCCCGTGGCCGCCGTCAATTTTGCCGGCAGGCCAACCGTCAATTCCGGATCGAGGATCGCCACTTTTGGCATGATCGCCGGATGGAAAATGATTTTCTTCTCGTGGGTAATGGGATGGGTCACAACCCCAGCGCGCCCTACTTCCGAGCCGGTACCTGCCGTTGTCGGCACGGCGATGATCGGAGAAATTTTGGATGCATCTGCCCGCGTCCACCAGTCACCAATATCCTCAAGTTCGAACACCGAAATGGTTTGCCCGTGCATGAGGGCAATCATCTTGCCGATATCAAGGCCGGAGCCGCCACCAAAGGCGATCACGCCATCATGGCGCCCCGCCTGATAGGCTTTCACACCTTCAATGATGTTGGCCTCAATGGGATTTGGGCGCACATCGGAGAATACCTCAATCGCCAACCCCGCGCGCTTTACATCATCTACGATGGCACGAACCATGGGCATGCCAGCGAGGCCGGGGTCGGTTACAAAGAGCGGCCGCGTGATGCCGTTGGCCTTGCAGTGATCTGCCAGCTCCTTGATACGCCCCGCTCCATACTTAAGTGCGGTAGGGTAGCCGAAATTGCGATTGGGTATCATTTGGAGTTCCTCAGGTTTAAGTGTTAGCAAGCTAGAGTTTTGACATGGCCCTCTGCCCCATAGGCAAGTATGGCGCGGTCACGAGTGACCAGAGTGAAGTTGTTGCGGCGCGCAGTTTCAATGAGTATCCGGTCCATAGGGTCCTTGTGCGCTTTTCCCGGCAGGAAGGATGAACCGACAAGGATTTCGGCTCCCATCTCGCAAATGGCAGCGCCAGTGTTTAGAACAAAAGACCTGAAGTAGTCGAGCGGTGGCACATTTATGCTCAGTGTTTCGCTTGCTACGGCTTTGCCGATTTCCCACGCGGATATTGGAGATACAAAAATATCCCCCGTTTGATCGGCGGCCTCGATCAATCTCATGGCTTCAGGGCTCATGTCTACGCCCTCGGCAATGAAGATCATTGCACATGTATCCAGAAGCAAAGGCTGGGAAGTCCTCATGCGTCGTGCAGGCCGCCAATCCGTCCATCACCCCAATCCTCACCGGATGGCGCTGTCAAATCATATTGAGGCACAATGGTGATCATGCCTTTCATGCAGCCAAAAATCGGAGACTTGGCCTCTTTTTTTTGATTGTTTTTCATAACGCGGCGGAAGACGAGTTTGCCGGAGCCGATATCAACAGACTCGGTTTCATAACCGGCTTCCAGCCATTCCCGCGTCATCACATTGTTGTTAGGATTGTTGCTCCACCAGGCGCGATGCTGCTTCGACGCCGGCAGCTTGGCATTCAAAATTTGCTCAATATCAGCAAAAGTCATGGGAATACGGTCGCGGCGCTGGCCACGCAGGAACTGTCCCAAAGGCTCATACTTGCTCACTAACTCTCCTTCCATGATAGAAATAGAATTTAGTGTGTGTAAGTGTGTGTGTCAAGAGTGTATTTTCTGAATTTTGCCCGGCTTTCACCCGATAGTCCTCAAATGATAGCTTTTTGGTCTGGTCATGGCTTCATAGCCGAGTGCCGATAGGGTGATGCCGCGGCCCGTATTCTTGACGCCAGTCCAGGCAAGGGCAGGATCGAGATAGTCGCAGCGGTTCATGAACACCGTGCCCGTGCTGAGCTGGTCGCCAATATTCTGGGCCGCGCCTGCGTCGGATGTCCACAGAGCAGCGGTGAGGCCATAATCGGAATCATTCATGAGTGTCACGGCCTCATCGTCATCGGAAACTTTCATGATGCCAACCACCGGACCAAAGCTTTCTTCCGTCATCACACTCATCTGGTGGTTTACATCGGTAAGTACCTGCGGCGCCATATAAGCCGAGCCCGCCCTGTCCATGGAAAAAGACTTGGGATCAATGTGGGCCCTGGCACCGCCACGCAGTGCCGATTTAATCTGCTTACGGACGAATTCGACGGCTTCCGGCTTGATCATGGGGCCAAGCGTTGTGGCCTCTTCCAAAGGTGAACCCAACACATATTTTTTCGTGAGATCGACAAAGCCCCCGATAAAATCCTTGTACAGGCTTTTGTGCACATAGATGCGCTCAATGCCACAGCAGCTTTGCCCCGAATTGAAGAAGGCTCCGTCCACCAGGTTTTCAACCGCATGGGCAAGGTTGGCATCGTGCCGGACATAGGCCGGGTCCTTGCCGCCGAGTTCAAGGCCCACATTGATAAAGCGGCCTGCTGCCGCCTGTTCCATGGCGCGGCCACCGGCCACTGAGCCGGTGAAACACACCATGTTGGCAAGGCCATCGGAAATCACGCCAGATGCCTGCGCGTGGTTCATCACGAGATGCTGGAAAACACCTTTTGGCAGCCCGGCCTTGTCAAAGGCTTTCTGGAAACGCTCCGCCACCAGCAATGTGTGGGATGCATGTTTCAGCACCACCGTATTGCCCGCCATCAGGGCCGGAATGATGGAATTCACCGCCGTGAGATAGGGATAATTCCACGGCGCAATGGTGAAGACCACGCCCCAGGGCTCCCGTTGAATGAAACGCGTGAATCCTTCCTTGGCCGCAGGAACATGGTTTGCGAGCGCAGTACCCGCAATTGCAATCATGTGTCGCGCCCGCTCTTCAAAGCCGCGCAGTTCCCCTGCCCCGTAACGAATGGGACGGCCCATTTGCCAGGCAAGTTCCAGAACAATTTCATCCCGCATCGCCAGCAAGGCATCAACAGCTGCCGAGCAATAGGCGGCCCTTTCAGCCAGCGGCGTTTTCTTCCATTTCTCCTGCGCCCCATGAGCTGCGGCAAAAGCCGCCGCCACTTCCTTCTTCGAGGCAATGGGCCGACTTGCGTAGAGCTTGCCGTTCACCGGAGAAATGCACTTGATTGTTTCAGCCATGATGCACCTTAATATTGCTCAAAGCCGCGCAGAAGATCGAGATCAACAATTCGCTTGTCATATTCATGCTGCTCCCATTTCGCCGTATGAACATAATGGTCCACCACATCATCACCAAAGGCGCCACGTATAAATTTTGAATTGTCAAAAAGCTCAGTCGCATCCCGGAGCGTTTTTGGAATTTCACGCAACCTCTTGGACGTGTCATAGGCATCGCCCGAAAACACCGGTTCCAGCAGCAATTTTCTCTCAATGCCATCGAGGCCCGCCGCAAGGAGGGCGGCAAAAGCAAGATAGGGATTGAGATCAGCACCACCCACCCGGCATTCCACCCGAATGGCTTTCGTATCCGCACCGCACAGGCGATAACCCGCAGTGCGATTGTCAAAGCTCCAGATGGCGCGTGTCGGCGCGAAAGTTCCGGCCATGAAGCGCTTGTAGGAATTGATATAGGGGGCGAGGAAATAGGTAATCTCGCCCGCATGCTCCAATTGGCCTGCGAGATAATGCTTCATCAGGTCAGACATGCCATGGTCTCCGGCCTTGTCATGGAACAGCGAGGTCTTGCCATCGGAACTCCATAGGGATTGATGCACATGGGACGAACTGCCTGCTGCGCTATAATCCCACTTTGCCATGAAGGTGATCGCCTTGCCTTGGCCATAGGCAATTTCCTTGCAGCCGTTTTTGATGATGGCGTGGCGGTCTGCCATGTCCAGGGCATCAGAATATTTCACGTTGATTTCTTCCTGGCCCGCGCCCCATTCACCCTTGGAATTCTCCACCGGAATGCCAGCTCCATGCAACCCATTGCGGATCGCGCGCATCACGCCTTCTTCCTTCGTCGTCTGGAGGATGTGGTAATCCTCGCTGTAATGGGCCGACGTCTTGAGATGGCGGTAGCCCTTGTGATGGGCGGCTTCATAGCTGTCATCAAACAGGAAGAATTCAAGTTCGGAAGCCATATAGGCCTTCATCTTCAAGGCTTCGAGGCGCTTCAATTGTTTCTTCAGAACGGCGCGTGGGGAATGGGGCACATCCTCATGGGTGTGATGGTCCAAGATATCGCAAATCACCAAAGCAGTCCCCGGAAGCCAAGGCGTGCGCCGAAGCGTTGCCATGTCCGGCTTGATTACAAAGTCGCCATAGCCTTTCTGCCAGCTCGTGGCCTTGTAACCCGGCACCGGCTCCATTGCGATATCAACGCCCAGCAAATAATTGCAGCCGTGAGTTTCTTGGTATCCACCATCCACAAAGAACTGGGCGTGGAAACGCTTGCCGATCAGGCGGCCCTGCATATCCACCATGGCTGCCACCACCGTATCGATGGTGCCGGCTTTAACTTCTTTTTTCAGTTCTTCCAGTGTCAGCATGCCATTGGCCATTTACTTCTCCCTATTTTGTTATCGCGTGAATGAGCGGCATCGCCAGGCGCTGCGCCCACTCATTCTGCCCGCGTTCATTGGCAATAAAGTCATTGCGAATTTCGATCATAACGGATTTCAGTCCCCTCGGTGCCGCGTGAAGATTGACAGTGTGCAACACGCCATCCTTCGGGCCATAGGGTTCATTCAGTCGCACGTCCACTTTTGGGAATGCCTTGATCAGCCTGTCGGCAATGCGCGCATCCCGGTCGAACAGGATGCCAAGCTCAACGGCCCGTTCCTTGCCTTTGTATAGTTTGGTAAAACTGTGAATGGTCACCAGGCTTGTGGCCCGCCCCTCGCAGGCCCTCTGGTCCAGCATGCGGGCCAGCCGTTCGTGAAACGGCCAGTAAATTGCTTCGACGCGAGCCATCCTGTCGGCTGCACTCAGGCCCTTGTTTCCGGGAATGGGCGTTGTTTCACTCATTTCCGGCATGGCTCCGGCGGAGTCCGGCGGCCGATTGCAATCGTAAACCAGACGCGAATAGCGCTGCAAGACCAGTGGTGCATCGAGAAGGCGCGACAACAGCCGAGAAACTCCTTCCGCGCCAATATCCCAGGCGATGTGTTTTTCCAGGTCCTCAGCCGAAAGACCCAGATTTACGAGCTGTTTTGGCACGCGGTTGCTGGCATGTTCACACACCAGAACGTAAGGCGAAGCGCCTGTTTCATTCACCAGAATGAACGCATCTTCTTCCCCTTCAATCAGATTTTTGGCCATTTCCGGTCGACTTCCCCTGCCGCGCGTTGTTCCAGAACTGTCGCTGCCTGTCAAACACTGGCATTGTATTAGGCGCACATGGAAGGTATCTGCCGGGTGATTAGCTGGGAAAAATGCAGGAATTCGACTTTATCATTATAGGCTCCGGGTCCGCCGGTTCGGTCATAGCCAACCGGCTGTCGGAGAACGGCAAGAATACCGTATTGGTCCTTGAGTTTGGCGGCAGTGATCGTGGGCCGTTCATACAGATGCCCTCGGCGCTCTCCTACCCCATGAACATGAACTATTATAACTGGGGGTTTGAAACCGAGCCCGAACCCTATCTGAATGGGCGCAGGCTTGCCACACCACGCGGCAAGGTGGTTGGCGGTTCCTCGTCGATCAACGGCATGGTTTACGTGCGGGGCCACGCCAGGGACTTTGATGCCTGGGAAGAAATGGGGGCCAAGGGCTGGGGCCACCGCCACGTGCTGCCATATTTCAAGCGCCTGGAAAATTCCCACGGCGGCGAAGAAGGCTGGCGTGGAACTGATGGCCCCATGCATGTGAAACGCGGGCGAAGATTAAATCCGCTCTATCAGGCCTTCGTCGACGCGGGCCGCGAGGCGGGCTACCCCCTGACGCCGGATTACAATGGCTACCAGCAGGAGGGCTTCGGCCCAATGGAAATGACCGTGCACAACGGCTTTCGCTGGTCGGCTGCCAACGCCTATTTGAGACCCGCACTGCGTCGTGGAAATGTCAATCTCGTGACCCGTGCCCATGTCCACCGCGTCATCCTCGAAGGCAAGCGCGCCGCCGGTGTTGAATATGAAGTGGGTGGCAAAACGGTCACGGCAAAGGCCCGGCGCGAAGTCATCATTGCCGCCTCAAGCATCAATTCACCAAAGATCCTGCAACTCTCCGGCATTGGCGCACCGGATGTGTTGAAGGCCGCAGGCCTTCCGGTAAATCATGTCCTGCCCGGCGTCGGCGAAAATCTGCATGATCATCTGGAAATCTATTTCCAGGTGGAATCGAAACAGCCCGTCACGCTTTATTCAAGCCTCAACCTGTTCTCCAAGGGCATGATCGGCCTGGAATGGCTGCTGTTCAAAACCGGATTGGGAACCACCAATCACTTTGAATCCTGCGGCTTTATCCGCTCGAAAGCCGGCATCGAGTATCCGGATATCGAGTATCATTTCCTGCCGGCCGCCATGCGCTATGACGGAAAGCTTGCCTTCAGCGGCCACGGCTTTCAGGTCCACGTCGGTCCCATGCGTACAAAATCCCGGGGACATGTCCGCGTACGGAACAATGACCCCAAGGCTCCGCCAAAAATCCTGTTCAACTACATGTCCCATCCCGACGACTGGGAGGAATTCCGCGCCTGCGTGCGCCTCACCCGCGAACTTTTCCTGCAACCCACCATGCAGAAATACGCCGGTCGTGAAATCCAGCCCGGCAGCGCTGCGCAATCAGACGAAGAAATCGACGCCTTCATCCGCCAGCATGTCGAAAGCGCCTATCACCCCTGCGGTTCATGCAAAATGGGCTCGGCAAAGGACGTCACGGCCGTCGTCGATCACGAATGCAAGGTCATCGGCATTGAAGGTCTGCGTGTGGCCGACAGCTCCATCATGCCGCAGGTTACCAACGGCAATATCAATGCTCCCACCCTGATGATTGGCGAAAAGGCCTCTGATCACATCCTGGGCCGCGAGCCCTTGCCGCCATCAAACCAGGAGCCGTGGGTTAACCCCGACTGGAAGACAAGCCAGCGCTAGCCGAGCGCACGCGCCCGCCTGCTTCGTTGTAGTACCAGCCCTCAACACTTAAATGGACATCTGAACTGGTGTTACCGGTCACACAACGTTTCTCGTCCGCGTCAAGATAGCCAACCGCGGCATTCAGCCAGAACTGGAAATCACCAACGGCGAAGCGCGCCGTGTTGTTGCGGAAATTATCCTGGACACTGTCGCGCACCCGGCCAAGCCGGCAAACCGTAATCACCAGAATAACCGGATTATCGCCAGATTGTTCCCACACAAAATCATTGGTCTTCAACTCTTTAAGATCTTCCGGCGAAAAATTAAAACCCGACTCGTTGTTGACCTCTGTCAGGTTGCGATAAGGGTGGCTGTGAAAATCCCCCATCAGCGTGAGGTGGGGCGACCAGCGCATCATCACCTCATTTTTCAGTTTTGCCGCGTCGAGATTAGGTGTCACGCTGTGATACTGCCGCTCCGCCGAAATGCTCACGCTCGTGCGGTCGAGATAGAAAATGGATGTGCCGTTCTCACGCTTGCGGTAGCCCCATACGTAACCCAGCGTTTCAACCGCTGTGTTTTTCTGCTTGCGCCGGTTGCCATAACAATAGGCCTCGATGGCGGCCAGTGTCATGGTCTCCAGAAGAGTCGGCGATACGCGAACCTTGTATTTCATCTCTTGCCCGAACAGACCTAACTAAATTTATTTCATCGCTTCTTCTAAAAACATTTCCCGCAACCGGCGCGTGATTGGCCCCGGCTGCCCGCCGCCAATGCGCTTTTTGTCAATCTCCACTATGGGCATCACAAAATTGGAGGCACTCGTCAGAAAGGCCTCATCAGCATCATAGGCCTCATCCGGCGTAAACAGCCGTTCCTCAATCGTTACACCATTTTCCTCTGCCAGGCGGAACAGCGCGCGCCGCGTGCAGCCCGCCAAAATACTATTGGACAGGCCCCGGGTGATCACCTTCCCATCCTTGACGATGTAGGCGTTGGATGAAGTTCCCTCCGTCACTTTCCCCTCTTCGACCATCCAGGCTTCGTATGCCCCCGCTTCATAGGCCGCCTGCTTTCCCAACACTGGCGCCAGCAGCATCACCGTCTTGATATCCCGCCTTGCCCAGCGGATGTCTGGAACGGTAATCACGCTGACCCCCCTAACCGCATCGAGACTATCGACCAATTTCTTGGCCTGTGTAAAAGCAATGAGTGTAGGCTTAACGCCCTTGGGAAACTTAAAATCCCGGTCGGCGAAGCCCCGGGTAATCTGCATGTAAATCCAGCCCTCGTCCAGCCCATTGCGCTTAACCATTTCCAGATGCATGGCTTTAAGCTCGTCCTTGCTGCACGGCCATTCCATGCGGATTTCTCCCAAAGAACGCTCCAGCCGCTCCATATGGGCAGCGTAGTCCACGAGCCTGCCCTTAACCACTGCGGTTACTTCATAGATCCCATCTGCAAACAGGAATCCACGGTCAAATATAGATATTTTCCCTTGTTCTTCAGCTACATAACTCCCGTTAACGTAAACGATACGGCTCATTAAAGGCTCCTGATTGCTGCGCTGCACTCAAAACAGATTCGATCTCAAAAATCCATGGGGGTTGTTTATGGGGCTAAAGCCCAGCTAAAACCATGGCCAGCGTCCACCAAATGCAAGGAAATCATGAAGGGTACGATATCGGAAGCCAAGGTTTTGGCCATGCTGGCCAGGGAAAAAGCCCTCTTTATCCAGCGCAACCCAAAGTCCAAGGGGCATTCCGATAATGCAGCAAGGAACTGGCTGCGCGGCGTGCCTATGCATTGGATGGTGGACTGGGGAACCCCTTTCCCGCTTTTTGTCGAAAAGGCCCAAGGCGTCGACCTGACCGACGCCGACGGCAACACTTACATTGATTTCTGCCTGGGCGACACAGGTGCCATGTTCGGCCATTCGCCAAATCCGGTGGTTGAAACCCTCCAGCGCGAGGGAGCAAACGGCTTCACCACCATGTTGCCGTCCACCAGCGCCGTGAAGGTTGGCAAGCTGTTGGAAGACCGTTTCAAATTGCCAACCTGGCAAGTCACCACAACGGCATCGGACGCCAACCGTTCGGTGCTGCGCTGGTGCCGCGCCATAACCGGGCGCAGGAAAATCCTGGTCTTCAACCATTGCTATCACGGGGCCGTGGACGAAACCTACGTCAACCTCGACCATGGCAGGCCCGCAGCCGATTCCGCCCTCATCGGTGAACCCCACGATCTCACGGAACTGACCAAGGTTGTCGAGTTCAATGACATTCCGGCTTTGGAAGCGGCCCTAGCCCCCGGCGATGTGGCCTGCGTTCTCGCCGAACCCATCATGACCAATGTCGGCATGGTCCTGCCCGACGATGGATTCCACAAAGCGCTGCGCGAAATCACCCGCCGCACCGGAACCTTGCTGATCATCGATGAAACCCACTGCATGTCATCAGGCCCCGGCGGCTATACCGGCGAACATGGGCTTGAGCCTGATGCCTTTGTTTTGGGAAAACCCATTGCCGGCGGCATTCCCGCTGCCGTCTATGGTTTTTCCGAAGCTGTCACCACCCGCATCCGGGACTATCTGAAAACCCGCACACCCGGCCACTCCGGCATCGGCACGACACTTGCCGGATCAAAGATCCAGCTGGCCCTGATGGAAACCGTTCTCGAGACCTATTTCACCCGGGAGGCCTTTGCTCCCCTGATCGCGCTTGCCAAAAAGCTCGAAAAGGGACTGGTGGATGTCATCATCAAACATTCAGCTCCCTGGCATGTGGTTCGCGCCGGAGCCCGCGTTGAATTCATGTGCTGCCCAAATCGCCCGCGTAACGGCGGCGAGGCGGCGAAGATGATCCACCAGCCCATCGACCAGGCAGTGCATCATCATCTCTTAAACCGCGGCATCATCATGACGCCGTTTCATAATATGCTGCTCATCTGCCCTGCGACGACCGAGGCACACGTTAACAAAATGATCGAGGGACTCGATCACTGCCTGGCGGAACTGATGAGCTAATTCGGAGACAAGACCATGTCCATTGTATTTCCAAGGCGCGAGGCGGAAGCCCACGCATTTTTAGATGCGAACCCTGATATCACCAGCATTCACATTATCTGGACTGATATCTGCGGCGTTGCCCGCGGCAAAATTCTGAGGCGCGATGAACTCGTGCCCGCCTGGAAAGATGGCCGCTTCATGCCCATCTCGGCCCTTGTCCTCGACATCACCGGACAGGATGTGCCCGAAACTGGTTTGGTCTTTGACGAGGGCGACCGCGACATGCTGCTCTGGCCCGTGCCCGGCAGCCTCGTGCGCATTCCCTGGATGGAGGAGCCAACTGCGCAATATTTGGCGTCAGTGCACGATCTCGATGGCACACCGCATTTTGCAGATCCGCGCAATGCGCTGGAGGCCATTGTCAAAAGGTTCCAGACCGAACTGAACATGACACCGGTTGGCGCAGTTGAAGTCGAGTTCTTCCTGATGGACCGGGCCTCGGCAATTGCCGGAGAACCCCGCGCTCCAAAATCATTGATCAACGAGCATCGCCCGCAACACTACCAAGCCTATTACCTGCAGGACCTCGATGACTTCGCCCCCTTCTTCAAGGACCTCTACGCCTATTGCGAGGCGCAAGGCCTGCCGGCCAAAACCCTGATCTCGGAATATGCGCCGGGACAGATGGAAATCGTGCTGCGCCACCGGGCCGATGTGCTGAAGGCCTGCGATGAAGGCATCATGCTCAAGCGCCTGATCAAGGCCACCGCCGAAAAGCACGGCATGGCCGCCACCTTCATGGCCAAGCCCTACGCCCAGTGGACGGGCTCGGGGATGCACATCCATGTGAGCCTTGGCGACCAGAAGGGCAACAACCTGTTTGCCGCCGATGATCCCATGCAGAATGAACTGCTGCTCCATTCCATCGGCGGCTTGAAGGCGGCCATGGCGGAATCCATGCTGATCTTCGCGCCCAACGCCAATTCCTATCGCCGCTTCCGCCGCAATTCCTATGCGCCGGTTTCGGCAAGCTGGGGCATCAACAACCGCACCGTGTCGCTGCGTATTCCCGCAGGCGCCGCCAACGCCTGTCATATTGAACACCGGCCAAGCGGAGCGGATGCCAATCCCTACCTCGTCATGGCAGCCATCCTGGCAGGCATGCATTACGGCATCACTGAAAAGGCCGACCCCGGCAACCCCGTAGTTGGCAATGGCTACGAAAAGCGCGCCAAATATATTCCCGGCAACTGGTTTGACGCCATCGATGCTTTCTGGCGGGCCTCAATTCTCAAGGAATATTTCGGCAAGCCCTTTGTCGATACCTATTGCACCATAAAGGAAGTGGAGGCCGACCGCTTCTACGCCGAACCGACGCTCCGCGACTTTGAATGGTATCTCAGGGCCGTCTGACGCAAACTTGGGCAGCTCAGGCGGAGCTGCCCTTGTCCTTCTTCGTCAACGACATCACCCGGTCTATGTAAGCCAGAAACAGCGCGGAGACGACAAAAGCCATGTGCATAATCGTCAGCCACATCACCTGGTTGTCCGTGTAGGACGCGATGTTCAGGAATATCTGCAACAGGTGAATGGAAGAAATGGCAACGATGGTTGAGGCAACCTTGATCTTGAGCGAGCCCGCATCGATTTTGCCGAGGAAAGACACTTCGCTGTCCGCATTGTCAAAGCGGCTGACGAAGTTTTCATAGCCGGAAATGATCACCATCACTACCAGGCTGGCCACCAGTGCCGCATCAATCAGCGCCAGCATTTTCAGGATGGCATCCGTTTCCTCGACCACCAGGACCTTTGTGGTAAAGTCGTAAAGCTTTCGCAAAAAAGAAACGGCATAGAGTCCCAGAGCGATAGCCAATCCCAGATAAAACACGACGAGCAGCCAGCGCGACGCGAGAATGACGCTCTCAACAAGATGTTCCAGTTTTTTCATCTATTCCACACCGCTTTTGATTTCAGCCCTATTTGCCGTTGACAATGCGGTTTTTCAAGGGAAAATGTTTCGTCGGGCCATCCCTTTTCGGAGGTCACGGCATCAGCTACAACCCCCGGCCATGCGCACCTCGAAATCCATCCACATCATCAACTGCCATGCCGAAGGTGAAGTGGGCGATGTCATCGTGGGTGGCGTGGCGCCGCCTCCCGGCGATACGATCTGGGAACAGTCGCGCTTTATCGCAAGCGACCAGACGCTTCGCAATTTCGTCCTGAATGAACCCCGTGGCGGGGTGTTCCGCCATGTGAACTTGCTGGTGCCGCCCAAGCACCCGGACGCGCAGATGGGCTTCATCATCATGGAGCCGGAAGACACGCCACCCATGTCAGGCTCCAATTGCATTTGCGTGGCAACGGTCCTGCTTGATACCGGCATCATCTCCATGGTCGAGCCCGTGACACATTTGAAGCTGGAAGCGCCAGCGGGCCTTGTTGAAATCGCCGCCCAGTGCAGCAATGGCAAAGCTAACCGCATCACGCTCCGCAATGTTCCTTCCTTTGCCGACCGTTTTCAGGTGCCGCTGGAAATCGAAGGCCACGGGACTATTCTCGTTGATACCGCCTTTGGTGGTGACAGCTTTGTGCTGGCTGAGGCAAGAGCCTTTGGCTTCCAGATGTTGCCCGATGAAGCCCGCGACATCGCCGTGATGGGCCGGAAAATTGCCGCCGCAGCAAATCAGCAGTTGGGCTTTTCCCATCCAACGCTTCCCGACTGGAACCACTTTTCCTTCTGCTTCATGATCGGACCCTTGGAGCGCATTGATGGCACCCTTTCCAGCCGCAATGCCTGTGTGGTCAAGCCCGGCAAACTTGACCGCTCGCCCACGGGCACGGGCTGTTCGGCCCTCATGGCCGTGCTTCATGCCAAGGGCCTCATGAAAGTGGGCGATACATTCATAGGTCGTTCGATTATTGAAAGCCGCTTCGAGGGCCGCATCGAGGCTGAAACGGTGGTGGGCAACCACAAGGCAGTCATTCCCGCAATTTCGGGCTCCGCCTGGATATCAGGCCAGACCACCCTGATGCTCGACCCCGATGACCCTTGGCCAGCGGGCTATAAAATTGCCGATACCTGGCCACTTGAGCCATGACACCGGGATTTATTTGTCATACAATATAAAAAACCAACCCCAAAGAGGCCATGATGAATATCGTTCAGATTCTCGATAGCAAAAGAAAGCGCCGCGTCGGCCTTGTGAATGGCGGGAACATCGTTCTCCTGAAGCGTGTTGCTCGCACCACCGAACTAGCCACGCTCGCCATTAAAGATGGCGTGAAGCTTCTAAGCGCCGCAAAATCTCTCTGCACCAGTGCAACAGAAAATTACACCGCTGCCATTAAAGAGAACCGCCTGTTGCCACCGGTGGACCATGAAGACCCCGCCCATTGCATGATCGCCGGCACCGGCCTCACGCATTTGGGCTCCGCCTCGGCGCGCGATTCCATGCATGCAAAGCTCGAAGGAAAATCGGACGAACTCACCGATTCACTCAAGATGTTTAAAATGGGCCTAGAGGGTGGCAAACCTGCAAAAGGCCAAGCAGGCGTGCAGCCGGAATGGTTCTATAAGGGCGATGGCTCCTGGCTTGTGGCTCCAGGTGCTGCCCTTCCCAAGCCATCCTTCGCATTGGATGGCGGCGAAGAACCGGAACTGGCTGGCCTCTACATGATTGACAGCAAAGGCAAGCCCGTACGCCTGGGTTTTGCCCTTGGCAATGAATATTCGGATCATATCACCGAGCGCCAGAATTATCTCTTCCTCGCCCATTCGAAATTGCGCCACTGCGCCATCGGTCCCGAAATGATTGCAGGCTCCGCGCCGAGCAATATTTCCGGCATGAGCCGTATCAACCGCAAAGGCAAAACCATTTGGGAAAAACCGTTTCTCACGGGCGAGGTCAACATGTCCCATACCTTGGCCAATCTGGAGTATCACCACTTCAAATATGCGGGCTTCAGAAGGCCGGGCGACGTGCATATCCATTTCTTCGGCACCGCCACCCTTAGCATCGCCGATGGCATTGCGACAGAAGATGGTGACGAGTTTGAAATCTCGGCCCCAGCCTTCGGCGCTCCCCTGCGCAACCGCCTGAAATTCATGGAACCGGATTACAAGCCAGGCGGAGTGAAATCCCTTTGAGTTCTGCTTTCATCGCCCTTGATTGGGGCACGTCCTCCTTTCGTGCCTACCTGCTGAACGGAGATGGTGCAATTCAGGAAACCATCGCAGCGCCCCATGGCATTCTGGCGGTGAAGGATGCTGCCTTTGATGAAACTTTGGAAACCCACATCGGCCATTGGGACAAGACCTTGCCGATCATGGCGTCTGGAATGATTACCAGCCGTCAGGGCTGGGTGGAATTGCCCTATGTGGCTTGCCCCGCAAATCTTAAATCCATTGCAGCGACGGTTCGTCCGCATACGACAAAGCAAGGCCGCAAATTATTCTTCGTTCCCGGCGTTAGCTTTCGCAGCACAGATGGCATCCCCGATGTAATCCGTGGTGAAGAAACCCAGGTGTTGGGTGCAAGCCAGGGCGGGACTGAACACTTTGTTACCCCCGGTACCCACAGCAAATGGATTGATGTGTCAAATGGTGAAATCAGAAGTTTTTCCACCTATATGACCGGTGAGGTTTTCGCCCTGCTCAAAAATCATTCCATTCTTGGAAAGCTGATGACCGGTGAGACAAATAATTCTGCAGCTTTCGAACAAGGCGTTCGCGCTGGCTTGAAAGACCCGGCAGGATTTCTGCATCGCATTTTCTCCACGCGCACACTCGCACTCTTCAATGAAATGCCAACTGATGACTTGAGTTCCTATCTCTCAGGCCAAGTCATTGGCACCGAAATCGCCCATGCCATTGCGAAAAATTCGGCGACCGCACAGTATAGGATTCTGGCAACGCCAGCCCTTGGAGAGCATTACATGAAGGCCATGACGATTGCCGGGTTGAAGGTGAGCTATGGCGAGCCGGATGTTGTCGTCAAAGGATTGCGGCGGATCGCCGTTGCTGCGGGCCTGCTCTTATGACCTTTGCCGATGCAGTCTCCGAATGTGGCCTCATCGCAATCCTTCGCGGGATTACAACGGGTGAAGTTGAAGCCGTGGGTCAGGCCTTGTGCGATGCGGGCATTCGTGTGGCCGAAATTCCCTTGAATTCACCGGACCCCTTCACCTCCATCCAAAAAATGAGCACGGCATTCAAAGGCAAGCTCATCGTGGGTGCCGGAACTGTTTTGAGTGTTCAAGACGTGAATTTACTGAAAGCCCATGGTGGCGAAATCAGCGTTTCGCCCGATTGCAATGAAGCAGTGATAGCCCGCGCCAAGGAATTGGGCATCGAGCCCTTGCCCGGTGTTTTCACACCCACAGAAGCCTTTGCCGCCATCCGCGCTGGCGCTACCCACCTCAAATTGTTTCCCGCAGAAGCCGCAAGCCCCGTAACTGTCAAGGCCTGGCGCGCGGTACTGCCGAAACATGTGAAGGTTTATGCCGTAGGCGGCATAACACCTTCCAACATGCAAAGCTGGATTGATGCAGGTGTTGCAGGCTTTGGCATTGGCTCTAATATCTATAAACAAGGCTTCACCCCCACCGACGTGGCAAAGTCGGCGAAAGAATTCGTAACCGCTTGGAGAGCATTGAAAAGATGAAGGTCGCATTGGTAACAGGTGCAGGATCTGGCATTGGCAAGGCTTGCGCAATTGCGCTTGCAAATGCGGGCTATTCTGTTGTGCTCGCCGGACGCCGTATCGACGCTTTGGAAACGGTTGCCAGGGAAATTGGCAAGAACGCTTTCGCCGTCGCCACTGACGTGACTGATCCCAAATCCGTGGCAATTCTTTTTGCAAAGACAAAAGAAAAATTTGGCCGCCTTGATGTCCTTTTCAACAATGCCGGAACCGGCGCACCGGGCACCATCAATCTTGAAGACCTGACCTTAGAGCAATGGCAAAGCGTCGTTAACACCAATCTCACCGGCCCATTCCTCTGTACGCAGGAGGCGTTCCGGTTGATGAAATCCCAATCACCGCGCGGCGGTCGCATCATAAATAATGGTTCCATCTCAGCCCACGCGCCGCGGCCCAATTCCGCGCCATATACATCAACGAAGCACGCCATCACCGGCCTCACAAAATCCACTTCTCTCGATGGCCGGAAATATGACATCGCCTGCGGCCAGATCGACATCGGCAACGCAGCCACCGACATGACCTCAAGAATGAAAGATGGCGTGCCGCAGGCCAATGGAACCTTGGCGCCTGAACCCACCATGGATGTGCAGGATGTGGCCCGCTCCGTGGTCTTCATGGCCTCGCTGCCACTGGATTCAAACGTGCAATTCATGACCGTGATGGCAACCAAGATGCCGCTCATCGGCCGCGGCTAGTCAAATCCTGGGAGCAGGCCCCGTCGAGCCCCGCACAATAAGATCAACATTCCACAACTCGTGGGGCTGCTGTGATTCAGGATTATTGATCATCTCAATCAAGAGTTCCGCCACCCGACTACCCGCTGCACGGATAGATGAGCGCACGGTTGTGAGCGACGGCACCAAACCTTCCGCATTCAGAAATGGCAAGCCATCATCATGGGCAATAAGTGAAACATCAGAACCGATGTGCAGATTCAATTCATGGGCGGCGCGGATCGCGCCCGAGGTTTGAAGCATGCTCGAAAGGACCAAGGCGGTGGGCCTGTTCTCTGAAGTCAGCAGGCGCTTGCTTTGCCGGTAGCCATTCTCTTCCGTCATGGCATCACTGGTCATGATGCTGGTGTCAGGCAGGATGCCATTGGCCAAAAGTGCCTCTTCATAACCTTGCTTGCGATGGGTGGCAAAAGTTATGGTCTCATTGCCATTGATCAGGCCAACGCGGCGGTGGCCAAGATCAGCCAGGAGCTTTGTGGCTTGCCGGAACGCCCCGCGATTGTCGATATCAAGCCAGGCATAACCCGTCTCGTTATCACCAGCGCGGCCGTGAACAATGAAAGGCAGGTCCAGTTCGGTTAGAAGTTCAATGCGCCAGTCATTCAGCCGTGGCCCCATGACCACCACGCCGTCAACTGCACCACTCTGGGCGTAGCGGCGATAGACGGTCTCTTCATTCTCGGAGCCGCCCACATGCAGCATGACATCAAAGCCGTTGGCACTATAAACATCACCGGCACCGGCGATGAAGTCGGAGAGATTGGGATCGAGCATCACCGTGCGATCCGACGGCAGAACATAACCAATCGCGTGGGACCGCCCCGTGGCAAGGCGCATGGCGTGGGGGTTAGGACGATAACCAACCTTGCGCGCGACTTCATCCACCCGCCGGCGCGTCTCGGCGTTCACCTCGGGATAGCCGTTGAGCGCGCGGCTCACCGTCGTTTGTGAAAGATTGAGATGCTTGGCCAGCTGCTTCAAATTCATGCCGGTAATCATGGCACATTTCCAAAGCGCTTTCAATAATACAACAAAACAAGATCTGTTTATTGCTGCATTGCAACATATAAAAGTAAAATAACACTTGACGATTTCTAAAGTTGCCGCCATAAATAAATCATTCAAAGCGCTTTGGGGAAAACTAGAAAACAAACCCAAAGACAGCAGTTTCGTGCCTGCAACTTTGTGTAAATGGGAGGACTAAACCGTGAAGAAGAACCTGTTTTTAGGTGCAGCGCTTGCTGCCATTTTTGTAACAACCCCTGCTCTTGCCGAACTCAAATACAAGCCCGGCGAAGATGCCAAGTTCACCTGGGCCAATCTTGATGAATTAAAGAAGGTCGATCTCAAGGGTGAAACCCTCACCATATTCGGCCCCTGGCGCGGCGATGACGAAACCCATGTTCAGGTCGTGCTCGAGTATTTCCGTGAAGCAACCGGCGCTGAAGTGAAATATTCTTCCTCTGAAAACTATGAGCAGCAGGTCGTGATCGACACCCAGGCAGGCAGCCCGGCCAACATTTCCGTGTTGCCGCAACCCGGCCTCATCGCTGACCTCGCAAGCAAGGGCCTACTGGCGCCGCTCACTGACGCCGACAAGGCGTGGATGGTCGAAAACTATGGTGCCGGCCAATCATGGGTCGACATCGGCACCTCCAAGGACAAGGACGGCAAGCCGCAATTTCTTGGTTTCTCCTACAAGACAGACGTGAAGAGCCTGGTTTGGTACAGCCCGGAAAACTTTGCCGACGCGGGCTATGAAGTTCCAAAGACCATGGAAGAGCTCATTGCTCTCTCCGACAAGATCGTTGCCGATGGCGGCAAGCCCTGGTGCATTGGCCTGGGTTCGGGCGGTGCGACCGGCTGGCCCGCAACCGACTGGATTGAAGACATCATGCTGCGCACACAGTCCCCGGAAGTTTACGACAAGTGGGTCACCAACGAGGTGAAGTTCACCGATCCTGCCATCACTGGCGCGCTCGACATCTTCGGCTCCTTCGCCAAGAATGACGCCTATGTGGATGGTGGTGCGGCAGGTGTTGCCTCAACCGACTTCCGCGACAGCCCCAAGGGCCTCTTCTCGACGCCACCCAAGTGTTACATGCACCATCAGGCGTCCTTCATTCCCTCCTTTTTCCCGGAAGGAACCAAGATGGGTGAGGATGCGGATTTCTTCTATTTCCCAACCTATGCCTCGAAGCCTGAACTGGGCAAACCCGTTCTCGGTGCCGGCACACTTTTTACCATCACCAGCGATTCAAAAGCAGCGCGCGCCTTCATTGACTTCCTGAAGCTGCCACTTGCCCATGAACTGTGGATGGCGGACGGTGGCTTCCTCACCCCGCTCAAGTCCGCAAATCCTGCGGCTTATGCCAATGATGCGGCCCGCAAGCAGGGTGAAATCATGGCAACCGCCTCCACCTTCCGCTTCGACGGTTCAGACTTGATGCCCGGCAAGATTGGTGCCGGTGCCTTCTGGACCGGCATGGTGGATTTTGTTGGCGGCAAGTCGTCAGCCGACACGGGCGCGGAAATCCAGAAAGCCTGGGATGGTATTAAGTAGGCAGGGTTTCTCCCGACCCTGACGACATGGCTCCGGGTCTTTCCCGGCCCGGAGCGCTTTTTCCGTGCATTAAAATTTTCGCGGAGTGACAGCCATGACAGCCCAGATTCTTTATGCATTCATAACCATCATTGTAGGTGTTGGCGGATGCTTTGGATATTTCTATGGATCAAACTGGCTGCTCGACAGGGTTCTCCCAGCCGATGCCAGCAACGACGCCAGCGCCGTGCGCAATTTGAAGCTGCAGGCGATGATCAGGCCCTGGCTGTTTCTGGGACCTGCCCTGCTGTTGCTCACCGTCTATCTCATCTTTCCGGTCATTCAAACCATCTGGCTTTCCTTCCACGACAAGGCAGGTGAAAATTTCGTGGGGACTGCCAACTATGTCTGGGCTTTCAGCGACGCCCAGTTCCGGCAATCCATTTTCAACAACCTCATATGGCTGCTGGTGGTGCCCGCCGCCTGCACCTTTTTTGGGTTGGTCATCGCAGTTCTCACTGACCGCATCTGGTGGGGCAACCTTGCCCGCTCGCTGGTATTCCTGCCGCTGGCCATCTCATTTGTCGGCGCAAGCGTCATATGGAAATTCGTTTATGACTATCGCGGCGAAGGGCAGGAACAGATAGGCATTCTCAATGCAGTCATCACCTATTTTGGCGGCGATCCGCAGGTGTGGATATCCCTGCCCTTCTGGAACAATTTCTTTCTCATGGTCATCCTCATCTGGATTCAAACCGGTTTTGCCACGGTAATTCTGGGTGCGGCGCTGCGCGGCATTCCTGAGGACACGCTGGAAGCAGCCACCATTGATGGCGCTGGTCCCTTCAAGATTTTCTACCGTATCATGGTGCCGCAAATCATGGGAACCATCATCGTCGTTTGGACCACCATCACCGTACTTGTCCTCAAGGTGTTTGATATCGTCTTGACCATGACCAACGGCCAATGGAACACGCAAGTGCTGGCCAACCTCATGTTTGACTGGATGTTCCGTGGTGGCGGCGACTTCGGCCGCGGCGCCGCCATTGCCATTGTCATCATGGTTGCGGTTCTTCCCATCATGATCTGGAACATTCGCCAGGCCAACGCCGAGCAGGGAGGCCACTGACATGTTCAAGAAAATTTCCCTCGAACCCTCGCGCTTTGCCCTGCATCTCGCAGTTCTTGTAATCATCACCCTGTGGACCCTGCCCACGGCGGGCCTGCTGATCTCATCGCTCCGTGACAAGAACCAGCTTGCGGCCTCTGGCTGGTGGACAGCACTTTCCAGCGCTGACCGCAATCAGGTCGGCCGCATGAAGGGCAAGGCCGATCAGGTTGAGAAAGACGGCAAGTTTGTCATCGAAGGCAATCTTTTCGAAGGTGAGGATGCTGTCTCCGGAAAAGTTTCAGCCTTCGGCACAAAGGTTCAAACCCCTGGCGCTAATCCAGCAGGCTCAACTGTCGAGCTCGAAGGCGGCCAGACCCTGACCGTAAATGCCGATGGCACCTACGTGCTTTCATCACCCACCGCCTTTGAGAATGATCGTGGTGGCCGCGTATTCTATATTTCGTCGCAGCCGCCCCGCTTCACCACGGAAAATTATGAAACCGTGCTGTTCTCCCAGGGCATTGGGCGTTCCTTTGTAAACTCCCTCACGGTCACCATTCCGGCGACCATCATCCCCATACTGATTGCGGCCTTCGCAGCCTATGCCCTGGCCTGGATGAAACTGCCATTCCGCGGGCTCATCATCGCGGTCATCGTCGGCCTCCTCGTCGTGCCCCTGCAAATGTCGCTCATCCCGCTCTTGAAGCTCTACAATGCGGCGGGAACCTTCATGGGCGTGCCGTCCAAAACCTATCTCGGCATCTGGCTCGCCCATACGGGCTTCGGACTGCCCTTCGCCATCTATCTCCTGCGCAGCTATATCGCGGGCCTGCCGAAAGACCTGATTGAATCGGCCCAGATAGATGGGGCCAATGATTTCAAGATTTTCCGCCGAATTATTCTGCCGCTGACCTTTCCGGCATTGGCCTCTTTTGCGATCTTCCAGTTCCTCTGGGTGTGGAATGACCTACTCGTGGCCATCGTTTTCTTAGGGAGTGGCGAAGACCAGCTTGTGCTCACGGGCAAGCTCAACGCACTGCTCGGTTCACGCGGTGGCAACTGGGAAATTCTCACCGCTTCCGCCTTCGTCACCATCATCGTTCCACTCACCGTATTCTTCTCGCTTCAACGCTACTTCGTCCGCGGCCTGCTTGCAGGCTCAGTTAAGGGAGGCTGATCATGGCCGATATCAAGCTTACAAATCTCAACAAGTCCTATGGCGCCGTTCACATCCTGAAAGACGTGAACCTCGACATCAAGTCAGGCGAGTTTATCGTCTTCGTCGGCCCCTCGGGCTGCGGCAAGTCCACCTTGTTGCGTTCGATCTCGGGCCTGGACAGTGTCACATCGGGTACACTCGAAATCGACAATGCCGTGGTGAACGAAGTGCCACCGTCAAAACGCGGCATCGCCATGGTGTTCCAGTCCTATGCGCTCTATCCCCACATGAGTGTGTTTGAGAACATTGGTTTTGCCCTTGAAAACCAGGGCCTCGGCCGCGCCGAAATCAAAAAGAAGGTTGAGGCTGTGGGTGAAATGCTGCAACTCACTTCCTATCTCACCCGCCTGCCAAAAGCTTTGTCCGGCGGCCAGCGCCAGCGCGTGGCTATTGGCCGTGCCATCGTGCGCGGCGCGAAAGTATTTCTTTTCGATGAGCCACTTTCAAATCTTGATGCGGCCCTTCGCGTACAAATGCGCATGGAAATTGCCAAGCTCAAGCGCGACCTGCCAAACACCACCATGGTCTATGTCACCCATGACCAGGTGGAAGCCATGACCATGGCCGACCGTATTGTGGTTTTGCAGGCTGGCAAGGTTGAACAGGTCGGAACACCCATGGAACTCTACGAAAGGCCCGGAAGCGTATTCGTAGCTGGCTTCATCGGTTCGCCAAAAATGAATTTCATCACCGGCGCACCCGCCACAAAACTCAAAGCTAAAACCATCGGCGTGCGGCCGGAGCATTTTGAATTCTCGGAAGCCAAGACTGATATTTCCGGAACCCTCGACTACACGGAAATTCTGGGCAGCGACAGCTTCCTCTATGTGACAACACCCTCAGGCATGCTCACCGTGCGCCAACCCGGCAGAACCGAATTTAAGACTGGACAGAAACTGAACTTGAAACCTTTGGCCCAGCACGTTCACCGCTTCGGTGACGATGGCTTGCGCCTCAATTAGTAAATTTGGGAAAAGATAATGACGATCCGCGCCCTGATCTGGAACGAGAACGAACACGAAAAAACCAATGCCCTAGTGGCCAAGCTCTATCCGCAAGGAATCCATGGGGCTATTTCAAAGGCTTTTGATGGCGCCAAGGATATTAGCTTTGAGATTGCTACCCAAGACATGCCTGAACATGGCCTGACCGAGGAGCGCTTGAAAAACACCGATGTCCTGCTCTGGTGGGGCCACAAGATCCATGGCCAGGTGAGCGATGCCATTGTTGACCGCGTGCAGAAGCGCGTTTGGGAAGGCATGGGGCTGATTGTGCTGCATTCAGGCCATTTCTCAAAAATCTTCCGCAAGCTGATGGGCACACCCTGCTCGCTCAAATGGCGTGAAGCCGGTGAAGTCGAACGCCTTTGGGTGATCAACCGCAATCATCCCATCGCGGTAGGCCTCGGCGAATATATCGAAATCGAACACGAAGAAATGTATGGCGAGCCCTTCACCATTCCCGAACCCCTCGAAACCGTTTTTGTCTCATGGTTTGAAGGCGGTGAAGTATTCCGCTCCGGCGTCACCTTCCAGCGCGGCGCCGGAAAAATCTTTTACTTCCGCCCCGGCCATGAAGCCTATCCCACCTATCACAACAAGCAGGTTCTGCAGGTGATCCAGAACGCCACGCGTTGGGCCTACAACCCCGCCAAGGCCTGGGCCAGCATCGACGATGCACCAAATGTGCCCCATGACAAGGCGCCAGTTCCCTTGGAAGTCAAAGGCCCGCGTCTCCATCATGATGGCGAGGCTGGATATCGTTGATGCCGAAGCTCCGCATTCTGATCCTCGGCACCGGCGGCATGGCCAAACAGCATGTCCTGCTGTTGCGCGAGGACCCCCGTGTTGAAATTACTGGAGCTGCCGACGTTGATTTGGGCCGCGCCAAGGCTTTTGCCGATTCGCATCAAATTCCAAACGCCTTTGGCACGCTTGAAGATGCAATCGCCTGGGGCCAGTTCGACGCGGCAATGAATGTGACGCCCGACAGCGTGCATTACCCCACCACCATGAGACTGCTTGCCGCCAAAAAACATGTGCTCTGTGAAAAGCCTTTGGCTGAAAATTTCGTGCGCGCCGATGAAATGGCGACAACCGCCGAAAAGGCAGGCCTCATCAACATGGTGAACCTGAGCTACCGCAATGTGCCGGCCATTCAGGAGGCCCGCAAACGTATCGCGGCCGGTGAAATCGGCGAGGTGCGCCATGTCGAGGCGAGTTATCGCCAGAGCTGGCTCGTAGCCAATAACTGGGGTGACTGGAAAACCGACCCCAAATGGCTCTGGCGTCTCTCCGAAAAGCACGGTTCCAATGGCGTTTTGGGCGATGTCGGCATTCACATCCTCGATTTCACCGCCCTTGCTATCGACATGATGCCAGTATCGGTTCAGGCCCGCCTCAAGACTTTCCACAAAGCCCCCGGCGACAAGATTGGCGAATACCCGCTGGATGCCAATGACAGCGCCACAATGAGCGTGGAATTTTCCAATGGCGCGCTCGGTGTGATTCACGCCAGCCGTTTCATGACGGGCTATGCTAATGACATGAAGCTCGCCGTCTTCGGAACCCAAGGAGCACTTGAGCTTCATCATGCCCCGGATCGGACGGAACTGCGCATGTGTTCGGGTCAGGACGTACATTCCCAAACCTGGCACAAAATTGAATCGCCCCCAGTTGAATCCAATCACCGCAGATTTGTGACTGCGGTCATTGCCCAAAAAACATGCGAGCCATCCTTCAGGCGCGGGGCAGACTTGCAAAAGGTCCTCGACCTCTGCCAAACCCCAGAAGCAAGTAGCGGAGCATCTGTCATCTAGGCTATACGACGCCAGCTCATGATGACTCTCAGAACCCCCCGCGCCGCCATAACCCTTGTTTTTGCGAGCTTTGGCGCAGCCATTGGCGCTTGGGCAGGAGCAATTCCACAGGTCACCAGCGCCTCCGGAATTGACAATTTTCAACTGGGCCTTGGTCTCACAGTCCTGACCCTTGCCACGGTAGCAGTGATGTCGCTGGGCGGCGCCATAGGCAGGCGGTTCTCAAATCGAGCCGTATTGCTTTTAGCAATTCCGGCTTTCGCCATAGCCACAAGTCTTCTCCTGGTGTCCAGCGCACCATGGCTGTTTTTTGCAAGCCTTGTCCTCTTCGGCGCCAGCATTGGTTTCATGGATGTCTTCATGAATGCCGAAGCTAGCGCCATCGAGCATGACATGCGCCGGCCGATCTTCACGGCGTTTCATGGCAGCGCCTCCGCGGGCCTGCCGGTTTTCGCTATCGCCTCAAGCCTCGTGTCCACAAGCATAGGCACCTTTGCCACCAGCCTATTGGTCGTGGCCGCATTCGCCGTAGCCTGGGCCATGGTTTATTACTTTGTGCCGCCGCGCAAACTCACCAGGGGCCGGGAAAGCAGTGTCGCCATATTGTCATCGCGCGGGCCGCTCATCATCATGGGCCTCACCGTGGGGCTTTCCATCTCGTGTGAAACGGCAGCAGTTTTTTGGTCGGCCAAATTGCTGAATGAACAGGCCCCTTCCCTTGCGGCAGTCGCGGGTCTCGGAACGGCCTTCTATGGCATCTGCAACGCGGGCATGCGCTTTTATGGTGATCGCCTGCGCGCTCGACACGGTGAATTGATAGTCCTGTTGACCTCCATCGTTCTCGCGATGGCAGGTTTTGCGATCCTTGGCCTTTCCACCTCATTTGCCCTTAGCGTCGTAGCCTTCGCCTGCGCCGGTCTTGGCCTTTCCCTGCTCTGCCCCTGTCTTTTCAACATGGCGGCAAACCAGATGCCGGCAAACCGCGCCGCAGCCCTGGGCTTCATTTCCATGATTGCAGGGGCACCACGCATCATGGCGCCGTGGGCATTCGGCTGGATCGCCGCAAGCCAATCCACCAGCTTTGCCTTTGGCCTCTGTACTTTTGCTCTGGCTACGGCTTTCGGCCTGGTCATGCTTCTGAAAAACACCAGCCTCGAAGCAAACGCAAGGGTCGCTTGACATTTAACCAGTTGATTAAGTATTGTTCCTCCAGAGATGGAGGAATGTCATGTTGGAACCCCGCATTGTCTCGCGTAATGATTGGCTGGTTGAGCGCAAAGCGTTTCTGGCCGAAGAGAAGGCCTTCACCCGCGCCCGAGACGCCCTGAGTGTGAAGCGCCGCGAATTGCCTTGGGTGAAAATCGACACGCCTTACACGTTTGAATCACTGCAGGGAAAGAAATCCCTGTCCGATCTCTTTGCCGGCCGCAGCCAGCTCATCATCTATCATTTCATGCTAGGCCCCGATTGGGAACAGGGCTGCAAGAGCTGCTCCTTCTGGGCCGACAATTTCAATGACATCATCGTGCATTTGAATCATCGGGACGTGAGCATGATTGCGGTCTCGTCCGCACCGCTTTCAAAAATCGATGCTTTCCGCAAACGCATGGGCTGGAATTTCAACTGGGTGTCTTCTAGCGGCACAACCTTCAATCAGGACTTCGGCGTATCGCCCGCAGCCGGAGAATCAGTCGATTACAATTTCGGGACGATAAAAGCCAAAATGGATGAAATGCCGGGAATCAGCGTCTTTGCGAAAGGCAAGAAGGGCGCCGTGTACCACACCTATTCCTGCTATGCCCGCGGTCTCGACATGCTGAACGGCGCCTACCACTTCCTCGATCTAGTTCCCAAGGGCCGCGATGAAGAAAACCTCCCCGGTACCATGAGTTGGCTGAAACACCACGACCGCTATTGAAGCCGCTGGCTCCCGCATGTAAACGCTTCCTTTAACAGTTGACTGCAGGGAGCCTTCCTCATGAAAGCAAGAATCAAGTGGCTGGATGGCCGCGCCTTTGTGGGCGAGAGCGGGTCTGGCCACGCCGTGGTGATGGATGGCGCACCTGAGGCAGGCGGGCGCAATGTTGGCGTGCGCCCCATGGAAATGCTTTTGCTTGGGCTCGGCGGCTGCACCGCCTTTGACGTCGTGATGATCCTTGAGAAGGGCCGCGAGAAAGTGACAAGCTGCGAAGTGGAGCTCGACGCTGACCGCGCAGCCGAAGAACCCAAGGTATTCACCCACGTAAAACTGAATTTTCGCCTGAAGGGCAAGAACCTGAAGCCCGCCGCAGTCGAGCGCGCCATCAAGCTCTCCGAGGAAAAATACTGCTCCGCCACCGCCATGTTCCGCCACACCGCAACGATGGAAACCGTTTGGACTGTAGAGGAAGCTTAAGCCGCGCGTTTGCCTGAAAAGTAATTGCCGACGAACGTGCGCTCCATCTCCAGTCCGCGCCATTCATCGCCCGGGCTGTCGAAAATCAGCGTGAATGGCCCCGCATAGCCTGCATCGGCAGCGGCCTTCATGCACTGGCTGTAATCCGCATCATTCATCGCAAGATCGGCCCCAAAACTGCATTTGGCATGGCTGAGTTCGGCGCGCGTAAAGATTGATTTCAGATCATCATATTTGGTTGCGCCCTGCCAATTGCCCGTGTCCGCAAGAAAACCAAGCTGATCGCCCACGGCATCCAGAACATGATGCACTTCGCGCGGCGAAGACATAAGGTCAAACCAATTCTCGGTAAAGATACGAACCCCTTGCGCCTTGCCAAGCTGGGACATGGCGCGCAAGCCCTCGATAGACAGCGCGAGAGCTTCCGGCGATGGCTTGGCTTTTCCAGCGATAACCCGTGCATTTTCCGCACCCAGAACAGCCGCCGCCTCAATCCAGCTTGAAATCCATTCCAAGTCGCGTTCACGCGTGGCGGAATTGGTGATGTCGCCATCATCAATCAGCAGCGTTTGAATGAATACACCACTCTCTTGGAATGCATCACGAACGGACTTGAGGTAATCCGGCTCGAAACTCGCCAAATGAAAATGACAGATTTCGGCTCTTTGGTAGCCCCGTCGCGCGAGTTCTGCGGGCAAGTCGGGAAGCGCAAGCGTGCCGGGACCAAATGTTTGCTCGGGAACACCAGTGGGAATTTTTCCCGGGCCATTGGCAAAGGTGACACCGAGCAGGCGATGAACGCTCCAGGTGGAAACGGCAATTTGGGGCGGCTTGTTGGTCTGCATGCCAGGTAGCTACGCCTGTTTCGCTTCCACGGCAATTTTAACGTTCAACGGCTGCGTAACGGCAACGCAAACGCGCCAAAACATGGGCACTGGTGGCAATCCCGTTACAAACTTCATTTACAAGACCTGTGGTAATCGATACTATCGCAGACGGGTGAGAACACAATGTCAGTCTATTCTGAATTCGCTGAGAATCTGCGCGGCAAGTGCGCAGAATACAATACCATTGCTGAAATCTGCGATGGAATTGGCATTAACCGGCAGCAGTTCAACAAGTATCTCGCGGGCAGTTCGCTTCCGAATGCCCTGACACTCCGGAGGATATGCAGTTTCTTTGACATTCAGGAGCAATCCCTGTTCCTGAGTACGCCGCTCCCCGCAGGCGAGAGGCGCAGGGCCGAAGAAACAATGAAACCATTCGGCCATTCGTCAAGAAACATCATTTCCCTGGCGCACTTGAATTACGATTTTCATGTCGAGGCTCTGCGCGAGGGCGCCTACTACTGCTATTTCCCGATGGATAATGCGCCAGGCATGCTGGTCCGCAGTCTCTTGATCGTCCGCCGGGCCGGAAAAAAGACTTCTTTCATTCGGCTGACGGTATTTCCCTCATCAGGCAAAGGTGCAAAATTCCTTGCAAGGGGAAGGCATCAGGGTTCCGTCTTGGCCAACGACACCGAAATCTATTTCCTCGGAACAAACCGATACCCCCCACACCAGTTGAGTCTCATGACAATTGAAAGGGCGAATGGCAGCGGAAACAGTTTTTTCACCGGCGTGATCCTCACCCGCAGCGGCACCAATCTCATGAATTCCCGCATGTGCCTGATGTATGTTGATGGCGAAAAGACAGCCAGGCAGATGGTGAGCGAATTGGGATTCCTCCACGAGTCCGACACCACCATTGAGCCTGTCGTTGTCGCAGCCCTCCGCGCCAAGTAAACGCGCGCGCGAAAGGCCTCAGGCCCCGTCAGCCAGGAAGATCGTCTTTAATCGGCATCATGGCAGCGCGGCGACTTGTCATGCAGCGCCAGATGAAGTTCTTCGAATAGAAAAGCAAGCATGCTCATGTCGGCGCCAATTGCCGCCGACCGCAACACAAGCGTTTGCTCAGCTGCAAAATTCACCATTTCATCCTTGTCCAGCGAGAGTTCTTCAAGCTTGACAAGCGGCATGCCGCCCGATTGTGCGAGAAGCAGATTCTCGCGGGTTGGCACCTTGCCTAATACAGCATGCGGCACATGATCGCCTGTGTGTCTTGTGAGTTCCATTTGCGCTCCCTCCAATCAGAATCACGAATGTCACCATCAAACGGCCATATCGCATGCGCTGTAAATTCTCAGACATGCGAACGGGTTGCGGGCCAATCCTGCGCCATGTAGCGAAATGCAAAATATTCGATTTTCAACCTTTAATTGCTAGGAATCAGTCAAAAAATTCATAAACCTGTAAGAGTATCAAATTGCATGATACAACCTTAGATAGAGGAGACTAAAATGGAAACTCAAATCAGTCTTTCTGAGTCCCTGCCGGTCAAGGCGGCGCCGTTGTCGTCGAAAATTTCGAAAGTTGACTTGAAGAGCACAGGCATCGCGCCTGTTGGCCTCATCTACAACAAGGTCTAGCGTGCGAGTGGGCCGGCGGAATCAGGCGTCGGCCCTCCCCCAACAGCTTCGTCGCAGAAAAATTCAGGGAACACATGTCATGCGTGTGAAAGTGCCCCAGACCCTTGTCACCTTTCCCCGGGAAGGGGAAATCATTGTCTACAACTATCTGACCAAGACAGCGATCAGCTGCGCTCCCTCTGATATCTACTGGCTCACGGTCGCGCCGGACTGGACGTCCATCGAAGACATATCGGCATCCCATCCCCACATCGAGGCACAATCCCTTCAGGATCAGATCACGCGGCTCGTTGATCTCGGAATTTTGCTGGGGGAAGACACGCCGGAGGCCGAATCGGAATCGAGTTACCGCCAGTCCTGGGAACTTGGAATGGCTGCCGGGCTTTTTCATTTTTCTGTTCAGGATAATGAATATGCGGCCCCGCAGGTTGGCGTAAGCAAGCAGTTGCAGCGTGCGGAGTTTGATCCTTCGCCTGAACTGTTTTGGAGAAATTCCGATAAGGCAATTCCCTTGCCTGAATGTGCCAGTCCGGCTTCAAAACAGCTGCTTGAAATCATGCGCCGGCGGCGCACAAACAGAAATGTGGAACGATCGGCATTGTCACTGCAGGAGCTGAGTGAATGCCTTTATGCCGGATTGGGAATTACCGGTTTGGTGCGCACGGAAACCGGCCTGCTTCCGCTCAAAATGACACCATCCGGTGGCGCGAGGAATCCCTTCGAGGCGTTTGTACTCGTGCGCAATGTGCAAGGCCTCGATGCCGGGATCTATCACTACTCGGCTTTCGATCATTCGCTGGAACAGGTTGCGGCCCCGCCTGAGATTGCTCCAAAAGAACTGGTAAAGGGGCAGGAATGGGCAGACGACATGCCCGCAATTATTTTCCTGGTTGCCGTGCTGCGCCGGACAACATGGAAGTACAACGACCCGAATGCCTATCGCGTAGTCCTGATAGAAGCGGGGCATATCGCGCAGAACATCATGCTGGCTTGCACCAGCAATAATTTGACAGCCTGCCCCACCGCCGCACTTTCCCACAAGCAAATCTCCAAGGTGCTGAATCTTTCCGACATTACCCAAACGCCGATTTACGCGCTGCTTGTCGGCAAACCTGGAGAAAACGCGGACACGATTGTTGCAGTCGAAAGGCAACAAAGGCTGGCTGGCTCCACGCACTAGGCTGGCTGTCGAGCCAAAAAACACAAATCCCGCTGCCATTTCTGGTCAGCGGGTTTTGTTTAGGATTTCATGATGAAGGGTTTGTCCCTCGGATCAAGTCCGAGGGCAGGCTTCTGTCTTTCGCAGGCCTGGCAGCGACCTACTCTTCCGCGTCTTAGGACGAAGTACCATTGGCGCTGGAGCGTTTAACGGCCGAGTTCGAGATGGGATCGGGTTCAGACACTCCGCCATAGCCACCAGGCCGGCGAAAGACAGGAGTCAGGTGTCAGATGTCAGGCATCAAGAGACACCCGCTAACCAAAACCCGACAAGCACAATAAATATATGAAGTCCTTCCAACAGCACCAGACGCCAAGACATTCTTGACACCTGATACCTGACCTCCGACACCTGATAAGTATCGAAAATGAGAAGATCAAGCCTGTCGAACGATTAGTACCAATAAGCTTCACACATTACTGTGCTTCCACACTTGGCCTATCAACGAGGTCGTCTTCCTCGGTTCTCAAGGGAGAAATTGTTTTGAGGTGGGTTTCCCGCTTAGATGCATTCAGCGGTTATCCCG
>CAZHCO010000132.1:0-23740 GCA_964530965.1 uncultured Aestuariivirga sp. | reverse complement strand
TGCTGGCCATCTATCCCATATTGCGGGACTCTTACGCCCTCACCTTTGCCCAGATCGGCATGATCACCATGGTGTTCCATGTCACGGCCTCGGTCCTGCAGCCGCTGATCGGGCTTTATACGGATCGCCGCCCGCTGCCCTATTCTCTCCCCATCGCCCCGGCTTTTACGCTTTTGGGTCTGGTGTTGCTGGGGGTGGCCACGTCCTATCCCATTATCCTTGTGGCCGCCGGAGCCGTTGGTATTGGTTCTGCCATTTTCCACCCGGAAGCCTCGCGCGTGGCGCGGATTGCCTCGGGCGGGCGCTTCGGCATGGCGCAAAGCCTGTTTCAAGTCGGTGGCAACATCGGTACGTCACTTGGTCCGCTGCTTGCTGCATGGATCATCCTGCCGCGTGGACAGACAAGCGTTGTCTGGTTTGCGCTCATCGCCCTGGCCGCCGTTGGCATCCTGAGTGGCGTAGGGCGCTGGTACAGCCATCACCTCAGCCCGAAGAATACGGCCCGTTCCATGCCTGCCGTTGGCCACAATCTGAATTCACGCACGGTGAGCCTGTCACTCCTCGTTCTGCTGGCGCTCATGTTCTCAAAGTTCGTCTACACCTCAAGCTTCAGTAGCTTCTACACCTTCTATCTCATCGACCATTTCCAAGTGCCGGTGAAAGACGCGCAGATCTATCTCTTCGTCTATCTGGGAGCTTTCGCCGTTGGCACTTTTGCGGGCGGCCCCATTGGCGACCGCATCGGGCGCAAGGCGGTGATCTGGTTTTCAATTCTCGGCGCCCTGCCTTTCACGCTGGCACTGCCCTTCGCAAACCTGTTTTGGACGGTGGTGCTTACAATTCCCATTGGCCTCATTCTCGCCTCGGCATTTTCGGCCATGGTGGTCTATGCGCAGGAGCTATTGCCGGGACGGGTCGGTATGATCTCCGGGCTGTTCTTTGGCACCGCCTTTGGCATTGCAGGCCTGAGCGCCGTTCCCCTTGGTTATCTGGCCGACCACACCAGCATCGTCTTTGTCTTTCAACTCTGTTCGGTGCTGCCGGCCATTGGGCTTCTCACGATTTTTCTTCCCGGCACGGAGCGCATGAAGGTCGCTTAACTCCAGCGCCACCGTCCCATGCTTTTTCCTCCTTTGACTTGCGGTCATTGGCCATGACACATTCGAGCAGTTTCTCAGGGGTTTCTCGATGCAAAGTCATGCAAAAGTAGTGGTTATCGGTGGCGGCGTTGTGGGCTGCTCCATTCTTTATCATCTGGCCAAGTTGGGCTGGAAAGAGGTGGTGCTGCTCGAACGCAAGGAACTCACCTCCGGCTCATCATGGCATGCGGCAGGCATCATCCACACGATCAATTCGGATTCCAATATCGCGCGGCTGCAGGGCTATACGATCAATCTTTACAAGGAGCTTGAGGACCTTACGGGCCAGTCCTGCGGCATTCACCGCCCCGGCGGTATCTATCTCGCCTCCACAAAAAAGCGTTACGACTATCTGAAACAGGAGCGTGCCAAAGCGCGCTATCTTGGTCTCGATTCGGATTTCATTTCCTTGGAACACGCACGCGAACTCAATCCGCTCATCGACCCCACGAAGTATGTTGGCGCGTTGTTTGAGCCCGTTGATGGCCATGTGGACCCTTCCGGTGTTACCCATGCCTATGCCAAGGGCGCCCGCCACTACGGGGCAAAAATTCACCGGGAATGTCCGGTCATCGAAACCAATCCGCAGCCTGACGGCACATGGAATGTGGTCACGCCGCAAGGCACGATAAATGCAGAAGTCGTGGTGAATGCAGGCGGGTTGTGGGCGCGCGAAGTGGGCAGGCTTGCTGGCATCGATTTGCCTGTGCAGCCCTTCGAGCATCACTACATCATCACCGAAACCATTCCGGAAGTGCGCGACCATGGCAAGGAAGTAGCGGTCACGGTGGATTATGAAGGCAATACCTACACGCGGCAGGAACATGATGGCCTGCTCTATGGGACCTATGAACTGAAGCCCCAGGCGTGGGCTGTGGCGGGAACGCCACTGGATTTCGGCAGCGAGCTGTTGCCGGATGATCTCGGCCGCATCTCAGAACGCCTCGAGATTATTTTTGACCGCATGCCAACGCTGGCCAATGCTGGTATCAAGAAAGTCGTGAACGGCCCCTTCACCTTCGGCCCCGATGGCAATCCGCTGATTGGCCCGGTTCCGGGCCTCAAGAATTACTGGACGGCCGTGGGCGTTATGGCGGGCTTCTGCCAGGGCGGAGGCGTCGGACTGTGCATGGCTGAATGGATCATCAATGGCGAGCCATCGATCGATGTCTGGGGCATGGATGTGGCGCGCTTTGGCGCCTTCGCTACCCGGGATTGGGGCACCATCAAATCCCGCGAAAACTATTCGCGCCGGTTCAGGCTGACCTATCCCAATGAAACCCTGCCCGAAGGCCGCCGCCAGAAAACCACCGCACTTTATGACCGCTTTATTGAGCGCGGTGCAGTTATGGCAGTGTCTTTCGGGCTGGAACATGCGCTGTGGTTTGCTGGCTCAAAGGACGCGGCGCACGAAACGCCGACCTTCCGAAGGTCCAATGCTTTCAGTTATGTAGCCGATGAAGTGAAAGCTGTACGTGAACACGTCGGCATGATCGAGATTGCCAATTACGCCAAGCATGAATTCAAAGGTCCGGGCGCTACCGCCTTTCTCGACCGCCTCCTCGCCAATAACTTGCCTAAAACAGGTCGCCTCGCTTTGACGCCGATGCTGACCCCAAGGGGCAAACTTTATGGTGATCTCACCATTGCAAAACTCGACGACGAAACTTTTATGCTTTTCGGTTCCGGTGCGGCGCAGGAAATGCACCGGCGCTGGTTTGAAATGCATAAGCCAGGGGAAGGCGTCACCTATCGCAACATAACTGACGAGTTGTACGGCTTTGCCATTTCCGGCCCGAAGTCGCGCACTCTGCTGTCGCGCCTCACCCGCGATGATGTTTCCAATACGGCGCTCAAATTCCGTGACATCAGACGCATGGTTGTGGCCGATGTTCCGGTTATCCTCACTCGCGTCTCCTTCTCGGGCGAGCTGGGCTACGAGATTTACTGCGCGCCGCAATTCCACATGCGCCTGTTTGAAGCGCTGGAAACGGCGGGAGCTGATTTCGGCCTCAAGCTCTATGGCGGCCGCGCGCTTATGTCCATGCGGCTGGAAAAGAACTGGGGCGTCTGGACCCTCGATTTCCGCCCGGATTTTACCCCAGCCGAATCCGGCCTCAATGCCTTCATCGCCTTTGACAAGAAGGCGGAATTCATTGGCAAGGCGGCAGCAAAAGCTGACAAGCCAGCCAAACGCCTCGTCACCATGATAGTGGACACCAAGGATGTGGATTGCGTCGCCGATGAACCCATCTTCCATCATGGTAAATGCGTGGGCTATGTCACCTCCGGCGGCTATGCCCACCATGTCAAAAAGAGCATGGCGATGGGCTATGTGCCCACAAATTGCGCCGACGATGGCACGGAACTTGAAATCGAGCTCCTGGGCGAGTTCTACAAGGCCCGGGTCGTGGCCAAGCCGGTCTACGACCCAGACGGAACGAAGATGCGATCTTAAGAGCATTCACTCAGTTAATCCTCATGCTGAGTGCGAGCTTAGCGAGCCTCGAAGCACCTGCTCTGTGGTCACCAGCCCTTCGAGGCCGCTCCGCAGCTCCTCAGGGTGAGGTTTTTTGGGACCCCCTATGACAAACACGTCACTTGACCGTTACCCCCCAAAAGCCCAAATTTAAACCATGAACACCACGTCCCTCATTGATCCCTTTGGCAGGCATGTCAGCTATTTGCGCGTGTCGGTGACGGATCGTTGCGATTTCCGCTGTGTCTATTGCATGGCGGAGGACATGACTTTTTTACCTAAGCGCGACCTGCTCTCGCTGGAAGAGCTTGACCGGGTGTGCACGGCCTTCATTGAAAAGGGCGTTCGTAAAATCCGGCTGACGGGCGGTGAGCCGCTGGTACGCAAGGGCATCATGACGCTGGTTGAAAGCATGGGACGGCATTTGCGCTCTGGTGCGCTTGAAGAATTGACGCTCACCACTAACGGCAGCCAGCTTGCCAAGTATGCCAATGAATTGGTGGCTCACGGGGTGCGCCGCATCAATGTCTCGGTCGATACGCTCGATCATGCCAAGTTCAAGCAGATCACCCGGTGGGGCGACCTAGCCAAGGTCAAGGAAGGTATTCGCGCCGCGCAGGCTGCGGGTCTTGCCATCAAGATCAATGCTGTTGCCCTCAAAGGCGTGAATGAGCTGGAAATTCCCGAGATGATCCGCTGGGCCCACGGCGAGGGCATGGACCTGACACTTATTGAAACCATGCCGCTCGGCGATATCGATGGCGATCGCACGGATCAGTATCTGCCGTTGTCGGTGGTGCGGGCGCAATTGATGGACCTGTTCACGTTGGAAGACATTCCCTACAAAACGGGCGGACCAGCGCGTTATGTGAAAGTGCAGGAGACAGGCGGACGATTGGGCTTCATCACGCCGCTTACCCATAATTTCTGCGAAAGCTGCAATCGTGTGCGGCTCACCTGCACGGGAACGCTTTACATGTGCTTGGGCCAGGAAGATGCCGCTGATCTCCGCGCGCCGCTTCGCGCTTCGGAAGGCAATGATCTCCTCAACGCCGCCATCGATGAGGCGGTCACGCGCAAGCCCAAGGGCCATGATTTCATCATCGACCGCCGCCACAACAAGCCCGCCGTTTCGCGGCACATGAGCGTCACGGGTGGGTAACCACCCCACTCCCCAAAATCATACGCTTCGCGCCGGTTTCTATATGGTCATCACGACGGCCTGTTTTGTGGGCGGTGACACGTGCATCAAGCTAATTGGCACGACCCTGCCCCTAGGTGAAATCATCTGCCTCGTCGCCTTATTGTCGACGGTTTTCCTCTTCCTCATCTGTGCCCAACAAGGTGTTTTAAACGGCGCACCGATGATTTTGAAGCGCATGGTTCTCTGGCGCTCCCTGTTCGATGTGTTGGGATCATTCATGTTTGTCTCAGCTCTCATGCATATGCCTCTCGCCAATCTGTCGTCGGTCATGCAATGCGTGCCGCTGGTCGTTGTCGTGGTGGCCGTCATTTTTCTTGGCGAAAAAGCCGGGCTGGCGCGCATTGCGGCGGTCATTACGGGATTTGTGGGTGTTCTCCTGATTGTGAAGCCCTCGCTGCAAACTATTACCATCTACGAGTTTCTGGCGATGGGTGCGGTTGTCGTCGTGGCACTGCGCGATCTCGTCACCAAGCGCATCCCCTTTCACGTTCCCCTCCTCATCATAGCTCTCGCAAATGCCATTCTTGTCTCGCTGAGCGGTTTTGGCTTTGGTCTGGTGCAGGGGTTTCGAGGTATCGAAGCCTGGCAATTGGCGTCGCTTGTCGGGGCCGGCCTATTTGTGACGTGCGGTTACTTCTTTATCGTTGCTACCGTGCGTTTGGGTGAGCTTTCGGCCACCGCGCCGTTTCGCTATACCGAGGTGGTGTTTGCAATCATCGCCGGGACTCTAGTTTTCAATGAGTTCCCAGACCTGCTTTCCTATGTTGGCATGGCGCTTGTCATCGCAGCGGGGCTCTGCGCCGCCCATCGTGAAGCCGCTCAAAACCGCGATGCAAAAGCTGAGTTGATGCCGCCGGCATTTTAAGGAAAACATGCGCTAATGCCTTCCCCTCCCCAGAACAACGCGTTGCGTGCCGGTCTTTACATGGTCATCGCCATGGCGTGTTTTATCCTCAACGACACCTGCGTAAAAGCCATCGGCACTTCGCTGCCGCTTGGTGAGATCATCAGCATTCGCGGAGTTCTTTCAGTCCTCTTTATTGCCATGATCTGCGTCCACCAGGGCGTGTTGGGCAGCGTGCCTTTGCTGTTTACCCCCAACGTGCTGGCGCGTTCGCTTCTCGATGTGGCAGGAACCTTCATGTTCGTCACTGCCCTCATGCACATGCCAATTGCCAACCTCACGGCTATTTTGCAGAGCGTCCCGCTGGCGGTGGTGCTGGTATCCGTGATTTTTCTCAAGGAAAAAGTGGGGCTGCGGCGCACTGCCGCCATTCTCACGGGCTTCATCGGCGTGTTGCTGATCGTGCGGCCCTCGCCTTCCACCTTTACGATCTATGAGCTACTGGCGCTGGGTATCGTTTTCATACTGGCGTTTCGCGATTTGATCACCAAGCGCATTCCGGCCCACATTCCCACCTTCATCATAGCGCTAGCCAATGCCTGCTTTGTTGCCCTTGCTGGCATCTTCTTTGCGCTATACCAGGGGTTTCAAAAAGTAGAATTTTGGCAATTCGGCTTGCTCAATGCCGCCGCAATTCTGCTGGCTTTGGGCTATATGCTCATGGTGGCCACGCTGCGACTGGGCGACCTTTCGGCCACGGCCCCCTTCCGCTATGCCAACGTGCTGTTTGCCATCGTTATCGGCATGGCAGTCTTCAGCGAATTTCCCGACGGGCTTTCATATGTCGGCATGGCTCTTGTCATAGGCGCCGGCATCTATGCTGCCCACCGGGAGGCCATTTTCAGCAGAAAAGTTAATGAACCGCGTTGACGTTTTCTGCGTAGAAGAGGTTCCAGGAGAAGGAGCCCCACGTGCGTCCAAAATTGCTTAGTCTTGCCACCGCAGTTCCAGAGCATGAGCTCCGGACCGAAGATGTCATCGTCGAAGCCACCAAGATTTTCGGTGGCCGCCATGAGGATTTTGACCGGATGATGCCGGTCTATGCCAACACCGGCATCAACATGCGTTATTCAATTTGTCCCTATGAGTGGTTCCGCGAGGAGCAAGGCTGGCAGGAGCGCTCGGAAGCTTTCGTCACTGGGGCCTCGCATCTTTTCGGCGTGGTCTCAGCGCGCGCCCTAGAGCAGGCCGGACTGTCGGCCAGTCAAATCGATACCATCGTGATGATCTCATCAACGGGCATTGCAACGCCCACCATCGAGGCGCGGGTGATGAGCGACCTGGGCTTTCGTGATGATGTCAATCGCGTTCCGGTTTTTGGCCTGGGCTGCGCGGGCGGCATTGCCGGTCTCGCGCTTGCCGCACGATTGGCTGCAGCCCAGCCCGACACAAATGTTCTCGTCGTCGTCATCGAACTCTGCTCGCTCACGTTCCGCCGGGATGAAATGACCAAGTCCAACATCATCGCCACGGCGCTATTTGGCGATGGCGCGGCAGCCGCAGTTCTTTCAACCCTTGGTAATAACCCCCATGGTGAAATCGAATTCATGGGCGAGCACACCTGGCCCGGCACGCAAGATGTCATGGGCTGGCGCATGGACAATCAGGGCTTCAGCGCAATATTTTCTCGCAGCATTCCGGACCTCGCACTTCGTGACCTGCGTCCTGCCGCCGATCAATTCCTGCGGGGCCACAATCTGAACCTTACTCATATCGGGGCCTATTCCTTCCATCCCGGCGGTGCCAAAGTGATCACCGCGATAGAAACGGCCTTCGATCTCGAAACCGGCAGGCTCACCGATGAACGCAGAATTCTCGCCAACTATGGCAACATGTCGGCACCCACCGTCCTGTTTGTGTTGAACGAGGGCCTGAAAGAAAACTTCACCGGCCGCCGCTTTGTATCAGCACTTGGACCGGGCTTTACAGCCGGCTTCCTCACCATGCTACAATAGCCCCATGTGGATAAATTTCACCATTCTTGCACTTGTCACCCTGCAACGCCTCGTGGAGCTTTATGTTGCGCGGCGCAACACCAAGCGCCTGCTGGCCAACGGCGGAATTGAAGTCAGCTCCGGTCATTATCCGCTGATCGTTTCATTTCATGCCGCCTGGCTCGGCGGCCTTTGGTATATGGTGTGGGGCGAAGTGGTAAGCTGGCCCTGGGCCATTGCCTATCTTGTCCTGCAGGCGGCACGGGGGTGGATCATCGCGGCACTTGGCAGCCGCTGGACCACGCGCATAATTATTGTTCCAGGAGAGACCTTAAGCCACGCGGGCCCATACAAATATTTCCGCCACCCGAATTACATGATCGTGGCCGCTGAAATTTTCATACTGCCTCTGGTCTTTCACATGTGGTGGTTCGCCATCATTTTCGGCTGCACCAATCTGGCGCTGCTCGCCTGGCGCATCAGGGAAGAAGAAAGAGCCCTGAAGCCCTTGCGCGAGGAAAATCAGTTGCCGGTTGAACCTTCGACGTGAGCGTGGTCGCCTGCGACCACATCGCCGACATGGGCCATCACTTCAACTGCGCCTGCCTGCTCAAACTTTAGTTCAAGCATGATCATGCCGCCCTTTTTCAGGGGGGCTTTCAATCCGGTCAGCATGATATGAATGCCTCCCGGCTTGAGCACCACCGTGCCGCCTGCGGGAATTTCCAGGGCCTCAAGGTGTTTCATGGTTGCTACCCCGTCTTTCTCGACACTTTCGTGGACTTGTGCTGTATCGGACGCGGCTGTGGTAACGGACAAAAGGCGGTCGGCCTTCGAACTGTCATTGGTAAGGGTCAGATAGACCGTTCCAGCCTTGGCCGTTGGAACGGCGGAAGCCCTGGCAAAGGCCCCCTTCACCGATACGTCACTGGCCAAAACACCGGGTGTCAGTGCTAGGATGGCCCCCAAGGTGAGGGCAGTGGCCGCAAATATCTCCAGAACAAGTTTACGCATGGGCCGCAGATTGCCCCAGATTCGGGCGCGATTGTGTTGGATCGCACGCGGCATGGGGTCGCGTATTTTTTGCGCGTTTGCGGTTCTGGCCACGCCGTCCCTCGCCCAGAACAAGACGCCGGTGACTATTGAACTTGTCCTTGCGCTGGATAGTTCGGCAAGCGTCGACGCGCATGAATTCGAGCTGCAGAATGAAGGCATCGCGCGGGCCTTCCGTGATCCTGACGTTCAGCAGGCCATCAACAACATGAGGCCTTTTGGGGCCGCCATTGCCGTGGTGCAATGGGGCGGACCGGGCGAAACCCAGCTGGTTCTGCCGTTTACCCACATCGAGAATGCAAGGGATGCCAAGGCCTTTGGTTTTCGCATAGGTCTCATTCGCCGTTGGATGCGCGCGAGTTCCACCTCCATTGGCACAGGCATCAATGACTCTGTTGCCCTGATCGAGGGAAACGCCTTTGAAGGTTTTCGCAAAGTTATCGACGTGTCAGGCGATGGACCGGAAAACAGCGGCGTTGATCTCCAGGCGGCGCGCGAAGCAGCACTGGCCTCCGGCATCACCATCAACGGCCTCGCCGTCGAGGCGGAAGACCGAAAGCTGCACGGCTATTATCTGGAGCATGTCATCATCGGGGCAGATTCATTTGTCGAACCAGCCCTGGGCTTCAAGGATTTCGCAAGGGCGATGAGGGAGAAACTCTTGCGAGAACTAAGGCCGCTGGGGTCGTAGCGCATCCTCGCCCTGAGGTTCCAAGCGCAGCTTGGCCTCGACGGGCCGGTGGACGTGAAACAGGTGCTTCGAGGCTCACGTTGCTCGCGCCTCAGCATGAGGGTCAACGCAAGATTTCCACCAACCGTTTCGCCGCGGTGCGCAATTCCTTGTCGGTGAATCCGGCGAAGCTTAAAAGCAATCCCTGCTCTCTGACTTGTCCCACGTAGTGGCTTGATAGGGATTGCACTTCAAGGCCTGCGCTCGCAAGCTTCGCCACGACTTCGTCATCGTTCTCATCTGGCTTTAAACGTAGCAGAAGCATGAGTCCGGAAGGTGAAGCATCAATGGTGAAGCGTGGGCCTCCTTCGAGGGCCGCGATCAGAGCTTCGCGCCTTGCCGCGTAAATTCTCCGCATGCGGCGGATGTGGATGGCGAAGGTGCCCGAGGTCATGAACTCGCACAGGGCGGGCTGGGCCATCAACGAAGGAGGTGCGCCATGGGCCAGTCTTTCATTTCGAAAGCGTTCGGCCAATGACTTGGGCACAACGATGTAGCCCAGTCGCAGAAGTGGTGAAAAAACTTTGGAGAAACTGCCGGAATAGATCACGCGCGCTTTGCGGTCGAGGCTCATCAATGCGGGCAAAGGTCTTCCCACGTAGCGGTACTCACTGTCGTAGTCATCTTCGATGATGATCGACTTCGCCTCGTCGGCCCAATCCAGGAGCTCCAATCGCCGCGACAGGGGCATGGTGACGCCGGTCGGATACTGCCGTGCGGGTGTGACGAACGCGCCGCGTGCCTGTCCTGCCCGTTCGCGGCCCTTCGTCACCATGATGCCTTCGCGGTCAACGGGCACGGCTACCGTCTTCACGCCGCCCATGGAGAACACGCGCCGCGCCGTGGGGTAGCCCGGTTCTTCCATCCAGATCCTGTCGCTGGCCTTGAAGATAGAGCGATTGATCAGATCGAAGGCGTCCATGCCGCCTGCCGTCATGATCACTTCCGTGGCCTCGCAGGAAATGCCGCGCCATTCATAGAGGTGGCGGGCGATTGCCTCGCGGAGTGGCAGCCAGCCAAAGGCATCATTGTGTTCCAGCATGGCGATAGGCGGATTTCGCCAGAAACGTCCCAGAAGCCTTCCCCATTCATCGTGGGGAAAGTGCTCCCAATCGACGAGGCCGGAGCGGAAAGGTTTCGCGGGTTCGCGGCTATTCGCGCGGGACGGTTCGCTGGTGCTCGGACGTGCAGGCGTTGAGTTCAGAAGCGCCTCCGGCAATTCTGCGGCTACCCGGGTGCCGGATCCTTTGCGGGTCTCGATATAGCCCTCGCTAAGGAGCTGCTCATAGGCCTCAACCACGGTGGCGCGGGCCACTTTCAGGTCTTCAGCCATGCTGCGGGTTGATGGGAGTTTGGCATGCGGGCGCAGCCGTCCGCTCAGCACAAGTTCCCGGATCTGGCGGGCAATCTGCGATTGAATGGCGTCATGATCGGCCCGGTCAATGCCGATTTCGCTGGTTGCGGGCGCTAAAAGTGGTCTGTCCATTGGTGGCCGTTTTGGTTCTTTCAAGCAGACCATATAGACAGCATAGAGGTCGTGCAATCAAGAGGACCAGCCATGACCGAAGCCCCCAGCGAAAGAACCCGGGTGAAGCGCCTGAACAAGCGGGCGAAATATGACACGGAAACCGTGCACGGCATTCTGGATGCCATGCCCGTGTGCTACGTGGGATACGTGTTCAAGGGCACGCCCTATGTGACGCCGACGCTGCAATGGCGTGAAGACGATCACATCTACTGGCACGGCTCGTCGGCCAGCCGCATGCTGGAAACGTGCGTGGACGCCGATGTCTGTGTCACCGTCACCATGATTGATGCCATGGTCATGGCGCGCTCGGCCTTCAATCACAGTTGCAATTACCGCTCGGTGATGGTGATGGGCAAAGCCCACATCATCAGGGATGCTGCAGAGAAAGAGCGGCGCCTGAAAAACTTTACCGAGAAGCTTTTTCCCGGCCGCTGGGACGTTCTGCGGCCCGTGACTTCGAAGGAACTGAAAGCCACAACCATGTTGAGTCTGTCACTGGACGAAGTTTCCGCCAAGGTGCGCAATGGCCCACCAGGCGATGACGAGGAAGATTACACCCTGCCGATCTGGGCCGGGCTTATTCCGATGCGGACGGAAATTCTAACGGCCACAGCGGATGCGCGAAATTTGCCAAACCTTGCACCGCCTGAGCACGTGAAGAATTTCAAGATTGGTTAGCATAACTTGCCATGCCGCTTTCAACGGCACATACTCCTGCACAAAAGTAAGGCACGTGAAGGCATAATCATGGGCACTAAGATTTCGTTTCCGAGGTTCGATGGAAAGCAGGCCAAGGGCTATCTAGCAAAGTCGGCCCTGGCCAATGCGCCGGGCGTTGTCGTAATTCAGGAATGGTGGGGATTGCAGGACCAGATCAGGGGCATCTGCGACCGACTGGCGCTCGCCGGATACGAGGCGCTGGCGCCCGATCTCTATGCCGGAACTGTTGTTCCCTATCACGACCGGGAAGCGGCGGCGCGCGAGATGAATTCCCTCAATTTCGCCGAAGCGACGGATCAGGTGGTACGGGGTGCTGCCCAGTATCTCGGGATAACTGGCGTCAAAGTCGGACTTACGGGTTTCTGCATGGGCGGTGCGATTGCCATCCTCGGTGCCTGCCGTATTCCGGAGGTGGCTGCCGCAGCCACATTCTATGGACTGCCGCCGGAGAATGCCTTCAAGCCCGCTGACTTCAAGGTGCCTCTGCAAGGCCACTACGCCAATACCGATGACTACATAACTCCAAAATAGGTTGATGCCTTCGAGGCAGGCCTGAAGGCCGCAAAATGCAATTACGAATTATTCCGCTATGACGCCGACCACGGCTTCATGAACGAACAGCGCGACGTACACGAGCGCGCCGCGTCGGAGCTCGGCTGGAAGCGCATGCTGGGGTTCTGGAAGAAGTATTTGTGATGGCCCTATTTAATCGGCGCAGGGTTCCACGTCCTGCACTTCCACCAGCGTGATCAGCCCTTTGGGGTTGAAATGAATGGTCTCAACACCCTGGCGATGCACTTTTCTGCCAGATGATTTTGTTGTGGCGTGGAGCCGCCAATGGGCGCGCACGGTATCGAGGCCCATGGCCTCAACGCTGTCGTCGGCTGAAACCTGGTCGCTGAATTCGGTGAAATAGGCCTTCATCGCCTCCATGATGGCTGATCGGCCGTAAAGCCCACCCACTCCGGCGCCGATGCCGGTTGAGTGATACTCCGCATCCTCTGTGAACATCTTCTCGATTGCGGCAAAATCGAAATTGTTCAGCGCTGCATGATAGCGCCCGGCCAGCGTCAGGATGTCCTTGGTCATCGGCTTACTCCGCTAATGCCCCCATGATGCGCACCCAGCTTCGAATACCCTTTTGAAAGCTGCCCAGATTGTATTTTTCGTTGGGGCTGTGAATGGCATCGTCATTGAGGCCAAAGCCCACCAGCACGCTGTCCATGCCCAGAATGTCCTTGAAGTTCCGCACGATTGGAATTGAGCCGCCGGAGCCCATCAGCACGGGCGCGCGGTTGAATTCGGCTTTCAACGCGGCGGCGGATTTTTTGATGTACACATTGTCTTCGCTGATTTCAGACGCGGGCGCGCCACCTCCATGGCCGGAAAACTCCACCTTGCAATCCTTGGGGAGCAAATCTTTCACGAACTTCTGGAAGGCTTTCAGTATTTTCGCCGGATTTTGTTGACCCACCAGCCGGAAGGTCAGCTTGGCGTCGGCTTTCGATGGCAAGACGTTCTTGGCACCGGTGCCCGTATAGCCGCCCCAGATGCCGTTCACTTCCGCCGTGGGCCGTGCCCAAATCTGTTCCAGAACTGATTTACCCTTCTCACCAGCAGGAACCGAAAGCCCTACGTCACTCATGAATTTCTTCTCAGAGAATTTCAGGGACTGCCACTGTTTCCTGGTTGCGGCAGGCAGCGGGTTCACGCCGTCATAAAAGCCAGGAATGGTGACCTTGCCGTTCTTGTCATGAAGGGCTGCCAGGATTTTCGTCAGCACGCGGATGGGGTTCATGGCCGCACCGCCATACATGCCGGAGTGCAGGTCGATGCGAGGACCGGTAATGGTTATTTCTTCATGAACAAGGCCCCGCAGCCTGGTGGTGATCGCGGGTGTCTTTTCGTCCCACATGTTGCTGTCACAAACGAAAGCCGCAGCGCAAGAGAGTTCGGCCTTGTTCTCTTTCAAAAAAGGAATGAGCGAGGGCGAGCCCGACTCCTCTTCACCTTCGATCAGAAATGTTGCCTTGACGGGCAGGCTGCCGGTGGCGGTTATCCAGGCGCGGGCCGCTTCCACGAAGGTCATGAGTTGGCCCTTGTCGTCGGCGGCTCCACGGCCATACAGGCGCTCCACATCGTCCTTGTCTTTTTTCCGGACGGGTTCAAAGGGCGGGGAATGCCAGAGTTCCACGGGGTCAGCGGGCTGCACATCATAGTGGCCGTAGAACAGCACATGGGGGGTCTTCGCGGTCATGGCCTTGGGCGTGTAGTGGGCCACCACTATGGGCCGGCCCGGGGTTGGCCTGACTTCGGCCTCGAAACCCAGCGAGGTTAATTCGGTCACCACCCAGCGGGCTGCCTTTTCGCAGTCGCTCTTGTAGGCCGCGTCGGTTGAGATGGACGGAATGCGCAGGAATTCAAAAAGCCGTTCCAGGCTGTTTTCGAGGCCTTTGTCGGCGGCGGCAAGCGCATTGGTCGTATAGGTCATCAAATCCTCGTTAAAATCAAACTGCTAAGACAAAAAATTGCGTCCTCCCATCTTTCCCTTTTGGCAATTGTAGTTCAAATGATGGGGAGTTCCGCAGCCCAACCGGGCTTTTGGGCAGCACACGGTAATGGCCATGAAAAAGGATTTTGGACGCATGGGACGTCAAGCCCTGAGGTATAGGATTTTCAAACGCCGAGTGCCCGTCGGTGTGGCTGAGAACTGTGTGCATAAAGTAATCCTAACACTTCTGACTTTAGACTCTTATCCCATGGAGATTACAACAACTGCAAGGGTGGGGGCATGAGCCTCACGCAATCCACTACGGCCTTTTCGCTCGCCCGCGACAGCTTGCAGGCCAATGAATCTTCGGCCCGGCTTGGCCGTTTCCGGCGGCGGGGCTATCAGCGCTACCGGCTGGTCAGTTCGCAAATTGATCTTTCGATGGTCTGGAAGCGGCGCTGGTTCATCATCAGCATGATGCTGGGCTTTGCCCTGATGTCGGCGCCTACGCCCTCCGGCCTCACCCATGAGGGGCAAATTGTTCTGGCCATGTCGGTCATGGCCACCATCCTCTTTATCACCGAGGCCATTCCGCTACCTACGGTTCCCTTACTGATTATCGTGGGCGAGGTGTTGCTGCTCAAAGTTGATGCCACGAAGGTGGCGCAAAGTCTGATGACGGATTCCGTCCTGTTCATCATGGGCTCGCTGATGCTGGCGGTGGCCATTGTCAAGCAGCGATTGGACAAGCGCATCGCCTGGTGGATCGTGCAGATGACTGGCACCAACGTCTACTGGATCAGCTTTGGCATTACGGTCGTCTGCGGCGTGCTTGCGGCGTTCATCGGTGAGCACACGGTTGCCGCCATGATGCTGCCGGTTGGCGTGACATTAATCACGCTTACCTCCAACGATCCCAAGAAAGTTCACAATCTCGCCGCCGTCATTCTCTTTTCCATCGCCTATGGCTGCTCCATTGCCGGCGTAGCAACACCATCGGGCGGAGCCCGCAACGCCATCATCATCAGCTACTGGAAAGACTTTTTCTACGATCCAACCAATCCGGAAACGCGGCGCTACCTCATGGATTATGTGTCGTGGATTTACTACGCCTTCCCCATGTTCCTGCTCCGCCTGCCCATCGTTGCGGCACTCTTGATTTTCACCTTCCGGCCGGAAGTCACGGATATGTCGCGCGCCATCAGCCGCTTGCGAACCCAGGTGTCCATGCAGGGGCCGATGAAAATGTCGGAATGGCTCACCATTGCAGTTTTCCTAGCAACTATCGCCAGTTGGATCGCCTTTTCCACGGACGTCGGACTGGGAGTCATCGCAATAAGCGGTGCAGCTGCCTTTCTCGTGCTTGGCCTGGTGCGTTGGGAGGACATCAATTCCGGCGTGAATTGGGGCGTGGTGCTGCTTTATGCGGCGGCCATTTCCCTGGGCGTTGAAATGAAGGAAACGGGTGCTGCCGAATGGGTCGCCAGCAGCGCCATCATGGCCATGAACTATATTGGCGCGGGCAGCGACCTTGGTTTCAACTTTGTGGTCTCGCTGCTCACAATTGGCGTATCAAACACCATGACCGCCGGTGCGGCCGTCGCGGTGCTCGCTCCCATTATTCTCAAGACCGCCGTTGTGGCAGGTGAAGATCCCCTCAGTGCCGGTTTCGTTGCCGCAATTTCTTCGGCCTTCGGATATCTCACGCCTGCCGCCCAGCCCGCCTTCACCATCATCTATGCTTCGGGTTATCTTAAGGTATCCGACTTTCTGAAAATCGGCATCCGCATGATGCTACTGTCACTTGTTGTCCTGCTACTGCTTTCAACATTCTATTGGCCACTGCTCCGATGAGAAGCATCTTCAGTCGCTCACAGCTTTCAGACCGGCAGGAAGTGGCGGTCCGCAAGACCCTGCAAACCCTGCGGGCCCAGCGGCGCAACCGTTTTCGGGTGCTGGCCTGCGTTGATGGCAGCGACGAAGCCGATGAAACAGTGCGCTGCGCGGCGAGGTTTTTTGTTGGCGAAGATTGTGACCTGATCATTGCGCATGTCAGACCCATTGACCAGGGCCTGCATTCCGGCGGCCTGCAAGTGCGGCTGGCGCGGCAAAACATGATGGCGGCAGGTTTTGAATTGCCCGGGGTGCGTTATCTCAAACAGGCGCTCGAAGTCTTGAAACAGGAAGGGATTGACCCGGAAAGCTGGCCTGGGGAAGCTGGCACGCAGGATGCCTGGGGCGATCCGGCCGGTGACACGAAGGTTGAGTACAAGAGCCCCGAAGGCCGCAGTGTGGTGCTCAAACTCAAAACCGCGCCTGATGTGACCAACGGCATTCTCGACCAATATGAACTCGGCCCCTACAACATGATGCTTCTCGGCGAGCCGTCTCGCTGGCGCGGTGAATTTGCCGCCTTCTTCGATGCCGGCGTCGTGCAGCAGGTTACAACGCTGGCCCCCTGCTCTGTATTGGTGGTGCGCAACGGCCAGGACAAGACTGGCTTCTTCATCTGCACCGATGGCACCTCGCGCTCCATGCAGGCGGTGCGCCGCGCGGCGGTTCTCGCCCATGTGACGGGTGAACCCATTACGCTTTTTTCCGTGGCCGATACAGAGCAAGACCGCGGCGCGGCCGAAGAAGCCGTGGCCAATGCCAAGGCGCTTCTCAAGGCCATGACCATTCCGGTCCATGACACGAAGGTTGCGGTTGGCGATGCCGTGGAAGAAATCGTTGAAAGCGGATCGCTCTACAAAATCATCGTCGTCACCGACGAAGGCCGCTCGCGCTTCCAACGCCTGTTCAGGGGATCGATAGCGACAGACGTGGTGCGCAAGGCGAGGACGAGTGTATTGGATGTCAGATAAAATAAAATTTCGTCATCCCGACTAAACATAAAGCCGGGATGACGGGAGATTAGTGGGTTGTTAAGAGCGCCCTCAATCTCTTAACCACCAGCGCCGCGATCGCGCCGAGGGCGTGGATGAGTGAGGTGGCTGTCACGAAGCCTGCTACAAATACCCAGGGGTATGCTCCTTCAGGAATTTCGGCACCGTGGGCGAATCCGTGGGCGAGCGCGAACAATCCGACAATCGCCATGCCACTCCAGATCGGCATTTTCAAGCGGGCTACGGCGAAGCCCGCGAGCACAAGAATGGACGCCAGAATCATTGTTTCAACGAATGGAACTTCAATGCCGGACATGCCGAACAACCCACCGACAATCATGGCGCTCACGAATGCCGTAGGCACGGCCCACATGGCGCGTGCGCCAAGCGTGGCGCCCCAGGCGCCAACCGCCAGCATGGCGATGAGATGGTCCCAGCCGAAGAAAGGATGGAGAAATCCGGAGGCGATGCCGTGACCCGCATGGGCGAAGGCGGGTGTTGCTGAAACTAAAATCAGAGTTGCAATAAGTGCTATGCGCTTCATTGTTATGATCCCCTTCATTTGGTCTTGATCGGGAATCAAACTAGCAACGGCCCGCGCAAAAGTCTCCCCTCAAATGCGACATGGCTGACTTGATCAGCGTCCTTCTACCGCCGGCACCATGGCTTCGAGATATTCATCGAGGTGCTCGAGATTTTCAAAACGCATCCAGCCCTCGTCGGTTTCGGCTTCCACGGTTCCATCCGAAAGCACGCGCGCCGGGCGGCCGCGAATGACTTTTTCCTCCACCACGAACAGCTCGACGGCTTCGCCCTCCTCTGATTTCGTTTCGGGCTCGGCTTTTGCCGCAACGGGTTCGGCCTTCGGCGTCTCATGAGTTTCAACGCCGAGTGCCGCCGCAATGTCAGACCTCGCCTGTTCAAGGGCCGAGACCGTATCGGCAACGGTGGGCTTGACAGCGGCGGCGGGCTCGGCGGGTGTTTCAACAGTCTCAGCGGCGGCGGTTACGGCGGCAGCTTTCTTGCCAAACCCCGTGAATTTTGGTGTGGCGGGTTTTTCAGTTGCTGTCTCCACCTTGACAACTTCCACCGGCACAGCTGCTACAGCTCTATCGCGAAGGGCCCCTATCAGGCCGCCCAGGCCAAGGCACAAGGCACCGCCCACCAGGAGGATTGCGGAAACCTCCGGTGTCAGGGCATACACCTGCATCTGGCCCGATCTAAAATGAAGAAGAAACCCAAGCGCCGCCCCCAGGCTCATGAACAAAATACCAAATATGAGCATCAACTTCGACATCAAAACCCCTTGGACCTTATCGCCGGTCTCTCCTGTTTCCTAAGCGCCCCGCTAGGAATCCCGCCTTATGGATAACACTTCCTGAAACGCCTGCCTAGCTTTCAACAGAGATGCGAGGGGCAGGCTTGGATAATTTTCCGCCTTCGATTGCCGCCCACACCTGCCGCGCAATATCCCGGTAGATGGCCGCATGAAGTGAACCCGGCATGGACACCACAACGGGCTCGCCACTGTCGGAACGAATACGCACTTCCCCGTCGAGCGGCACCTCGCCGAGGAACGGCACACCAAGCCGTTCGGCCTCGTCGCGCGCGCCCCCGTGGCCAAAAATTTCGTGGCGCTCGCCGCATTTGGTGCACACGAAGTAGCTCATGTTTTCGACAATGCCGATCACCGGCACATTCACTTTGCGAAACATGTTGAGGCCTTTGCGGGCGTCAATCAGCGCCAGGTCTTGCGGAGTAGAAACTATCACCGCGCCGGAAAGCGGCGTCTGTTGTGCAAGGGTTAACTGGGCGTCACCGGTGCCCGGCGGCATGTCAACAATCATCACATCAGTTTCACTCCAGGAGACCTCGCGCAGAAGCTGGGTGAGTGCCGACATCACCATGGGGCCGCGCCAGATCATGGGCGTCGCCTCGTCCACCAGAAAACCTATGGAGGCCACTTCAACGCCGTAGCGCGTCATGGGCTTCATGCGCTTGCCTTCGGCATCACTGGCTTCGGGCTTGCCAGTGAGACCAAAAAGTTTTGGCATGGAGGGGCCATAAACATCCGCATCAAGCACCGCCACCTTGAGGCCAAGCGAGTGCAGGCCTAATGCCAGGTTGATTGCGGTCGTGGATTTGCCAACTCCGCCCTTGCCGGAAGCAACCGCCACGAGATGCTTAACACCGGGAATGCCATGGCGCAGCTGCTGGGCTGAACTCACCTTTGGGCCCACGGGGCGGGCGGGCTGCTGCTCCGCCGTGAGTGCCACTAATACCTTGTTAACACCCGGCAGCTCGCTGACCGCCTTTTCAACCACGCCGCGCAAGGCCTCCATGGATTTCATGTGCTGGGGCTCAGCGTTAAGGGCAAACATTACCTTGCCTTCAAATATGGCAATTTCGGAAACCAGGCCGGCGGTCACGATATTCCCGCGGCCATCGGGCGCGGCAATGCGTTTCAAGGCGGCCAGCACAATTTCCTTTGTAATATCAGTCATCATTCACCTGTCTTCCGGGGCTCCGCATAGCCCCAAAGGGCAAGCCCCCGCAAGTAAAGTTAACAGCCGCCTAAACCATTCGTTTCAAATTTTACCGGACTTCCAAAGCCGCTCTTAGGGGCCATCATGCTAGGTTTCGGGCCCTGGGATGGCCAGGATTGTGGGTTAATATTTGTGATGCCTAGCGAAATCAATTCGGAAATGAACCTGGATCGCCGTAACTTTTACAGCGACGAGCAAAGCCCTGTGCGCCCCAAAAAGCGCTCCACGTTTGAGGATGACGGTGTTTGGGAGCGTACCGCCGAAGCGCCGTGGAAGCTTGAACTGCTCACCCTGTTCCTGCGCAACCAATTGCGCGTGGCCCCTTGCATGCCGCTCCTTACCCTGATGCTGGCGTTCACCAGCCTGATGTGGGTGCGGCCCCTTATGGTGATGTTCTGGCTGGCTGCGACATTGGCCAGCCAGGCCGCGCAAATATACCTCTGCGCAAATTTCTTCCACAAGGAGCGCGACCAGGGCGAGCAGCATGACTGGATTGGCATGATGTCTGCTTCGGAACTGGTGCAGGGCGTGTGCTGGGTTCTGCCGCTCTTTCTGTTCTGGTCCGGGGCCACCAGCCTGCAGGCTGCCTACCTTGTTGCCTTCATCATGGCTATCATCGCGGTGCGCCTGCTTGTGGTGAATAATTTCATGCCTGTCCTGGTGGCGGGCACGGGTATCATGTCCATTGGCGTTGCCATACGGTGTGCTGCCCAGGGCGAGCCCATTTTCCTCGCCCTCGCCGGACTGGCCATCACATTGGAAGCATTTTTTCTTTTTGTAGCCCGCCAGTTGGGCGACACGGCGCGCGACATGGTCAAGTTCAAGACGCAGAAGGACGACCTCATCGAAGAGCTGAAGCTTGAGCGCGACAAAGCCGAGGCTGAAAAAACCAAAGCCGAGACGGCCAACAAGGCGAAATCCTTTTTCCTCGCCACCATGAGCCACGAACTGCGCACGCCCTTGAACGCCATCATGGGATTTTCCGAAATCCTCAAGCGCGAGATGTTTGGCCCCATGTCGGTATCCGCCTACAAGGACTACGCGGGCGATATTCATCATTCGGGCCGCTATCTCCTCGATCTCATCAACGACATTCTCGATCTGTCGCGTATCGAGGCGGGACGCAGGGATATTCAGGAAGAGCCCTTCGGCATTTCGGCCTGCGTGAAATCCGCCCTGGCGCTGCTCAATGCAAAGGCCCAGGAAAAATCTATTTCGGTCAAAGTTGAGATTGCGCAGTCGCTGCCAAAACTCATGGGTGATATTCGGGGCGTTAACCAGATTCTGATCAACCTCCTTACCAATGCCATCAAGTTCACGCCCGAGGGCGGCGAAGTTGTGGTCAGCGCGGCGCGCAGTGCTGAAGGTGCCGTGGTGGTGTCGGTAAAAGATAATGGTCCCGGCATTCCGGCCCACGAGATAGACACGGCCCTTGATTCATTTGCCCGCGGCGCGATCGCCACCACGCAGGCCATTGACGGGGCGGGACTTGGCCTTCCCATCGTGAAGGGCCTGATGGATCTGCACGGCGGCGATGTCAACATTGTGAGCGCCGAGGGCAAGGGCACCGAAATTCTGATCACCTTCCCCGCAAAGCGGGTGCTGGCCGGCCCCCGTGGCGAAGTCATCGCGGCGCAGACCGTGCAATCGGAAAGCCAGCGCAAGCTGATCGCGATTACGGGCTGAGCCTTCATTTGCAAAATTGAGCGCTGGCATGCTAGCCAGCGGCCATGTCTTCCCATGATGTTGTCATTCTAGGTGCTGGTGCCGCAGGTCTCATGTGTGCCATCGCGGCAGGCGCGCGGGGTAAACGGGTGGCGCTTCTCGACCATAACAATCAGGTGGGCGCCAAGATTTTGATCTCCGGCGGCGGGCGCTGCAATTTCACCAATAGCGGAACGGGCCCACAAAATTTCCTTTCCGAAAATCCGCATTTCTGCCGCAGCGCCTTGAGCCGCTACAAGCCCGCTAACTTTCTTGCCCTGATGGCCAGGCACAATATCGCCTGGCATGAAAAAACCCTTGGCCAACTCTTCTGTGATGGTTCGGCCCGGCAGGTTGTGGCCATGCTGCTGGCGGAATGCGCGGCAGCACAGGTTCAGGTGAAGCTCAACGCGAAAATCACCGACATTCGCAAATCCGATTGCTTCACGGTTGAATCAGAGGGTGAGACATTCACAAGCCCCGCTCTCGTGCTGGCAACCGGTGGCCTCTCCATTCCCAAAATGGGGGCTACGGGATTGTCCTATGATATCGCCATAAAATTTGGCCTCAAAATCATTACCCCGCGCCCAGCCCTTGTTCCCTTGAAAGCGCCATCCGGCGAACTGGCGTTCTACGCAAACCTCTCCGGTGTTTCGCTCCCGGCAATTGCCTCATGCGATACAGCGTCGTTCAAGGAAAACATCCTCTTCACCCATCGGGGTCTGTCCGGTCCCGCCATCCTGCAAATCTCATCTTATCTGCATGAAGGACAAGCCGTGAGCCTCGATCTCGCCCCCGGCCTTGACGCCCTCAAGTTCCTCAAGGAGCGAAGGCACGCGCGCGCCAAGGCCGAGCTTAAGACCATTCTTGCCGAACTCTTGCCGCAACGGCTGGCCAACGCTATGGCACCCACCGAACTGCCGGCCCTTGCCGCCAGGCTCAAGAACTGGACGATGATCCCCGATGGCTCGGAAGGCTTTGCCAAAGCGGAGGTCACGGCGGGCGGCATTGATACGAATGAACTTTCCTCCAAAACCATGGAAGCAAAAGCGGTGCCCGGTCTTTATGCCATCGGCGAGGCGGTTGATGTCACAGGCTGGCTCGGCGGATACAACTTTCAATGGGCCTGGGCCAGCGGTTGGTGCGCGGGCCAGGCAGTTTGATTGGCCGCCCTGTTAATAAATAGAGACGGGACGACTCATTCCCTGTAGTGCTAGATTCAAGAATCAAAAATACCTATTGGGGACCTACTTGGATATTCTGAATGAGACGCAGTTTTCTGCGGAACTGCGGCAGCAGGCCAAACGCCTGACAGCCCATTGCAATCTCTACCGCGACGCTAATAACAGCAGCGCTATCATCCAACTCATTACGACGGCCACTCCGTTTTTTGCGCTTGTTGCCCTCATGTTCTGGGTCGCGCCCCATGCCTATTGGGCAAGCCTGCTGCTCGCCATCCCCGCGGGCGCCCTGCTCACGCGCTTCTTTGCCCTCCAGCATGACTGCGGCCACGGCTCGCTGTTTCCATCGCGGCCCACCAATGAGACCTTTGGACGGCTGATCAGTGTTTTGACCTTTACACCCTATGACCATTGGCGGCGTTCGCACGCATTACACCATGCTCTGTCGGGCAATCTGGACAAGCGCGGCTTTGGCGATATTGAAACCATGACGGTGAAGGAATACAGCCAGCTCAGTTCCTGGGGGCGCTTGCGTTACAGGCTTTACCGCAACCCGCTCATCGTTCTGGTCCTGGGGCCGCCGATTTTTTTCCTGGTGCTGCAGCGCCTTGCAATCGGATCCAACATGCCGCTGCGCGACAGCTTGCGCGGTGTGATTGGCCACGATGCGGTCTTGCTCCTGGTCTATGGCACGCTGGTTTTCCTTGTCGGCCTGTCGCTGACGCTGCTGGTGCTCCTGCCGATCTATTTCATCGCAACCTGGATCGGCGGCTGGCTGTTCTTCGTGCAGCACCAGTTCGAGGAAACCCACTGGGACGGGGCTGACGAATGGGATATGAAAATTGCGGCGCTCAAAGGCAGTTCATTTCTGGTCATGCCCAAGGTCCTGAACTGGTTCAGCTGCAATATTGCACTCCACCACATACACCACCTATGCAGCCGCATTCCGAATTACAGGTTGCAGGAATGCCTGCGCGGCAATCCAGAACTCGCGACCGTCTCGCCACGGCTCACCATGTGGCAAGCGCTGAAATCGTCACGGCTGGCGCTGTGGGATGAAACCTCGCGGCGGCTGATTTCGTTCCGCGAGTTTGCAAGATCGCAAACGCTGCAGGCGGCGTAAATACCAGGCTAATTGACCCGGATAACACCATTGCAGCTTTCCTTCACATAGGATGGTATTGGCAGGTCGGCCAGCTGGGGCAGAGTCATGCGCGATAACGCCGGGTGATCCAGCGGTTC
>CAZHCO010000131.1:0-1234 GCA_964530965.1 uncultured Aestuariivirga sp. | reverse complement strand
TCTTGGGATCATGGCGGCATTGATCGGAAGTCGGGAAGCGATGACCTCCATCATGCCGGCGGAAGCCTGGTATGTGGTCAGCACATTGCTTGGGCCGATCGGCTACGTGGTGCAAGACGCGGTCGCGGATGCGATGACAGTTGATGCCGTGCCACGGGTGGATGAGCGTGGACAGCCGTTCGACCAGCCGACCGTCAAGCTCATGCACACTACCATGCAGACGCTCGGGCGCGTGGCTATCGTCGGTGGCGGGATTCTGGTTGCGACGATCAACGTGTATGTCTTCACAGGAGTCGAAGGACTCCCACAGGCAGAGATCGTTGGGCTATACAAGCAGGTCTACCTCATGGCGCTTGTGATCCCGTTCGTGTCAGTCCTCGGCGTCGGCATGGCCTGGACTCTGCAGCGGCAACAGAAAAACAAACTACGCCTGCAAGGCTTCTCTCCTGATCACGCAGAGCAGATGGTGAATGTGCGTGATGAAACACATGAGCCGACCAAGCCCAACTGGTGGATTCTTGGTGGGAGCCTCGTCTTTGTACTATTCACGCTCACGGTCGTATTCGGCGGGTTCTCTTATAGCGAAGAGATTGTCTTTGTCGGCTCGATGGCAATCGTTTTGTTCTTGATGGCCAGGCTGGTGCGAGAGCTGGAGCCTGACAAGCGATTCACCCTGGTCGGGACAGCGGTCGTGGTCTTCATCTTCCGGGCAATCCCAGGGACTGGGCCTGGAGCCACCTGGTGGATGATCGACCAGCTGAAGTTCGATCAGCAGTTTCTCTCCGTACTCTCGCTGATCGGCAGCACGTTGACCTTGGCAGGCATGTTCGTCTTTCGCCGCTTCATGGCCGAGCGATCGATTGCCTACGTCGTGGGGTTTCTCACGGTGATCGGAACCATTCTGACCCTCCCGATTGTGAGCATGTTCTACGGCTTGCACGAATGGACGGCGAGAATCACAGGAGGGGTTGTCGATGCACGATTCATCGCGCTGATCGATACGGCATTAGAATCGCCGCTCGGGCAGATCTCCATGATTCCGATGCTGGCCTGGATTGCGAACAGCGCGCCCGCGAACTTGAAAGCCACATTTTTTGCCGTGATGGCTTCATTTACGAATCTGGCCTTGTCGTTGAGCCAGCTCGGCACCAAATACATGAACGAAATCTATGTGGTCAGCCGGGAAGTCCGTGACCAGGCCTCCAGCGCCATTCAAACGCCTGCCGACTATAGC
>CAZHCO010000130.1:0-14415 GCA_964530965.1 uncultured Aestuariivirga sp. | reverse complement strand
GGGAACTTGCGATCCCGGGTCCCTACTCACGTAGGTGGGCGCCATATAAGCCGGACCACGGTCCAGCCCAGGGACAGCTCCCTAAAGATCGATTATAGGCCCTGGGAAAAAATGTTCCTTCACAAACCGGGCAGCCCGCCGCGGTTGTATGTAGGCCTTCAGAACAGGAAAATCCAGTGCATCAAATGAAACCGCGCCCAGCCGCTAAGCTGGACGCGCAAATGGTTTTCAAAGGATAAAGTTACTGTACAACGGTAACTTCCGTTGCCGCCTTGCTCGCATCATCAAAGGTCACGTGTACCTTGGCACCGGCAGCAAGGCCTTCAACGGTAACGCCTGCGGCAAGCACGTAGGCCGAGCCGTCCTCAAGGGTAACGGTCTTTGTGGCTTCGTCAAAAGCCTTGACCACACCTTCAATTTGGCCGGCATAGGCAGTCGCTACCATGGCGGCTGACGCGATAAGCATTGCAACAAACTTCTTCATTTCACTATTCCTCTGGTTTTGAAGCCCGCACGTCGACAGCGGGCCATTGCAATTGCCGGTGGATGAATGTCCAGTCCGGCGTCCGACGCAAAACACGTGCGGACACCCCGTAGGTAGTGTCCACCACCGCGTTGCAGCAAGTTAAGAAAATTTAATTCTGCGTTGCACAATTCTGCCAAAAAGAAACCCGCTAGCGAACACTGAATTCAATGTGCAAGCGATTCTCCGTGGCGATTTCTAACGCCCGTAATGGCAGTATGTGAAAGAGCCTCCCTCTTTTCAAAAAAATGGGTCCGCCCGCTTGAATTTTTTCCATGATTTGCTGATTGCCTTGTCAGCAACGGCCGCTTCCCGCGCATACCAACCCTGGATGAAGCTTAGGATCCGCTCCACTTCCGGATCAGTCTCCTTCCGGAGTTCTTTTAAGTATGTCCTGGCACCGACAATGTCATTGCGGATACCGAGAAGCTCCTGCAATGCGGACATCTTTTTCTTATAGGCCTGTCTTCGTTTCCGTTTGCCAAACAAATCGGCAAAAAAGTCCACCCCGTAACGCAGGTTCTTGAGCGCAATGCGCAACTTGTGCCGGGACTCGTCTGAATCAACTGCGGCCCTTCCACGTTTTAAAACACTGGCCCTTAGCCTATTCAGCGCAGCTTCGGAAAATTTCCGTGCCGGCACCTGTAATTTTGTTGATTCGGCACCTGCGGGAACTTCACGCCAGTCACGACGCGCCAGGAATCCTTGCACCTTCAGCACGAACGCTGTTGCGGCTAAGCTTTCAATCTCGGAATGCGCCAGCCCGTAGGCCGCAACGCGCTGTTTCTCCAGGATGGCCCGCATCGCGTCGCAGTTTTCCGGACGATCTCCGTTTGCCAACGGGCCTTGCAACACCGACATGCGAAAGGCATCCACGTTTCGCACCGGGCCAAATGTCGAAGCCACGCGCCCTGCCTCATCTCGCAGAGCTTTAAAGGCGGCGTGGGGCAAGGCGCGATTGAACATCGACAGGCCACAGCGCATGCGACGAAGTGCGATCCGTATCTGGTGAATGGATTCAGGTTCATCGGTTTCGCGCAGGCAGGCCCAGTTTGCCACGAAGTGTGCCAGCGTATTGGAAATGATCGTTGTCACCGCGTCATCGAATGTTGCAAGTGATTTGGACTTTATGGGCCCTGCCTTGACCGGGGCAGGCTTTTCCTGAAGGAGTGCACGGAAACCCTTTTCCGCCTTGCTGACAAAATCAAGGCGCAGGGGAAAATCTTCCGCGAGCGTCTTCGCCAGATCAAGAAGATCCGCCTTGTTTCCGGATATCAGTTCAAGTTCGACTTCGGCCAATGGCACACGCTGCTTTCCGCAGGAGATATGGCCCTGGTCCACGGCAATCTCGATAACGGAACCACCGCTAGCGACAAGACCGCTTTGACGCTTGAACTGCATTTTGAATTTTGCCTCGACCGGCTGATCTCCGATGACGCGCTTAAGAAACTTCCTTGTAGTTTTGTCGAGCAAGGCAAGATTGGGCTTCAGGCTGGGCGAATTCACTTCAACCTCCCTGCGATGAAAGGGGCCGTCAGTGGCTGCACCTGGAGCCTTGACCCCTAGCACGGGCACAGCATCACCCGATTTCCGAACCCGCAATACGATTCCTTTCTTCCGCAAGGCATTTGAAGGCGTATCAAAATACGTGGCCTTCAGGGTTTCAGTCTGGAGGTCATTTGCAGCCTTGACCAGCGGCGCGTTCAACACGCGAGCCAGCCCGGCAGCATCTGTCCTGAACTTGATCTCGATTTCCTGACTCGTTGAGCCAAACATCACTAACCCGCCGTTGCACTCGCATCCCGCCCCGAAACCGGAAAAAGTAACCAAATATTATTGATTTAGTCACACGAATCAACGCCTACTGGGTTCTGAGTATCAAGAATGATCGGAATAATGCCTTGCACCAGATTGCTGCTTTGCCATTTTTGATCAACCCAAATGGTGGCGTGGACGTCTGTCTTGTGACTTCAAGAGGCGGCGGGCGCTGGATTATTCCCAAAGGCAACCCAATCCGGGGCTTAGCACCTCATGAAGTCGCCGCCCGGGAAGCCCTTGAAGAGGCAGGCCTTGTTGGCCATGTGGGCAAGCGCTGCATCGGAACATTCAAGTTCGACAGAAACCGGAACGGTCGCGACACCACCTGTCTGGTCGATGTCTATGCCCTCAGGGTTGAAAGGCAAATGCCCACCTGGACGGAAATGGACGAAAGATCGGTGCTGCGCTGCAATGTGAAAACCGCGCTATCCCTCGTCAGCGTGCCAAATCTCGCTGCGCTGATCCGCCGCTACGTCATGGCCCACGTTTAAGCGAGACCTACTTCATCGCTTTCGCAATATTCTCCAGTCTTGCAGAAGCACTTTCCAGTCGCGCGGTAAACTTCGCTTCCATGTCTTTCGTCTGCGCCTGGGCCTGGTTCCGCGACTCGCGCAGGCCCTTGATCTGGTCTTCCAGCGATTCAATCTTGCGGATGGCTTCCGACAATCTGTCCGCCACCATCAATCCGCTCATCACCAGAAGACGGATATCGCCGATCGATCCCACGCTCTGCTTGATGCGCACAATCTCTGCATCGAGCAGCGAGGCGAGCTCGCGCAGATGATCTTCCTCACCATCGGGACACTGCATCGTGTAGGGACGATCAGCTACCGAGACGACAACATTGGCCATGCCTAGCCCCCACTGTTGCTGTGCAGCACAGCGCGAATGCGTGACATGGCGGCGTCAATCTTGCCGACAGCCGATTTATTGGTGGTGACAAGCTCGGTGGCTTTGTTGCGCACGAGATCCAGCTCCGAAGCAATCTTCGCCCGGTCGCCGCGCAACGCTTCTGCCTCGCCGGCAATTGCCTGCTTCTTGGCAAGAGCCCCCTCGAATGTTTTTAATGCCGCGTCGAAACGATCAAAGGCATCGTTCAGTTTCTGTGTGTCAACCATATCCGTCCCTAGATCACGTTTCGCCTCAGGACAACTGCCTGAAACAAAAAACCTGACCATTAACTGTTTTCCGGCGCGCGATCGGACACAAAAACCTGAACCAACTTACCTGATCGTGCACTGGCAAATCACTCAATTTGCCGCCGATGCCAATATGTTACGTCTGCAAACGCACTTCAATAGTTTAATTTGCCGCCCTCAAGTGGCAGGAATTGCCCGGTTGACTCGTCGGGAACTGCTGTTATTCAGAAGCGCGATTGCCGCAGCCCTCAAGGATTTCCCCGAGAATGACTGTTCCCTCCTCCGACATGCATAAATCCATGGCGAATGCGATTCGCGCCCTCAGCATGGATGCGGTTCAAAAGGCCAATTCAGGCCATCCCGGCCTGCCCATGGGAGCGGCAGACTTAGCCACCGTGCTTTTTACCCAATTCCTCAATTTTGATGCCAGCGAACCTCATTGGCCCGACCGCGACCGTTTCATTCTTTCCGCCGGTCATGGCTCCATGTTGTTGTATTCGCTCCTGTTTCTGACGGGCTACAAGGACATGACGATGGAGGACCTGAAAAACTTCCGGCAATTGGGCTCCAAGACTGCGGGCCACCCGGAATATGGTCATGCCGAAGGCATTGAAACCACCACCGGTCCTCTCGGCCAGGGCCTTGCCAATTCCGTGGGCTTTGCCATCGCCGAGCGCCATTTGGCCGCACGCTTCGGCAATGATCTCGTCAACCACAAAACCTATGTGCTGGCTGGCGACGGCTGCCTGATGGAAGGCATTTCCCAGGAAGCCATTACACTGGCTGGCCACCTCAAGCTCAACCACCTCATCGTGCTCTGGGACGACAATGGCATTTCCATTGATGGCAAAGTCAGCATGTCTGATTCGACTGACCAACTCATGCGCTTTGCTTCCGCCAACTGGAATGTGAGCCGCGTCGACGGCCACAACCCTTCAGAAATTGCCGCCGCTCTCCAAGCCGCGCAAACCTCCGACAAACCCACGATGATTGCCTGCAAAACCATCATCGGTTTTGGTGCACCCACCAAACAAGGCACAGCATCAACCCACGGCTCGCCGTTGGGCGCCGATGAAATTATCGGTGCGCGCAAGGCATTAGGCTGGGACCATGCCCCCTTCATCGTTCCCGATGAAATCCTGAACGCATGGCGTTCCACCGGATCACGCGGGGCTTCATTGCGCAAGGATTGGGAGCAACGCCTTTCGAATTCGTTACACAAGGCCGAGTTCAAACGCATTACATCCGGCGCCTTGCCTGCCAACTTTGATGAAGTTATTTCCAACTACAAAAAAGAACTGGCAAAAAATCCGCCGTGGATCGCCACGCGTAATTCTTCACAGAACGCGCTCGACGTTATCAACGCCGCAATACCTGAAACCATCGGCGGCTCCGCCGATCTCACCGGTTCCAACAACACCAAATCCAAAGACATGAAAGCCCTGAACACGTCCGACTACGGGGCGCGCTATGTCTATTACGGCATTCGCGAGCATGGCATGGCCGCGGCCATGAATGGTATGGCACTCCATGGCGGCGTAATCCCCTACGGCGGCACATTCCTGGTGTTCACCGATTACTGCCGCCCCAGCATTCGCCTTGCTGCCATCATGGGCAAACGCTCGATCTTTGTGATGACCCACGACTCCATCGGCCTCGGCGAAGATGGCCCAACCCACCAGCCCGTGGAACATCTCGCCGCCCTGCGCGTCATTCCAAATCTCCTGACCTTCCGCCCCTGTGATGCAACAGAAACCGCCGAATGCTGGCAGCTCGCTTTGCAAACCAGCACTGGTCCCAGCATTTTGGCGCTCACCCGGCAGAAGCTGAAACCTGCCCGTCTCACCAACTCTGCCAAAAATCTTTGTGCATTGGGCGCCTACGAAATTGCTCCTTCGACCAAGAAATCAAAGGTCGTCATTTTTGCTTCCGGCTCCGAAGTTGAAATCGCCATTGAGGCCAAGGCAACCCTCGACAAGGCCGGAACGCCAACCCGCGTTGTATCCGTCCCCTCCATGGAACTCTTCGAGAAGCAATCCAAGGCCTACAAGAAAAAGCTTCTGGGTACAGAAAAAACCCGCATCGCCATTGAAGCAGGCGTGGTCCAAGGCTGGAACCGTTTCATCGGCAATGACGGCGTGTTCATCGGCATGAAAGGCTTCGGTGCCTCGGCTCCCGCTGAAGCGCTTTACAAGCACTTCGGCATCACCGCCAAAGCTGCCGTCAAAGCTGCGAAAAAATAAACAATGCCTAAAAACTCCAAACACCCTCAACCTGAGGTGCCCCGCGATACGCGGGGCCTCGAAGGGCCTTGCTTCCGCACTTGGGGCTACCCTTCGAGGTTCGCGTTCCGCTCGCACCTCAGGATGAGGGTTGGAGTACTAAGGAAAGACAATGCCTAATTTTAAATCCCTTGATAATGTAGATGTCTCCGGCAAGCGCGTTGTCATTCGCCTTGATCTCAATGTCCCCATCGAAAACGGCAAGGTAACAGACGCCACCCGCATTGAACGGGTAGTGCCGACGCTTCGCGAACTGCTCGACAAAAAAGCCGCAGTCATCGTGCTGGCCCATTTCGACCGGCCCAAGGGCAAGGTCGTACCCGAAATGTCATTGAAGCCCGTGGCCCCCGCCCTTCAGTCCGGTCTCGGCCGTCCGGTGAAATTCATCTTCACCGATTGGCGGTCAGCGCCCACAGTTTCCGTAAAACCCGGCGAATGCGTGCTGATGGAAAACACGCGCTACCACGCAGGCGAAGAAAAGAACGACGCAGGTTTTGCAAAGACGCTGGCCAGCCTTGGCGACATTTTTGTGAACGATGCATTTTCCGCTGCCCATCGCGCCCATTCGTCAACCGAAGGCATTGCCCATTTGATTCCGGCTTACGCAGGCCGCGCCATGGAAGCCGAGCTTCGCGCACTTGAACAGGCGCTGGAAAAACCAACCCGCCCTCTCATTGCCGTCGTGGGTGGCGCAAAAGTTTCAAGCAAACTCGAACTTCTTGGAAACCTGTCCGGCCTTGCCAACACCATCGTCATCGGCGGCGGCATGGCCAACACATTTTTGGCCGCCCAGGGTTACGCGGTAGGTAAATCCCTCTGCGAGCATGATCTGCTGCCGACCGCCAAGGAAATCATCGCAACGGCCAAATCCAAAGGCTGCACTCTGCTGCTCCCAACCGATGTTGTCGTCGCCAAGGAATTCAAAGCCAATTCGCCAAGCCGAAATATCAGCATTGCCGATGTCGCTGCCGATGACATGATCCTGGATGCCGGCACCGACACGGTGGCCCGTATCAACGCCGCCTTTGACGCAGCCAAAACCATTGTCTGGAATGGCCCGCTCGGCGCCTTCGAGCTCACGCCTTTTGACATCGCAACCGTCTCCTGCGCCAAGCACGTAGCCAAGCTTACAAAATCTGGCAGCGTCGCCTCGATTGCAGGTGGCGGCGATACGGTATCAGCCCTCAATCACGCGGGCGTGGCCGATGACTTTACTTATATTTCAACAGCCGGTGGCGCATTCCTCGAATGGCTCGAAGGAAAACCATTGCCCGGCGTCAAGGCCCTGGAGAGGAAATGACAATGACCAACAAATTAGCAGACATCGCCCAACGCATGGTGGCCGCTGGCAAGGGCATTCTCGCCGCCGATGAAAGCACGGCTTCAATCGCCAAGCGCCTTGAATCCATCAACACACCTTCAACGCCTGACTCGCGCCGCGACTACCGCGAAATGCTCTTCGGTGCCACCGATGCAATGAAGGCGAACATCTCCGGCGTCATACTGTTTGACGAGACGCTCCGCCAGAAGGCCCGCAATGGCACACCCTTGGTTGATGTGATCAAGGCCACCGGCGCTGTTCCCGGCATCAAGCTTGACACGGGCGCAAAGCCCTTGGCGCTCTCACCAGGCGAAACCGTGACCGAAGGCCTTGATGGTCTGGCAGCCCGCGTTGAGGAATATGCCAAGCTTGGCGCCGAATTCGCCAAGTGGCGCGCCGTGATCGATGTGGGCAAGAGCATTCCAACCCACAACGCCATTCACGCCAATGCCCATGCACTCGCCCGCTATGCTGCTATCTGTCAGGCTGGCGGCATCGTGCCCATGGTTGAGCCCGAAGTCCTGATGGACGGCGACCACGACATCGACACCTGCATGCGCATCACCGAATGGGCCCTCAAGGAACAGTTCCAGGAACTCTACTACGCTGGCGTAAAGCTCGAAGGCATCATCCTGAAACCCAACATGGTAATTTCCGGCAAGAAATGTGCAACGCAGGCCTCCCAGGAAGAAGTTGCCGAAAAGACCCTGATCGTCCTGAAGCGCTGCGTGCCAATGGCGGTTCCGGGCATTGCCTTCCTCTCCGGCGGCCAATCCAGCAAAGATGCGACGGCACATTTGAGCCTGATGAATGCCGCTGGCCCGCTGCCCTGGAAGCTCACCTTCTCCTATGGCCGCGCATTGCAGGCTGATGCCCTGAAAGCCTGGGGCGGCAAGGATGCCAACATCGAAGCAGGCCGCGCCGCATTCTCGCACCGCGCCAAGATGAACGCGCTGGCCTCCGTCGGCAAATGGTCGAAGTCGCTGGAAAAGTAATTCCCCGTCGCCATGGCAAAGCCCCGCCTCTTCCTCGTGGCACTGGTTAATCTGGGCGCAGACCAGATCTTGGCCTGCGCAGCAGCCGCCTGCGCCGCAGGCGATGCCGCCAGCATCGTTGTTGCACCTGACTTGTTGCAAGCCGTCACGAGCAAACTTCAGGGCCTTGGCCTTGCCGTCCTCGCAAGCGGCGCTACCGAAGCTAAGTGTGATGGTGTCCATCTCAATGCCCTTGAGGATGATGTGAAACTTGCGCGCCAGGCACTTGGCAAGGAAAGCATCGTGGGCGCATTTTGCGGTGCTTCACGCCACCTAGCCATGCAAGCGGCGGAAGATGGTGCCGACTACATCGCCCTCTCCCAGGACACTTACGCACCGGGTGAACCCATCATCGGCTGGTGGGCAGACTTGTTCGAAATTCCCTGTGTCGCCTTTGATCCCATAGAGATCGACAAGCTCGACATATTGCTGCCGCAGAAACCAGACTTTATCCGCCCGTCAGACGCCATGTGGGCTTCCCCGGAGGAAGCACGGCGCATTGCGTTTGAGCTTACGCAACGGATGGCCTGATGAAATATGTCCTGTCACTCCTGCTCATGTTAGTCATGAGCGCACCGGTTTTGGCGGAAGCCAGCTTTGAAGAAGCTGTCGCCCTTTTCGAGGACAAGGAATTCAAATCCGCCCGCGAGATTGCCGAACCCCTTGCCAATGATGGCGATGCCCGTGCCATGGCCATGATGGGCGCTTTCTACCAGACCGGCAGTGGCGTAAAGTCTGACCTCGAAAAAGCTGTTTCATGGTTCACCAAGGCAGCCGAGAAAGGCCACCCCGGCGCGCAATTCTCTCTGGCCATGCTCTATCTCGATGGTTCGCTCGGAAATCCCGATGCCGAAAATGGCGCGAAGTGGCTGGAGAAAGCAGCGGCCGGCGGCAACGCACAGGCTCAGTATAATCTGGGTCTGCTCTATACCGGTATTTACGGCACCGCACCCGAATGGCCAGCGGCTGCCGAATGGTTCAAAAAATCCGCCGATCAGGGCTTTGCCGAAGCGCAATACAATCTGGGCCTGCTTTACCTCGATGGAAACGGCGTTGAGAAAAACCTCGTCACCGCCGCCAACTGGTTTTCCAAAGCCGCTGTGCAGGACTTGCCCGAAGCCGCGCTGGATTACGGCGTGCTGGTGTTCCGTGGCGAGGGTGTTCAAAAAAATGAAGCCGTCGGCGCGAAATGGATGCTCATTGCCGCCCGGCGCGGAAACATCGTGGCGCAAAACCGTGTTGCAAAACTTTTTGCAACCGGGCGGGGCGTGACGCTTGACCCCATCGAAGCAATGAAATGGAATATCCTCGCAAGCAAGGGCGGCCGCGCCGACCCGTGGCTTGATGACTTTGCCGCCAAACAACCCGAAGCCCAAAGAAAAGACGCCGAAACCCGCGCTGCGGCATTCAAGCCAGAAATCGCCAAAAGCGGGAGCTAGAGTCATCCCGTCGCTTACCCCAGAGGTAATTGCGCGCTAGCTTGGCGGCCTATAGTTAGCTCTCATGGACGCACCAATGACAAAGCCAGTTCAAGGGTCAATTGGCAAATTCAGCCACCTTCTCAGGCATTGGCGGCAGCAGCGAAGGCTCAGTCAACTCGAATTGGCAGGCGAGGCAAATGTCTCGGCCCGGCACGTGAGCTTTCTCGAATCCGGCCGTTCGCAGCCCAGCCGCGAAATGGTGCAAATGTTGGGCATGGCGCTCGATTTGCCACTTGAGGAGCGAAATGTCCTGCATGTCGCTGCAGGCTTCGTGCCGCCCTACGGCACCCGCGAACTGACAGTCGAAAACGTGCCGCATGTTCGCCAGGCGCTTGATTTCATCCTCCAGCAGCAGGAGCCCTATCCCGCAATTGTCATCGATGGCCATTGGGACATCCGCCTCCGCAACGAAGCGACAAAGCGCATATTCTCCGCCTTTCACCAGTCCTACAAAGTGGAACCCACTATCGCCGACAACGCGATGCACACGGTTTTCCATCCCAAGGCTTTACGGCAGTTCATCGTGAACTGGGAAGAGTTCGCCGGCGGGATGATCCAAATTCTCCACCGCGAAGTAGCGTCTGGCAGCAAGGTTTCAGCGCAGCTCCTGAACGAGATCATGGCCTATCCGGGGCTGTCCATTTTCTCGAAGCCGGCAAACGCCCCAACAGCGTCATCACCTGTCATGACGATGCAGCTTCAGAAAGATGATCTCCGCCTCACCTTTTTTTCCACCTTTACGACCTTTGCGATGCCAGCGGACGCCGCTTTGCAACAATTGAAAATCGAGTGCTTTTACCCCGCGGACAGTGCGACGGCCGGGATAAAACGAAAAGGAGCGCAATGATGGACGCCACCCTCGCCTACACCCGGTCACCCGCAGCGCTGCGCGATCTCAGCGCCTTGAATGCCCGCTTCATTCATAACTTCGTGACCAACGATGTGCCCTCGCACGATGCAATCCTGCATGATGATTTTCTCTACATAACCAGTGGCGGTGGGCGGGTTGACCGCGAAACTTACCTCAAGCGCTGGGCAACCGGTTTTGATCCCGAAGTCATCCCCTATTGGGACTCTCGCGACGAGCTTATCACGGTCGTTGGCCCGGTGGCTCTGGTGCGCGCCACCAACAAGTTCACCGAGCGCCATGGTGGAATGGAAACGACCGGCATGGCGAACTACACCGACACGTATTTGTATGAGCACGGCGCCTGGAAGTGCATCCAGGCCCAGATCACCTCAGTCGCCCCCGAGCATTGGCCGGCCGACAGCACAATCATCAGCGTCTACATCAACGGCAAGCGCCAGTAGCGGCCTTATGGTGAAAGCGGGAGCTAGCTTTTAAGCCTGCCCCCTGCCACCAACAATATCACGCGCTGCTTTTTCAAGAATGGCGCGAATTCGTGTTGCTTCCTCTTCCGTCCACGGTCCTTGCCGCATGTGGAAGGAATGGCGAAGCGTATGAAATGCCTCACGCACGCTATCTGGCGTGGAGTGATTATGGAATGCCTGGGCCGCCAGATCCATGCGCGCCATCACGCCATCTACTGTCGCCTTGTTCTGTGCAAGAAATGCCAAGCCTTCTGGCGTGATGGTGTAAAGCTTCTTGCCGCCGCCAACTTCTTCGCTTTGCAGATGATCCTGCTCCACGAGCAAAGTCAGGGTTGGGTAAACCGCACCGGGGCTCGGCGCATAGGCTCCGCCAAATTTTTCTTCAATGGCGCGGATCAGGTCATAGCCATGGCGCGGCTTCTCCGCGATGAGGGCAAGCAGCACAAGGCGCAAGTCGCCATGCCCGAACATGCGCGCACCACGCCCGCCAAACCCGCCTGGGCCGCGGCCAAAACCACCAAGCCCCCGGCCAAACCCACCGCCACGCTCACGCGGGCCACAGTCATGCTGCATGGCAGATCGGCCACCGCGCCCAAACATATGATTCCCTCTAAACATTCGTTATTCCTTTCAATAATTTCTTAAGTTCGTACTTAAGATATATCTTAATTCCAAATTGTCAAGGCCTCTCCCGCAAAAATTCACCGCCCTAGCCTTCCCGGTTGAGGTTTGCTAACTCCCGCGCACACAAAAAAGGATATTTCAGTGGCCGCCTCTCCCTCGATGACCATCATGATTGCCGCCGTCCGTAAGGCCGCCCGTGGCGTGCAGCGCGACTTCGGCGAACTCAGCAATCTGCAGGTTTCCGTCAAAGGCCCCGGCGACTACGTGACCGCCGCCGACAAGCGCTGCGAGAAAGTGCTGCGCGCGGAATTGGAAAAGGCCCGTCCGGGTTATGGCTTTCTCATGGAAGAATCGGGAACGGTGACAGGCTCCGACCCGGACCACCGCTTCATCATTGATCCCATCGATGGCACCACCAACTTCATGCACTCGCTTCCCCTCTTTGCCATATCAGTGGCTTTGGAGCGCAAAGGCGAAATCGTAGCGGCTGTCACCTACAACCCGATCACCGATGAACTCTTCACCGCCGAAAAAGGCGCCGGCGCTTTCCTGAATAACAAGCGGCTGCGCGTGGCCAACCGCAAAGACATTCACGAGGCACTGCTCTGCTGCGGCATTCCCCACCGGGGCCGCGAAGGCCACGCCGACAACCGGGCCGAAATCGCTCTGCTGCAGGCCAAGGCCATCGGCATTCGCAGGCTTGGTTCAATCACTCTTGAACTCGCCTATCTCGCAGCAGGCCGTATTGATGGATTCTGGGAACGCGGCATGAAACCTTGGGACCTGGCCGCAGGCATACTTCTCATCCGCGAAGCCGGCGGCTTCACCAGCGATTGCGATGGCGAAGCAAACCCGCTGCAAACCGGAAACATCGTAGCAGCGAATGCTGACCTGCTTCCGCTCATCAAAAAAGATTTGGCAGCCGCCAAGAAAATCACCGGTGCCTAAATTATTTTCCCAGAACCCAGTCGATGGGGTCTTGGCCATTGGCAATCAAAAATTCATTGGCCTTGGAAAACGGTTTCGAACCGAAAAAACCATTATGCGCCGACAAAGGTGATGGATGGGCTGATGCCAGCACCAGATGTCGATTGCGATCTACAAAGGCTGCCTTCCTCTGTGCGTACGCCCCCCACAGGATGAAAACCACTGGATGCTGCTGATCATTGACCAGCCGGATCACTGCATCGGTGAAGCGTTCCCAGCCCTTGCCTTGATGTGACGCCGCCAGACCCGCCTCCACCGTGAGAACCGCGTTGAGCAGCAACACGCCCTGCTTTGCCCAGGCTTCGAGATTTCCATGGGGCGGCGGCTCAAGGCCAAGATCGCTTTTCATTTCCTTGTAGATGTTGATCAGCGAAGGCGGCGGTCTCACCCCCGGCTTCACCGAAAAGCAAAGCCCATGGGCCTGCCCTTCACCGTGATAGGGATCCTGCCCGAGGATCACTACCCGCACCTGTTCAAGCGGCGTGGCATCAAGTGCATGGAACCACTCGGAACCCTTGGGAAAAATCCGCTTGCCCTTGTCCCGCTCGGCAACCAAAAATTCCTTCAGCGCCGCCATGTAGGGCGCATCGAACTCCGATTGAAGCGGCGCCTTCCAGCTTTCATGCAGCGTGACCATGACCATTGATGGCGGATTTACCGCCTGTCGGGCAAGAAAAAAGCCGCGGATCTTTTCAAATCCGCGGCCTCTAAAATTCAAAACTTAACCTGGCTTAGAAACCGCCGCCAGCACCAGTGCCGCCGCCTGCGCCAAAGCGCTTGGGCTTCTCAATCTTCTTCGGCATCGGCAGCAGGCCTTCGCGCTGCAACTTCTTGCGGGCGAGCTTGCGCGTGCGGCGCACGGCTTCCGCCTTCTCGCGGGCCTTCTTTTCCGATGGCTTTTCAAAATGTCCGCGCAGCTTCATTTCGCGGAAAATGCCCTCACGCTGCATCTTTTTCTTGAGGACTTTCAGGGCCTGATCGACATTGTTGTCACGGACTACGACTTGCAAGTGCTACCTCGAATTTGGTCAAAGTTGAATTGGTTTGAAACGAAACCCCTATGAGGAGTTCCCAAAAGTGGGCGTGGCGTACCACAACCCGTCATCCCTGTCGAGGGGTCAGCACATTTATGTGGCCCATTTTGCGCCCGCGCCGGGCTTCAGCCTTGCCATAAAAATGCACCCCCGTATGGGCGGAGGCCCCATATGCCGCCCAATTATCGCTCTCATGACCCAAAATATTGCGCATGACCACGTTGGAATGCCGTTCCGGACTGCCCAGCGGCCAGCCGCAAACAGCACGAATATGCTGCTCGAATTGCGAAACGACACAGGCATCCTGGGTCCAATGGCCAGAATTATGAACCCGGGGCGCGATCTCGTTAACGATCAGCCTCGTGCCCGAGACAAACATTTCAATCCCCATCACCCCCACATAGTCCAGGGCCCCGACGATAGTCCCGGCCATATCGCGTGCCTCCTCCGCCGTTGCCCGCGAAATGCTGGCGGGCACCGTTGAGGTCTTGAGGATGTGGTTTTCATGATGGTTCTCCGGCACATCATAAACCGCAATCGCTCCATCCCAGCCCCGCGCCGCGATCACCGAGATTTCCTTGTCGAAGGAAATGAACCCTTCAAGAATGGCGGGAGCCTTGCCGATTTCGGCCCATGCTGCGGCAGCAGATGTTTCCTCCACAATCGTTGCCTGTCCCTTGCCGTCGTAACCAAAGCGCCGCGTCTTCAACACCGAGGGCCTGCCGATGCGGGCAATGGCCACTTCCAATTCAGCTTCGCCGTTCACCGCCGCAAAGGGCGCAACCGGAATTCCCAAACCAGCAATGAAGGTTTTTTCATCAACTCTATCCTGCGCCGTCT
>CAZHCO010000129.1:0-10941 GCA_964530965.1 uncultured Aestuariivirga sp. | reverse complement strand
ACCAAGCGCATTCGCGCTGCCTTGGAAGCGGCCGACAAGGGTTCCGACCTGACCAAGCGCATGCTCGCCTTCTCGCGCCAGCAGACCCTGCAGAACAAGGAGCTTTCGGTAAACGAGCTTCTCTTCAAGATGACAGACATGTTAAAGCATGCCCTGAGTGCAACGGTTGATCTCAAAATCATGCCGAGTGAAACTCTCTGGCCCGTCAAAGCCGATCAGACCATGCTGGAAACGGCAATCCTCAATCTCGCCATCAATGCCCGCGATGCCATGAAACCCAAGGGTGGCAACCTCATTATCGAAACGGCAAACCGCCATCTGGATCACGCCTATTGCGCCGAACACGAGGATGTCACCATTGGCGATTATGTTGAAATCGCCGTCACCGATACGGGCTCAGGCATTGCGCCGGAAAACATTGAAAAGGTCTTCCAGCCCTTCTTCACCACCAAGGGCCCGGAAGCAGGCTCTGGTCTCGGCCTTTCCATGATCTACGGTTTCGTGAAGCAATCTTCCGGACACATCAAAATCTATTCGGAAGTGGGCCACGGAACGACAGTAAAAATTTATCTCCCCTGCATGAAGTCAAATTCCGTGGTGAACACCATCATCGGCACGGCGGAACTCCAGTCCCATCTGGCGCGTGAGCTGGGTGTTGCGCCGGCAGAGGCTTCTGAAGGTCCCGAAGCTCCCGCTATGACGCCAAAGAAGCAGATCGTGCTTGTCGTCGAAGACAACAACGCGGTGCGCGATATAGCCGCCGCAATGATCGAGGAAATGGGTTTTGAAACCATCGTTGCCTCGAATGGTCCCGAAGGTTTGGAAATTATCAAGTCACGCGATGACCTGGCGCTCGTCCTCTCTGACGTGATCATGGCAGGCGGCATGAACGGACCGGAGCTCGCAGCCAAGGCCCTCAAATTCCGCCCTGACTTGCGAATTCTCTTCATGTCGGGCTATGCCCCAGGCTCCGTGCGCCAGATGCAGGACCTGCCGGATACGATCGATTTCGTCAACAAGCCCTTCACCCGCAACGACCTCACCGAAAAAGTCCGCCGTGCGATGGCAGCGTAAAGTCAAGACCAGCCCCGCGCCTTGCCTTCCTTTGTTAGACTCTCGGCGATCGCTTTGACTTCTGCCTCGGCCTTGGCCAGCGCTTGCGGATTGCGCGAACGCACTACAAGATTGGTCGCAAATCCTGTTGCTCCCTCAAAGGGATAGGACCCGATGATCACGTCGGTATAACGCGTTTGAATTTCTCCCAAAGGTTTTGCCACATCGCCCTCGCCCCCTTGCAGCGCCACGGTTCGCGATTGCATCGGCACACCTTTTTCTAACGTGGGCGCAATCGCATCCATCATTGCGTTCATGACTTTGGGAACTCCCGCCATGACAAACACATTCTCAATTCTGAACCCCGGCGCCTTGGAAACTGCATTCTCAATCAGCGTGGCCCCCTGCGGCACCCTCGCCATACGCATACGGGCCTCGTTGGGCTCGCGGCCAATTTCCTTGAAATAGCGTGTGAGGATATCCACCGCGCGCGGATCATGTTCAATGGGAACACCAAAGGCCTTGGCCACTGCATCGGCCGTAATATCATCATGGGTGGGGCCAATTCCGCCCGTGGTAAACACATAGGTGTAACGAGTCCGCAAGGCATTCACGGCGGCGACAATATCATCTTCGTCATCGGCCACGCAGCGCGCTTCCTTGAGGTCAATGCCAAGGCCCACCAGATAATCCGCGATGAACCCCAGGTTCTTGTCCTTGGTGCGCCCTGACAATATTTCATCGCCAATCAGCAATACGGCAGCAGTGGGAGCAGGTGTCATCATAACCTCAATCAACAGCTAGACATCTGCCACCGCTTCGGGCCACTGTCAAAACCATGCACTTCAAAAGCCCCCTCACCCGCGGAAAGCTGATCAAAAGATACAAAAGATTTTTGGCTGACGTGCTGCTCGACTCCGGCGAAACAGTCACCGCCGCCTGCCCCAATACGGGCTCCATGTTTGGCCTTACCGAAGTCGGCAACAGTGTCTGGCTGTCGCGCTCCGAAAGCCCAACCCGGAAATATCCCCATACCTGGGAACTGGTTGAAATTCCTGGTATCGGCCTTGTGGGCATCAATACGGCCCAGCCCAACCACATCGTGACCGAAGCCATAGCCCAGGGAAAGATCGCCGGTCTCGAAGGTTATGCAACCCTGCGAAATGAAGTCAAATATGGCCAAAACAGCCGCATCGATGTCCTCTTGGAGGATGCAAAGCGCCCGCCCTGCTATGTGGAAATCAAGAATGTCCATTTCTTCAGGAAGCCCGGCCTGGCTGAATTCCCCGATTGCGTGACTGAGCGCGGCACCAAACACCTCGTTGAGCTTTCAAATATGGTAAAGACGGGCGCCCGCGCCGTGATGGTCTATCTCATCCAATGCCAAAACCCATCAAGTTTCGCCCTTGCCGATGACAAGGATCGCACCTATTTCAATGAATTCGGAAAGGCGCGGGACGCGGGCGTTGAGGCTTTGGCCTTGACTTGCTACGTCTCCACAAGCGAAATAACGGTTGATCGGGCTATTCCGGTTATGGAAATAAGATGAACGACGTTCAGGAAACCGCATCGTCCCGATCCGCCCGCATCAAATTGCACAAGCCCGAAGACTTTGCGGGCATGCGCAAGGCGGGCAGGCTCACGGCTGAAGCTCTCGATCTCTTAACTCCCTTGGTGAAACCAGGTACGACCACGGATGCACTGGATCGCTTCATTGTGGAATTTGCCCGCGACAACAAGGCCATTCCGGCGCCGCTGAATTATCGCGGCTACACCAAATCAATCTGCACTTCCATCAATCACGTGGTCTGCCACGGCATTCCCAATGACTCGCCGCTCCGCGAGGGCGATATCGTCAACGTCGACGTAACCCTCATCGTGGATGGCTGGTTTGGTGATTCAAGCCGCATGTACCCTGTGGGCGAAGTCAGCCGCAAAGCGGAGCGCCTCAACGAGGTGACATATGAATGCCTGATGCGTGGCATCGCCGTGGTGAAGCCCGGCGCGCATCTCGGTGATATCGGCTACGCGATACAAACTTTCGCCGAAGCGGAGCGCTGCTCCGTCGTGCGCGATTTCTGCGGCCACGGCCTTGGCCGTGTCTTCCACGATCATCCCAACGTGCTGCACTATGGCCGCATGGGCGAGGGCGTCGAACTCAAGGAAGGCATGTTCTTTACCATCGAACCCATGATCAATTTGGGCAAGCCCCATGTGAAGGTCCTGAGCGACGGCTGGACGGCGGTAACGCGTGATCGCTCTTTGTCGGCCCAGTTTGAACATACCATTGGTGTGACCAAGGAGGGTTGCGAGATCTTCACACTGTCGCCCCGCGGCCTCAATTGCCCGCCCTATAAGATATAGTTCATGCCCAAGAGTTTTAGCGAGGCCGCCTCGAAACCCCATTTTCTAGGCCATCGCGAACGCTTGCGTGAACGTTTCCGCGAAGCCGGCCCCGAGGCCCTGCCCGATTACGAGCTTCTGGAAATGGTTCTCTTTCGCGCCATCAAACGCGGCGATACAAAACCTTTAGCCAAATCTTTAATCGCAAAATTCGGAAGCTTTGCGGAAGTCATCAGCGCGACACCAGAGCGATTGATGGAAGTGGATGGTGTCGGCGAGGCCATCACTACAGAACTGAAGCTTGTTCGCGCCGCGGCGTTGCGCCTCATGAAAGGCCAGATTATCAACCGCCCGCTGCTGTCATCATGGAGCGCCATCCTCGAATACTGCCGCGCCTCCATGGCCTACCAGGACAAGGAGCAGTTTCGAATTCTGTTCCTCGACAAGAAAAACCAGCTCATCGCCGATGAAGTCCAGCAGGAAGGAACAGTTGACCACACACCGGTCTACACCCGCGAGGTAATGAAGCGTGCCCTCGAACTTTCGGCCTCCGCCATCATTCTTGCACACAACCATCCCTCCGGCGATCCCGCCCCGTCCTTTGCTGATATCGATATGACACGGAAAATCATTGAAGCCGGACAGAAGCTCGGTATCACGGTGCATGATCATGTGATCATCGGCCGCCAAGGCCACACAAGCTTCAGGGCTTCAAAATTGATTTGATCTCCTGCAACTCGCTCGGCGTATCAACATCGAGCAAAACGCCTTTGGACTCGACCGCGACTTCAAAAATTTCCCTGGCCAGTGATGCCATCAAACGCTTGCCACCCTGATCGCCCTCAATGCGTTCCAAAGCCTTGAAATGCTGTCGCCCCCATAATACCGGATTTCCCCGAACGCCGTCGTAGACCGGAACACAAATTGTATGATGCGAGAACTCATCAAAGGATGAGACGAGTCGATCAATGGTTCCCATTTCGACTAGAGGCATATCACCAAGGCAAATCAATGCTCCATCCGCATCGAGTGAAACCGCATTGAGTCCAATTTTCAGGGATGTTGAAAGCCCTTCTGCAAATTTTGGATTGTGGGCAAACGCCACATCCAGGGAATGAAGCGCCTTGCGGACCTTTTCGTCCTCATTGCCGGTCACCACAATGACGTCGTAAACGCTCGACGTCAGCAGCATTTCAATACTGTGTGTTATCAATGGCTTGCTGCCGAGATCAGCAAGAAGCTTGTTGGATCCCATGCGCTCGGATCTGCCCGCCGCCAGCACAACCGCAGTTATTTTTGGCTCGCGTTCGGCCATTCACTTGCCTTCCCTCGGTAGTGGCCGCGAAGGAATTTCAGCCAGCAGACCCCCTGCCCCCATATCCATGATGTCATGGGAAGTCACATCCAGACCAGCCAGCACCCGCTGCAAGACAAAATCAAAACCGTTCACTTTGGGTGATCGCGCGCAGCTCGGAACGCCAATCACCGGAGTACCCCGCAATTTGCCCAACATCATCAAATTTCCGGGGTCCACCGGCATGCCAAGGTGAATGACCTCGCCACCTGCAGAAACAAGCCCGGCCGGTATTACATCACCGCGATCAACAATCGCAGAAGCTCCGAACACGAGGATTGGACTGCACGTCGCCCCATGCAGTTTTGCAACGGCATCGCGCACCGCTTCAATGGTGTGGTCGCAGACAATGATCTCGGAGATTTCACTGCCAAGTGCCGTCACACGCCCACGCATGGACGCTTCGGATTTTTCCAGAAGCGAAACCTTGGCTCGCGAAAGCTTTGTGATTACTAATCCCACCCGCTTGGCGCGAAAATCAGCAAGCCGAATGAGCGGCCCAATACCGATAACCGCTAACGCCTTGTCCAAAATCTTTCGCTGCACCGCAAAGGGAATGATTTTCACCGTGGCAATCATCTGTCCGGCAGCCACAAGAGAGTACGAACTTGCGGTCGCCAAGGTCACACTTTCATGCACACCGTTAAGCGCATTGATACGCGCCATGTCCAGCACGGCAAGTCCCCACTGATCGGCATAAAGATTGACACGTCCGGTAAATGGCTCACGCGCACTTACATTGGCCCCGCAAATTCTCGCCGCAATCGCTTGAGCCGCTTCGTCTTCCGCTACATCATCATCACCGAGCCGTGCGGCAAAGATTCTGGAAATTCCAGAGCCTGCAAGAACCTCAATATCTGAAGCGGACAGCACCCTTCCCTTCTTGAACACGCCTTTCGCATGGCCAACCGAATGGGCCAATACGGTGCCCTCGGCCTTCGCCGTGGGAATTTCCGCAAATTCCATCTCAGGAACCCAGGCGCAGGGTATGAGTCATTTCCGCCAAGATTGAAATGGCAATTTCAGCGGCACCCTTCGCCCCAATGTCCAAACCAATAGGGCCATGAATCCTGGTGATCTTTTCATCGGAAAGGCCCATCTCCTTCAGTCTGGCACATCTGCTGGCCTGGGTTTTCTTCGATCCCAAGGCACCAATGTAAAAGCATTCCGAGTGCAGTGCCAGATTGAGTGCAGGATCATCAATCTTGGGATCGTGGGTCAGCGCCAACAAACCAGTTCGTGCATCAAGTCCAAGGGAAGGTAACACTTCGTCCGGCCACTTCACATGCAGGGAAATATCGGGAAAGCGCGCACCCGTTGCAAAAGCCCCTCTGGGGTCAATCACGCTCACATCATAGCCCGCCTGCACCGCCATCGGGATCACGCTTTGCGCAATATGAACCGCGCCGATAATCACCAGCCGCAATGGCGGATTGTAGACATGGACAAATTCACCATCATGCAGGCCCGACTGGTCAAAGCGAAAAGCCTCTTCAAGTATGTTTCCCAGTGGATCGCTGGTGCATTGCTCCTTGTTCACCATGCGCTGCGCGCCGCTGGTGATCTGCGTGATGATGGCAACCGCCCTGCGCTCCTTCTTTGCGGCAAGCAGGGCATTGAGAAGCGCCTGTTTCACGGCTCCAAAGGCTCCACAAAAATCCTGATTTTTCCGCCGCAGGCAAGCCCCACGTTCCAAGCCGTTTCATCGGCCACTCCAAAGTCGAGAACCTTCGATCTACCGGTGGCCATGGCCTCAAGCGCCTCGGTCACCACGGCGCCTTCAACACAGCCCCCCGATACGGACCCGGCAAAATTGCCCTGGCCGTCAATGGCCAGCTGGCTGCCCACAGGTTGCGGGGCCGAACCCCAGGTTTCAATAACCGTGGCAAGCGCAACCTTGCGCCCTTCCGCCGCCCATGCAGAGGCCTGATCAAGTATCGTATTTCCAGCCACGCTAAACTCCTAATCCAAGTCGAAGTGAAACCACTGAGGACATGCTCCCGTATATGTGTCAAGATGCTCATATTGTGGGAGGCGCATGATGCTTCGTTCAATCCTCGCCATCGTGCTTTGGGGCTTCATGTCCCTGGCCTCCATGGCTGATTCCATAAGTGCAGCCGATAAGGCCGAATTTCAACGCATTATCACCGCCCAAATCACCGCGTTCAAGGCCGACGATGGCCCGGCCGCCTATGATTTTGCCGCCCCCGTGGTGCGAAACATTTTCCCCACACCAGAAATTTTCATGACCATGGTGAAACAGGGCTACCCGCAGGTATACCGCCCCCAGTCCTTCAATTTCACCGAAGCTTTGATTGATCCCATGGGCCGACCCGCCCAAAAAATGACCGTGGTTGGCCCCGACGGCAAGTCCTACATCGCCCTCTATTCCATGGAGAAGCAGCCCGACGGCACGTGGCGCATATCCGGCTGCACGCTGCTCGAAATCCCCGGCCTCGATGCCTAGCGGCTTCTAGGCGTTCCATGCCATTGTCTGGGCATGGAAACTGATTCACCAAAGCCGTCCAGAACAGAACTAGGGGGTTATCTCGCGGCAGTTGGGATCCTATTATCCATCGCTATTGTTCTCTTGACCATGGGGCGCGAACCCATTTGCAAATGCGGTGTCATAAAATTCTGGAACGGTCAGTTCTTGACTTCGGATAATTCCCAGCACCTGTCGGACTGGTACACGCCTTCGCATGTGATCCACGGTGTCGTTTTCTTTGGCCTGCTGTGGTTTGTCGGAAAAAAATGGCCCCTGAGCTTCCGTCTTTGCCTCGCCATAATGGTCGAAGGCGCCTGGGAAATTTTTGAGAATACGGATTTTATCATCAACCGCTATCGCACAGCCACAATCGCGCTTGATTACTATGGTGACAGTGTCATCAATTCCGTGAGCGACATCACTGCAATGGCCTTCGGCTTCTACATCGCATCGCGGCTACCCGTCTGGGCCTCAATAGCTCTGGTCGTTGCCCTGGAACTAATTGTGCTGGCATTTATCCGCGACAACCTCACGCTCAACATCATCATGCTCCTTTACCCCCTCGATATCATCAAGGAGTGGCAGGCAGGCGCTTAGCTTAGCTTAGCTTATCGCACGCAGGTAACACGGCTGAAAGCCTTGGCTGCCTTTTTCGTTGTCTTGCCGCTGCCGATCAGGATCGTGGGCTTTATGCCGCTCACATACTTGAAGTCCTTTGCAGTGCTGAACTCCTGTTGGCCGCACCAAGCCTCGGCTGTTTTCTTTCCGCAGCCACTGTCACCATCAAAGCACCAGTTCAGGCGAACGCCATTGAGCATTGGATTCTTGAAGGTTTCGTTCGACGTTTCCTCCACTGGCGGAGTTTCTGGCGCGGAGGGTTCTTCCGTGGTTTCAACTGGCGCGGGCGGAAGCGCAGCCGGCGCGGCGACCGTGGCGCAGGTGATCGATGCGAATCCATCGCAATAGGACTGGTCGCAGATCTCACGTGTTGCGATAAGCCGTGTCGGCGTTGAAGCGCCAATGTCGGGTGCCTGCTTGGAATCAATGGCTTCATCAAAACCGACAGTTTTGCACCAAGCAGTTGCTGCGGGCGCGCCGCAGCCCTCGCCCCAGTTCACGCACCAATCAAGTCGGTCGCCGCCAAATGTTGGGTTGTCGAATGTTTTGGTTTCGGCCTCAGCGAGCCTTGATGAAAAACAAAGCGCCACTACAGCCGCGATGACGCAAACAAGCCTCCGCATCAAGAATCTCCGGTTTTTGGGACGCACCCTTCGGCTCAACTTATCGCCGAGGCAAATGTTTTCAATGGCCAAAGTGGCGGTTGGCAGATTTCTGGGGATAAACCGGCTCGATCAAATAATAAGCCCACTGCGACTCAAAGGTCTCGCCGTAAACCAGAACCTGGCAGATATCACCATCAAGAGATGTTACGGGGCCTTCTCGGCCATCGGGAACCATTACCGTGTGGCCCACCCGGCACCAGTTGTCAGGCGTAGGCGGTGCTGCGGGCGGTATTGCAGTCGGTGCGGCAACCGCTGTTGCAACGTAAACTGTCGCCAAAAGTGATTTCATCTCACTGTCCCAGTTCGCCGATACCTGAAATTCGGCGATTTCCACAAAAAACGCAAGCCTGCTTGAATCTAAATCACTTTTTCCGCCATTTTGACGGTGACTTGCCAAATTTCTGTTTGAAGCTGCGCGAGAATTGTGACAATGCCGAAAAGCCTGTGGCAACAGCCACTTCGCGAATACTCATCAGCGAGTAATTGATGAGTCGCTCGGCCCGCTCCAGCCGCAGGTCGAGATAAAATCCCATGGGCCGCTTCTTTAATGTCGTGGCAAACAATCTTTCCAGTTGCCGCACCGAGACTCCCGCCCGAATCGCCAAGTCTTCAACGCCGCGGGGTTCCTCCAGCTGCTCTTCCATGAGGGCAATGCAGGAAAGTATGCGGGCGTCCGCCGTGCCATAGCGCGCCGCCGCTGGAATGCGCGCCTCTCCCGGTTGTTCAGCAAAGCGCGAATGCACCAGTTGATCGGCAACCGTAACCGCAATTTCCCGGCCGAGTTGCTGCCTGATCCATTCCAGCATCATGTCAATGACCGAAGAGCCACCAGCACTTGTCATGCGATCCCGGTCAACCTCGAAAAGCGATTGCATGGTATGCACGCGAGGAAAACTTTCACGAAATCCCGGCAAGCTTTCCCAATGGCAAGTGGCGCGGTAGCCATCAAGAACGCCGGCGCTTGCCAGAATAAATGGTCCGGTATCGATCCCTGCGAGCAGCACTTTTTGCGTTGCAAGTTTTCGCACCGCGGCAAGCGCAGGTTTGGTAATGCCGTGTTCGGGTTCATAGCTTGCACACACCACAACCATGGTCGGGCGGCCAACATCAACAAGGCTGCCGGATACGGAAACAGGTATGTCATTTGAAGCAGAAACCGGCTTGCCATCCGCCGAAATAAACCGCCATGAAAACTTCCGTTCTGCAAAACGGTTTGCAACGCGTAAGGGTTCGAGCGCCCCATAGAGCGAAATCATCGAAAAACGTGGAACCAGATGAAAAACAACGTCGGCAGTGGTCATGGCGTAAAATGCTAACTCAATGGCGAAAAAAGTCAAACTCGGAATTTGGATAGGGCTAACGTCGCGGTACACGGAGGACCCCAATGAACCCCAAAATCATTATTACCTGCGCCGTAACAGGCGCTGGCGACACGGTTGGCAAAAGCCCGAATTTGCCTGTAACTCCCGAGCAAATTGCCAATTCAGCTTTGGAAGCCGCTGCGGCCGGAGCGGCAGTAGTCCATTGCCATGTGCGTGAGCCAAAAACCGGCAAGGGTTCCCGCCGGGTCGATCTTTACAAAGAAGTGATGGAGCGCATTCGCGCTAAGAACAAGGAAGTCATCATCAATCTCACCGCAGGCATGGGTGGCGATCTTGACGTTGGCCCCGGCGAAACGCCGATGAAATGGGGCGCCGGAACTGATCTCGTAGGCCCCATTGAACGCCTGCTTCATATTGCCGAACTCCGCCCTGAACTCTGCACGCTCGATTGCGGCTCGCTCAATTTCGGCGATGGCAACACCATGGTTGTGCAGACGCCCGCACAGCTGCGCGAACAGGCAGCTCTCATCAAATCCTATGGTGTAAAACCCGAAATGGAGATTTTTGATTCCGGAAATCTTTGGTTTGCCAAACAGCTCTGCATCGAAGGCCTGATTGACAGCCCGCCCCTCTTCCAGCTCTGCCTCGGCATTCCCTGGGGCGCACCCTACGATTCCGAAACCATGGCCTATCAGAAAGCGCAACTGCCCGATGGCGCCATCTGGGCCGCCTTCGGCATCGGTCGCAATGAGTTTCCTGCCGTGGCGCAAGCCGTGCTTCTCGGAGGCCACGTGCGAGTTGGCCTTGAGGACAATCTCTGGCTCGAAAAAGGCGTGCATGCCACCAACGGCAAGCTCGTCGAGAAGGCAGTGAAGATCATCGAAATGCTTGGCACGAAAGTGGCCACCCCCGATGAAGCCCGCGCCATTCTGAAATTGAAACCAAGAACAACTTAACCCCGTCATTCCGGCGAAAGAGGTTGTGAAGAAATGGTCGATCATAGGATTTGTTCTTCAACTGATCACTGTTTGATTCCGAAATGAATCCGAGATGTTCCGAGAACATTGCCGAAACGATCGATTTTTTCACAACCTCGAA
>CAZHCO010000128.1:0-2943 GCA_964530965.1 uncultured Aestuariivirga sp. | reverse complement strand
GGTGCGGTTGCCGAAGGCCTTGCCCATGATGTCGGAAATATTGATTACGCTGGCCGATGATCCCGGCATCCCCGGAATGTCAAAGGCAGCGCCGCCCGTATCGGCAACCTGGATTTCAATTTCCTTGTCATCGAGCGAATTCGTGACCGCGTTGGCGATCTCGGACTTGTCGCAAGCAGGCAGGGCCAGATCTATGGACAGAAATATGGTTGGGACAAGAGCTACTAGGCACTAGTTGCGAAAATCCTCACCGAATTTGTCGGGCGCGACGATGACGTGCATGAGCGCGCCTGGATTGCCGAGAGGCACGGCGCCACTATGGGCAGCGTTTATCTGATGAAGGAAGGTGCGGATACGGCGCGGCTGCGGCTGCTTTATGTGGAGCCCCATGCCCATGGCCTGGGCCTCGGCAAAAAACTGGTTTCCGAATGCCCGGCCTTCGCGCGGCAGGCGGGTTACAAGCGCATCGTGCTATGGACACAAAGCTCGTTGACAGCGGCGCGAAAGCTTTATGTGAAAGAGGGATACAAACTCACGAAACAGGAACCTCACCACAGTTTTGGCAAGGACCTTGTTGGGGAAACGTGGGAATTAGTCCTCACAAAATAATCGATCGAATTTCACAATAGTTGCTGCAGCAGCGCCGCGAGTTTGGCCATTTCCGGATTATTCAGCTTCGAGCCCACATGTTCCTGAATCGAGGCGCGGTAGGTGGGCCACATACGCCGCAGCAACTCCTGGCCCTGGTCCGTGATTGCCACCAACTGCCCGCGGCCATCCTGAGCAAAGGGCAGGCGCTTCAGCAGGTTTTTTTGCTCCATCCGGTCGATAAGGCGCGACACATTGTGCTGCTTCAACAACAGGCGCTTTTCGAGTTCAAGCGGCCGCAACGTGCCACTTTCCTCCCGTTTCAGTTCAAGCAGCACGTCATACCAAGCCAGGGGCGGATAGCCCTTTGCCTTCAGGTCAGATTCAACGGCATCCAATGTCATTGCCTGCGCCTTAAGCAGGCGCGCCCAGGCCGTAATTGCCGTGTCGGATGGCTTATTGGTCATTGGCGGCATCATAACGATTCATGCAATTACATCAAGCTTGACAAATTAATGCAATTGCATATATATAGATGCAAATGCATTAATTAACAGGAGTACTTGGTTGTGAAACACGAATTGATCAAGCTGAAAGATATCCCGCAATCGGGGTCAAAGATCGTTCCCTTCTTCGGGCGCGAACTGCATGTCTATCTCAACGGCGGAAAACCAAAGGCCGTTGCAAATATGTGTCTGCATTTCGGTGGGCCGCTGGAATGCAAGGAGGGAAAACTTGTTTGTGCCTGGCATAATGCCAGCTTTGACATGTCAACGGGTGAGCGGCTGGAGGGACCAAGCCCGAAAGACAGCAAACTGATGGCAATTTCAACCCGGGTCGACGGTGACGCGCTCTACTATGTGTGGGGTGAATGAAATGGCTGGACCCCTGATCCTCGTGTCATTTGATCTCTGTCCCTATGTGCAGAGGGCGGCCATTGTTTTGGCAGAAAAGGAAGTGCCATTCGAGCGTATCAATGTCGATCTTGCAAACCGGCCAGAGTGGTTCAAGGCAATTTCGCCCACTGGCAAGGTTCCTTTGCTCAAGGTTGGCGATGACGTGCTTTTTGAAAGCAGTGTGATTGTCGAATATCTTGAGGAGACCCAACCGAAGCCGCTGCATCCGCAAGCCCCCTTGAGCAAGGCGCGCCACCGGGCATGGATGGAGTTTGGCTCTACCATACTTGGTGACATCTGGATCATTGAAACAACGTCCGACGAAACTGCATTCCGCGCAAAGGTGAAGCTGCTGAAAGAGAAATTCACAAGACTCGAAAACATCCTAAACATCGGGCCCTACTTTGCCGGCGAAAAGTTCAGCATTGTCGACGCCGTTTTTGCTCCCGTATTCCGGTATTTCGATGTCTTCGACAGAATTCTTGATCTCGGCGTTTTTGACGGCCTGCCGAAGGTGCAGGCATGGCGAAAGGCCTTGGCAACGCGCCCGTCAGTGGCAAATGCGGTCGTTCCGAATTTCAAGAACTTGCTGCGCAATTTCCTGCGTAAACAGAAAGGCTACATCGCCACTCGGATGGCATAACCCTACAAAATAAATTTCGACAGGTCCGCATTCTTAGCCAGATCGCCCACATGCTTTTGCACATAGGCCTCGTCAATCGTCACCGCTTCGCCGGAGCGGTCCGTTGCCGAATAGCTCAGTTCATCAAGCACCCGTTCCATCACCGTATGCAGGCGCCGCGCCCCGATGTTTTCAATGGAGGCATTGATCTCGGCGGCAATATTTGCAATGGCTACAATGCTTTCCTCGGTGAAGTTAAGGTCAATTCCCTCAGTTCCCAGCAGTGCCTTGTATTGCTTTATTAAACTGCATTCGGGCTCGGTCAGGATGCGGCGGAAATCTTCCCGTCCCAGCGCCTTGAGTTCAACCCGAATGGGCAAACGGCCCTGTAATTCCGGCAATAAATCGGAAGGCTTCGCAATATGAAACGCGCCAGATGCGATGAAGAGCACATGATCGGTTTTCACCGGGCCATATTTTGTTGAAACCGTGGTCCCTTCAATCAGTGGCAACAGATCACGCTGCACGCCTTCGCGGCTCACATCTCCGCCCTGGCGTTCAGCCCGCGCACAAATCTTGTCGATCTCGTCGAGAAATACGATGCCATTATTTTCAACCGCATCGATGGCTTCCTGGTTGATCTGTTCCTGGTCCAGAAGCTTGTCGCTCTCCTCGGCGATTAAAAGTTCATAACTGGTTTTCACCGTCATGCGCCGCGTCTTGGTGCGGTTGCCGAAGGCCTTGCCCATGATGTCGGAAATATTGATTACGCTGGCCGATGATCCCGGCATCCCCGGAATGTCAAAGGCAGCGCCGCCCGTATCGGCAACCTGGATT
>CAZHCO010000127.1:0-1007 GCA_964530965.1 uncultured Aestuariivirga sp. | reverse complement strand
CTTATCATGGGTCGAGAACTCGTACATCTTCGTCATAGCCAGCGCATTGACGGGACAAGCCTCGACACAGTAGCCGCAAAAGACGCACTTCGTAATGTCGATATAAAACTCGCTGGCGAATCGCTGCAGCGGGCGCTCCGCATCTTCCGAGCTGATGACCTTGATACAGCGGGATGGGCAGGCGGCTTCGCAGAGGTCACAGCCGACACAACGTTCCTGGTGATCGTCATAGCGCAAGAGCGCGAGTGCCCCCCGGTGGGTGTCGGGAAGGGTTCGTTGTTCCCGTGGATACTGGAACGTGATGGGTTTGTGGAACATGTGCTTGAACGTCACCTTCATCGCGTCCCAGATTTCATAGAACAATGCGGCCCGGAGGATTTGCTTTGTCAGTGCGGTCACACGCATCTGCGATTCCTGCTCCTTCTTACGCCTTTTCGATCGTCACGCGGGTCTGCTTGAACGAGGGAACTCCGGTCGTCGGATCAACCTGGACCGACATCAAGTCTTTTACGGGAGGCTCATTGAAATGTTCCGGGAAGAAACAGGTCTGAAGGGCGATGGAGTGATCGGGCTGCACCGCCAATTGCATCGAGCCGCGGTCTGATGTAAGGCGCACTGTCATCCCCTCATTCACTTCCAGCCGTTCCATATCTTGGGGATTCATCCTGAGCCGCCCGGTATTCGGGGCGATCGTGATGAGCCCGGGGGCTTTGGTGGACAGCTTGCCGGAATGATACAGGACCTGTCCCATCAGCAATGCGAAAGGTCGCTGGTTCTTGGAGTCTGATGGATCGGTGGCTCGATAGCGCGCCGCCACATCGGCGGTGTAGCCGTTTGAGAGATAGCGGTCCACCGTTGGCACAACCTTGCGTGGCTGTCCGAGATTGTAGTACCCGGGCAGCAACTTCATGATCTCGGCCTGAATATCGTTCGAGGATTCGTACTCCCATTGACAGTCCAGCGCGTTAGCCAGCGCCGTCATGATGTGCCAATCCGGCAAACTTTCT
>CAZHCO010000126.1:0-2524 GCA_964530965.1 uncultured Aestuariivirga sp. | reverse complement strand
ATCGAGATCGACGCGAAATTCGCCCTGGCCTATGCCGAACTCGCTTATACCTACTACCGGGAAATCTCTCTCCGGTGGGATGTAGCGAACCGTGCGCCTGCGCTCACCAAGGGGGTGGACTTGGCAGTAAAAGCCCTCGCGCTCGACGGGACGCTACCCGAACTTCCACACTTAGAAGGTGAGATTTGTGGGAAATCAAGATGTTAGTTCTTCAAGTCGCCACTACATTTGGGCCATAGCGGGTGGGCGCAGCCGCTGTGGGAGAGTAAGACCAAGACGTTGTAAGAGCAGTTGTTGCTCGCGGTCGGGTCGCACCACGCAGCGAAGCCGTAACTCCCGTTTGGATCCGTCCGCAAGCGGCAAGACGATGTCAGCCGAGTGGATGCGCGACAGCTCGGTGAGAATCGTGCGCGGGGAGTCGCCCAGCCCGGCGCGGGACTGCCACTTCTGGAGCGTTTTCCACAACGCGTAGGCGAGAAAGCAGATCAGAATGTGCGCCTTGATGCGCGCTTGTTTGTGATGGCCGATCGGACGGATGCATAACTCGGATTTGTGAATGCGGAAGGCAGCCTCCGCTTCGCTGAGCTGGATGTAGGTCTTCCACAGCTCCTCGTCGGTCCAGTCGTGGATATTACTGCGCAGGATATAAGTGCCTTCACTGAGCTTGGCCCAATCCTCCCACTTAGAGTTTTTGCTCCACTGAAGCTTTACCCCAGCGGTTAGCGCTTTATCCTCGCCGATCACAATGGTGTACCGCCCAGCCGCCCGTGAGTTTGTTTGCAACAGCCGCCCGATCTGGCGTTCCAGCTTGCCACGGTCGAGCAGTTTTCTGCTCTTGTCGATGCGCCGGGCAAGCGACTCAAGGCCCGCTTCGATACGCTTGGAGAACCGCTCATGCATCGCCTTTTCTTTCTCCCTACGGGCAGCTGAACGACACAACAGGAAAGTCTCGCTACCGTCAGGCCCAGGGCAGAGCTTCACTTCGACCTCTTGGCGAATCTGGCGCCAATCGGTCTGTTCCGAAAGCTCTTTAGCAAACCGCTTGAGCTCGCTGCGCGCGGTGCCGATCACATAACGGCGCCCGGTGGCGTTGAGCCAGGCGATGTTCTTAGCGCTCACCATGCCACGGTCCATCACCCAGACCCGGTTCACCTTGCCGAATCGACTCTCCATCGACTCGACGATTTGTTTGACCGTCGTCACATCGGTGGTGCCGCCAGAAAATATCTCATAGCCCAGTGGCATGCCCTCACGGGTGACCACCAGCGCGATGTTGATCTGCACGCAGTCCGGCCGATGATCGCGGCTGTGGCCGCGCTCGGCGATGGCCGGATCGGCCACCCCTTCAAAGTACGTGCTCGTGACATCGTAGAGCAACAGATCGTAATCTAGCGAAAACAACTCACCCAGTCGCTCGACCAAATGCTTTTCAATCGCTTCCTTGTGCTCCAACACCCGGTCCAAGGCGCGGTACAAACGCTCGTCGTAGATTTGTTCGCTCGACACTCCCAGCAGGTCTTCGAGCGCCGTGGTGCGGTACCACTGCTCGGCGACATGTAACTCGCTCGATGGCTCGCACAGTCGTGCCGTCACCAAAATGCCAACCACTTCCGCCCAGGCCACGCGCTCCCGCCCCCGTGGCATCAGCTCGCTTAACAGCTCACCCAACTTGAGCCCATGCCATAATTGCCAGCCCAGCCACACCGCACCGAAACTGCGCGAGCGTTCCAGCCTAATCCCATCGAGCTTTACCGCTACCGCTTCACCGCGCTTGACTGGCTCGAACAACTCCCCCTGAAAAGTCCCGCCCGCTGGCCCGCAAATACTTCGCGCCAGTTCCTTAGCCCGGGCGCACCCTTGCTCATCCAACTCCCCCAACTGCGCGACGCTCTGTTGGACGATCTTGGCGCCACGTCTGACCGAGCGAACCAATTGCCAGTAGACATGAGTCTTGCCGTCTTTACGCCGTGTGGTGTGTCGCAAGTACACGCCCAAACATTCGCACGACCGCACGACGGCTGACAAGATACTTGGTCGCCACTACATCAAGGTTTCGCCCCAATTCACCCAACGGCTTAACACCAGCTCCTGATTTTACAACGATTGTTAGCGGCCACACTCGTATTACCCGTCAGGGATTTTTTTAAACCGCCGCAACTGTGGAAGTTAGGCTAGAGAGCGTGATGACGATCACATGGGAATCGCCTTTTTTCTCTTTCGCATAGAGCAAACCCTCGGCGCCGGCGCCGCCGGATTTGTTGATCGCGATCACCGGACGGGGCGACAACTTGTGCTTTTCGGCGATGCCACCGATCAGCCGCGCCATCTGGTCGGCGCCGCCGCCGGTGCCGGCGGGAATCACCAACTCGATCGGTTTGGTCGGCTCCCAGGCGGCGGCGGTACTTGCCAATACTATCCATTGGCAAACCAGCAACCACGCGCTGAGCGCAAGAAAACCAGCCGTCTTGACCATAGCAGACCCTCTCTTATTTCATCGAGATCTTTAGCGCCATACGCCGAGACG
>CAZHCO010000125.1:0-18055 GCA_964530965.1 uncultured Aestuariivirga sp. | reverse complement strand
GAGATCATCGCCTTCAACAAAATTGATGCAATCAGTGACAAGGACCTGCAGAAGAAGCTCGCCGATTTCAAAAAACGCCTGAAGAAAACCCCTATCCTGATTTCGGGTGCCACCCATAAAAATGTGGATGACACCATGAAGCGCCTGCTCACCGTGATTCAGAATGATCGCAAAGCCTCCCGCAAGCAGGAAGAGCGCGGTATTGAAATAGAGGATTGGCATCCGTGAAATCGCGCCTGCAATCAGCCAAACGCATTGTCGTCAAGATTGGTTCAGCCCTGCTGGTTGATGCCAAGACCGGCGAGGTCAAGTCCGCATGGCTCTCAACTCTCATCGATGATCTGGCAAAGGCCAAGGCGCGTGGTGCCGATATCATTATCGTGTCTTCTGGCGCCATCGCACTTGGACGCCGCTCACTCGGCCTTCCAAAAGGCAAATTGCGCCTGGAAGAAAGCCAGGCCGCTGCCGCCGTGGGCCAAATTGCCCTGGCGCAAGCCTGGTCTGAGGCGCTCCGCACAAAAAAAATCGTGGCTGCCCAGGTGTTGGTAACCTTGACAGACACCGAAGAACGCCGCCGCCATCTGAATGCCCGAGCCACGCTAACCACGCTCCTTGCTCAAGGTGCCGTTCCCGTGATCAACGAGAATGATACCGTGGCCACCTCTGAAATCCGCTATGGCGACAATGACCGGCTGGCCGCCCGCGTGGCTTCAATGATGTCCGCCGATTGCCTGGTTCTGCTTTCAGATATTGATGGACTTTATTCCGCCCCGCCTGACCGGGTGGGTGCAGCCTTCATTCCTGAAGTTAAAGAAATCACCCCCGAAATCGAAGCCATGGCGGGAAAGCCCGTGTCCGGCGTCGGTTCCGGCGGCATGGTCACAAAAATCGAAGCGGGAAAAATTGCGCTGGGCGCAGGCTGCAACATGGTGATTGCCTCTGGCCATGAATCCCACCCCCTTGAACGTATAGCAAAGGGCGAACGCTGCACCTGGTTTCTAGCTCCTCTTTCGGCGCTCCAGTCGCGCAAGCGCTGGATTGCCGGAACCCTGCAACCCGTAGGCCGCCTCATGATTGATGATGGCGCCCGCGGCGCCTTGGGCAAAGGCAAAAGCCTGCTTCCCGCCGGGGTAAAAAAGGTCAGCGGAACCTTTGCCCGCGGCGATACGGTGAGCGTCGTGGACCTTGAAGGCGTGGAAATCGCCCGCGGCCTCGTGGCCTATGATTCAGGCGATGCCGCGCGGATTGCCGGATTGAAGTCCGCTGACATTGAGCAAACCATTGGCTATAGAGGCCGGGATGAAATCATTCATCGCGATGATCTGGTGATGACCAATGGAGAGCGTTAGCGCCATGCTGGAAATAGGCCTGAACGCCCGCAAGGCGGCGTGCGTGTTGGCACTTGCGTCAACCGCACAAAAGAATGCCGCACTAAACGCGATGGCAAAAGTTATCCGCGCCTCCGCCAACAAACTCATTGCCGTTAATACGTCCGAAGTTGCGGCGGCAAAGATCAAGGACCTCAAAGAGTCTTTCGTTGATCGCCTGACCCTCACGACCGATCGCGTTGAGGCCATGGCCAAAGGGCTTGAGGATATCGCAGGATTGCCCGACCCCGTAGGCACGACCATGAGTGATTGGACGAGGCCCAACGGCATGAAAATTTCGCGCGTGCGCGTGCCCATTGGTGTCATCGGAATTATTTTCGAAAGCCGCCCAAATGTTGCAGCCGACGCCGGCGCCCTCTGCATGAAGTCCGGCAATGCCGCCATCCTGCGCGGCGGTTCCGATGGCTTTCAGTCATCAACGCTCATTGTGGAAGCCTTACAGCGAGGCCTTGAAAGCGCAGGCCTGCCCGCCGCCGCAATTCAGATGGCACCTACAACAGATCGTACCAGCGTGGGAGAAATGCTGTCCGGCCTCGGTGGCACCATTGATCTCATCGTGCCACGGGGCGGCAAAAGCCTCGTGGCGCGCGTGCAACAGGAAGCTCGCGTTCCCGTCTTCAGCCATCTCGAAGGCATCTGCCATGTCTATGTCGATAAATCGGCAAATCCCGGCATGGCTAAAGAAATCGTACTCAACGCCAAGATGCGCCGCACTGGCGTGTGCGGTTCTGCCGAAACCATTCTCATTGACCGCGCCGCTGCCAAAACAAACCTCGCGCCAATCATCCGTACATTGATTGATGCCGGCTGCGAAGTGCGCGGTGATGCCGAAGCGCGCGCTGCCGACGCCCGCGTGAAAACTGCTAGCGAAGAAGATTGGTCAACGGAATATCTTGACTCCATTGTCTCGCTGAGAGTGCTCAACGGTATTGACGAAGCCATGGCCCATATTGCGAAGTATGGTTCTCAGCATACCGACGCCATCATTGCTGACGATGAAAAAACCGCCCAAAGGTTTCTGAGCGAAGTCGACAGCGCCATAGTCCTGCACAATGCCTCCACCCAATTTGCCGATGGCGGCGAATTTGGTTTCGGAGCCGAGATCGGCATTGCCACCGGCAAGCTCCATGCGCGCGGTCCGGTAGGCCTGGAGCAGCTCACCACCTTCAAATATCAGGTGCGTGGGCAGGGACAAATCCGCCCATGATGAAGCCGCCGTTGTTTGGCAAGGGTCAGCGCATCGGCCTGTTTGGCGGCTCCTTCAACCCGGCCCATTACGGCCACTATATGGTGGCCCTTTATGCCTTGAAGCGCCTGCAGCTCGATTGGGTCTGGTGGCTTGTCTCTCCGCAAAACCCCCTGAAGGACCCCCGCGAAACCGGTGAATATGATGAGCGCCTCAAGTTCACCAAACGCGTCGCTAAACATCCCCGCTTTGTGGTGACTGACATCGAAGAGCAGGTGAATGCCCGCAATACCGCAGAAACCTTGCTCGCCCTCAACCACACCATGAAGCAGGCGAACTTCATCTGGATCATGGGGGCCGACAGTTTTGCCAATTTGCACAAGTGGCACAACTGGACTGATATTGCCAAAGCCCTGCCCCTGGCCTTCCTCGCAAGGCCTGGCTATTCCATTCGCGCCCTCAGCGGCCGCGCGGCCCTGCGCTACGCCACTGCCCGCGTAAAAACCGACCAGGCCGCAAGACTTGTAAAGCACAAATCTCCGTCCTGGGTATTCCTGCCCATGCCGCTCCGGCCCGAAAGTTCAACCGCGATTCGCAACTTGAACCAGCCACCGCGAAGCTCTAAACAACGCCCCAGAAACCCATAAAGGACAAGACCCCTGAAAAAGCCAGTCAAGAAGACTTCCGCCAAATCAAAATCCGCGAAAGCAACAAAGCCAGCCTCCTCCTCAAAGCGTCCGCCCAAGACCGCAGCCGAACTCAAAACCATCATGATGGCGAAGGTGCGCTTTGCCGAAAAAGCGCGCGCAGGATTGCGCGGCAAAACCACGTCAAAGGTCAAGCCCAAGGGCAAGGTGAAGCCGTCCAAGAAGGTAAAGCCAGCACCGAAGAAAAAGCCCGTTGTTAAAGCCACGGCCGCCGCAAAGCCGAAGGTCGTGGCAAAACCAAAAACAGCACCTAAGGCAAATCCAGCAGCAAAAGCGGTCCCTCCTATAAAAGTCGAGGCCCCAAAGCCGAAGTTTCATTCCGATCAGCCCCTGCTGAAAATTGTCATGGCCCAGCTGGAAGATGCCAAGGCCGAGGACATCATCGCCATCAATCTCGATGGTAAGACGGCCATCGCCGATAACATGGTTGTGGCTTCCGGCCGTTCAAACCGCCATGTCGGCGCCATCGCCGATCAGCTGGTCGAAAAACTCAAGGAGGCAGGCCATCGCCACATTCGGGTGGAAGGCATGGACCAGTGTGACTGGGTGCTGGTCGACGCCGTTGATGTTGTCGTCCATCTCTTCCGGCCGGAGGTACGCAGTTTCTACAACCTGGAAAAACTGTGGTCGGAACATTCGCCGCAAGAACCCGCCGCCGAATAGGCCATGCGCCTGCAAGTTTTGGGCATCGGAAAATTGAAGGCGGGGCCTGAAAAAAGCCTCGCTCAAGACTATCAAACCCGCCTTGAAGGCCTCGGCCGCAAGGCCGGAATTACAAAGCTGACAGTCAGCGATTTCGCTGAATCCCAAAGCCAAACCGCGAGCCAGCGCCAGGACGAAGAAGCTAAAATCCTGATGAGTGCATTGGCCCCCAAGGCCCTCACCCTTGTGCTCGACGAACGCGGAAAATCCCTGACCAGCGAAGCCTTTTCCAAGCTCCTGCAGCGCCACCTCGACCAGGGCACCCAGGACCTCGCATTCCTGATCGGCGGCCCAGACGGTCATAGTGCCGCAACCCGGAAAAACGCCGGACAACTCATCTCGCTTGGCGAAATGACCTGGCCCCACCGGCTGGTGCGCGTTATGCTTTTTGAACAGATTTACCGCGCGGTCACCATTATGGTAAAGCATCCCTACCACAGATCCTGAGCCGCATTTTGGACAAGTGCGGCTCGTAAAAAGACGGCGATGACTATTTTGCGAAAACTAAGAGGCACAATCTTCGTGGCATCCGCCGCGCTGTGCCTGTCTGCGCCCTACGCCGCCGCCCAAACACCGCTCCCCCAGGAAAATGAACTTGGTTCCGTTGAGCAGGAGATGAGCTCTTCGGCGGAAAGCCTTGAAAAAATAAGAAGCGATATCGCAGCCGCAATCCGTGACCAGGAAGAAATTTCCGGCAAGCTCATCACCATTGCCCGGACTGTCCAATCCCAGGAAACAGCAATAACCGCCGCCGAAGAACGCATCCTGAAACTCCGTAGGGAAGAAATCATCCTGCGCGCTGAACTGGCCGAAAAGCAGGAGGTTCTCTCCGAACTTCTAGCCGGCCTGCAGAGGCTGGAGCAAAATCCCCCGCCTGCCATTGTGGTTGAGCCCAATGATGTACTGGCAGCGCTTAGGGGCGCCATGATGTTTGGCACCATCGTGCCGGAACTGCGCAACGACGCCCAAATCCTTGCGGAAAAACTGGCCCGTCTTGATAAAATCCGGTTGGCCGTGGAGAAGGAAAAAACCACCCTCAATGGCAGCATCATCAACCTGAAGACCTCCCAGATTGATCTCGGCCAGCTTATCATCCAGAAGAAGCAGCTCGTCTTTGACAGCTCGGGAAGGCTCGAGGAGGAAAAACGGCGCAGCGGTGAATTGGCCAGCAAAGCCAAATCCCTGAAGCAGCTTATTGCTGATCTGGCTGCTGCACGCCTCAAGGAGGAAGCGAAAAAAACCGAGCTGGCCCTGGCTCTGGAAGCCGAAAGGAAGCGCCAGGAGGAGTTCCTCCTGCGGCCCTCCGTGGCTTTCTCAAGCATCAAGGGCCGCCTTGAGTTTCCGGTTCAGGGTCAGATCCTCAAGCGTTTCGGCCAGGACGACGGCCTGGGAAGCGAGCTCCGGGGTCTGGCCGTGGCAACCCGGGCGCTGGCCCAGGTGACCTCCCCCGCCGACGGAAAGGTCGAATTTGCGGGCCCTTTCCGCTCCTATGGGCAACTCTTGATTCTGGACGCCGGTGAGGGCTACCTTGTGCTCATGGCCGGAATGAAGGAAATATCAGCCGATATCGGGCAATCCGTAAGGGCAGGTGAACCCGTAGGAATCATGGGAAAAGGCCCTTCTTCCGTCACTTTGTTGGGTGATCAGATACAAGAGGCAAGGCCTGTGTTATACGTGGAATTAAGAAAGAATGGCGAGGCTGTTGATTCGGCCCCCTGGTGGATTGGTGGAACTAAAGAGGCGTTTAAATGAAATTTAATAATCACGTTCGGACATTTGGGTTGGTGCTGGCAGGAGCCGTTTCGGCAACCGTGCTGTGGCATGTCTTCGGCTCGGCAATCGCTGCCTCCAATGCCGATACCTACAAGCAACTCAATCTTTTCGGTGACGTTTTTGACCGCGTCCGCGCCGACTATGTAGAAGACCCGGACGAATCCAAGATGATCGAAGCGGCCATCAACGGCATGCTCACCTCCCTTGATCCCCATTCCAGCTACATGGATGCCAAGCGCTTTGAAGACATGAGCGTGCAGACCAAGGGCGAATTCGGCGGCCTTGGCATTGAAGTCACCATGGAAAACGGCTTTGTAAAGGTTGTGGCCCCCATTGATGATACCCCTGCCGCCAAGGCGGGCCTCATGGCCAATGATCTCATCACCAAGATTGATGGCGCGGACATTCAGGGCCTCACCTTGAACGAGGCCGTGGACAAGATGCGGGGTGGCGTGAACACCCCAATCACGCTGACGATCCAGCGCAAGGACCAGGCAGCGTTTGACGTAAAGCTCATCCGCGACCGTATTCGTGTGCAGTCGGTGAAATCCAATCTCGAAGGCGCGGACATCGGCTATGTGCGCATCAGCTCGTTTACCGAGCAGACCCAGGAAGGTTTGGAAAAGGCCTTTTCCAGCTTGAAGAAAACGATGGGCTCCAAGGCCAAGGGCTACATCATTGATCTCAGGAACAATCCCGGCGGCCTTCTCGACCAGGCGATTTCAGTCTCCGACAGCTTCCTCGACAAGGGTGAAGTCGTTTCAACCCGTGGCCGCCGTGCCGAGGAAACCCAACGCTTCAGCGCCCAGAAGGGCGACATCTCGGACAACAAGACCGTGGTTATCCTGATCAATGGCGGCTCGGCCTCGGCCTCTGAAATTGTCGCCGGTGCCCTGCAGGATCATAAGCGGGCCACCATCATTGGCACCCGTTCCTTCGGCAAGGGCTCCGTGCAAACCATTATTCCGTTGGGAAGCCAGGGAGCGCTTCGCCTCACAACCGCACGCTACTACACCCCCGCCGGCCGTTCCATTCAGGCCAAGGGCATTGATGCGGATATTCTGATTGAGCAACCGCTGCCGCCCGAACTGCAAGGAAAGAATGTTTCCACCGAAGGTGAAGCAAGCCTCAAGGGCCACTTGACCAATGAAGGTGGCGGCGACGAAGGCGGCGGCTCTTCAGCCTATGTGCCCGAGGACAAAACCAAGGATGTGCAACTGAAAGCGGCAATCGATTTCCTCAACGGCGTCAAGGTGGTGAGCAACGTGAAGCCAGCGGACACAAAACCCGCCGGAACCAAGGAAACCAAGTCGAACTGATTTTGAATTCATTCAAAATCGAAAGCAGGGAGCGCATAACTCCCTGCTTTTTGTTTTACGGTTAATGAGACATTAACGGTTACGTCGCCACAGTCGCAGCCAAACGAATCGACTGGGTGACTGATTTTTCATGAGCCGTGATGAACTGCGACAACCGCTGAGGAAACGGAGCCCGGGCGAGCGCCTGTGGGAAAAGCGCCCCAGCTCGCTTCTGGCCACTTCAATCCTCGCCACCTGCGGATTTATTGCCCTAGCAGTCTGGGCCATTCAAATGCCCCATCCCTTTGCCGGGGAACCCATCATCACGGCGGCCATTCCGCCCCTTGAGGAATTGAGCACCGCATCGACAACAACGCCCGAAGAAGAAGTTGCGGAGGAAAGTTCTGGAGAAGATGAGGGCGCCGGCATTCAGATAGAGGCCCCCGTCGAGCAGGATAGCTATCAGACCGAGGCATCAATTATTCTGTCGCCGCGGCGCCCCTTGAAACCCGCACCCGTGGCAGGTCTCGTGGAGAAAGCCAGTATCGGCCAATTGCCCCGCATTGGCGCCGGCAACAAAAAGCCCTCCGATGTCTATGCCCGTAATACCCCCATGGGCGTCATTCATTCAGAGCGCCCCAAGATCGCCATTCTCTTAGGGGGAATGGGCCTAAACCCAAAACTCACCCAGCGCGCCATCCGCGAACTTCCCGGCGACGTGACCTTTGCCTTTGCCCCCTATGGCGATGATCTGCAGACCCAGGTCAACAAGGCCCGCGCCGATGGCCATGAAGTTCTGTTGCAATTGCCCATGGAACCCATTGGCTATCCCGCCAACAACCCTGGGCCCAAAACCCTTCTGGCCGACGCCGACAAGGCCGCAAATCTGGAGGCCCTCCATTGGCACATGAGCCGCTTTGCTGGCTACACCGGCATTACCAATTACATGGGTGGCCGCCTGCTTTCCACGCCCTCCGCCTTGAAACCGGTCATGGCTGAAATGAGCAAACGCGGCCTCGTCTATTTGGAAGACGCCTCAACCGCACTTACCGTTTCAGAGGCGATAGCCAAGGAAACTCGTCTTTCCGAACGCCGCGCGCAAGTCGTAATCGACGCCGACCCGACACCCCAAAGCATAGCCGCAGCCCTTGAACTTCTGGAAGGCGAAGCCCGCGCCAACGGCTTTGCCATCGGCACCGGTTCCGGTCTAGAAGTCACCGTCGATAGTGTGAAGGCATGGGCCGAGCAACTGCAGAACAAAGGCATTCTGCTCGTTCCCGTAAGCGCCATGTACAAGGGCCGTTTGGGTTAATGAGTGATACAAAAGTGATTACGGCCTACCGGCCGTGCGTGGGCGTCATGCTGCTTAACGCAGAGGGTCTCGTGTGGATTGGAAGGCGCTTCCAAAAACAGAACGACGATGGTGTTGGCTACTGGTGGCAAATGCCGCAAGGCGGCATTGATTCCGGCGAAGACCCCGCCGTTGCCGCGATACGCGAACTGGAGGAAGAAACCGCCGTGCATTCCGCCGAGATCATCGCCGAAGCTCCGGACTGGTATAATTATGATTTACCCGAACACCTCATCGGCCATTCCTGGAAAGGAAAATACCGTGGCCAGACCCAGAAATGGTTTGCCGCGCGATTTTTGGGCAAGGACAGTGAAATCAATCTGGCTCCTCCTGGCCACAAGCAGGAATTCGACCAATGGCGCTGGGCGAAAATGAATGAGATGCTCGACCTCATCGTGCCCTTCAAGAAGCCGGTCTATGAAAAAGTCATCGCCGCGTTTGGGCACCTCAGCCAGCCATGATCTCCCACGTTATTTTTGATTGTGATGGCGTTCTCATCGACAGTGAGAAAATATCGATGGATGTCGATACCGCCTTGCTGGCGGAGAATGGCATCGATCTTACTGAATTGGAGATTCACCACAGGTTTGTGGGCACGACTTTTGAGGCCATGGTCACTGAACTTGAGCGTGAATACAAAAGGCCGCTGCCGCCTGATCTCGCCGCCCGCAAGGACGGCATGATGCTCGACCTCTATCGGCGTGACTTGAAACCCGTGCCCGGTGTCATTCCCATGCTGAATAAACTCAAACTGCCGAGAAGCATCGGCACCAATGGCCCAAGGGAGCGCGCCATGGAGGCGCTCCGCATGACCGGACTTGAGCCCTTCTTTGGCGACAGGTTAACCACCTATGAAGATGTGCAAGACGGCAAGCCCGCCCCCGATATTTACCTGCTCGCCGCAAAGCGCGCAGGCTTTGCCCCTGCCCGCTGCCTGGTGGTGGAAGACAGTGTAACGGGCGCCACCGCTGCCCTCGCTGCCGGCTGCAAAGTTATCGGCTTCACCGGAGTAGCCCATGACCCTGCGGCAAAGGCAACGGAACTGAAAAAGCTCGGCGTTTCCCATGTTATTCAAGACATGGGCGAGCTTCTCGATGCCATTTCGCCGATTACAGCTTGACTTGTTGCACTGCACCGTCCATATGCAGCCCAGTGCATGTTGAGGCAAAGTTGTAGACTTTGCCGTAAACAACATGCACCAGAAAATTCAGCCTCGGTCAATTAAGAATAACATGAGGTGGCATTCTGAATGCTGCCGTTCCGACCGAAGCGAAAAATCCGAACAATCCTTTCATGTGGGGTCTGTTTAAGCACAGGACCAGTGCTGACTTGGCGATAGTCGCCAGGCAGTCTCTCGGACATGTTCTGCGCTTTCCCACTCATCTGTCCGAAACAGAAAGATATTTACACAGTGAATTCATTTTCAGAACTCAGCCTCTCAGCCCCGCTTCTCAAAGCCATCGCTGCTGAAGGCTACGACAAACCAACCCCCATCCAGGCCCGCGCCATTCCAGAACTCCTGAAAGGTCGCGACCTCCTCGGCATCGCCCAGACCGGCACCGGCAAGACCGCGGCGTTTGCGCTTCCGATCCTTGAACGCCTGTCGCACGCAACCGAGCGCGTAGCGAAAAATTCCTGCAAGGTTCTCGTGCTCTCACCAACCCGCGAACTCGCTTCGCAGATCGGCGAAAGTTTCAAGACCTATGGCCGCAATGTGAAAGTCACCCGCGCGGTGGTTTTCGGTGGCGTCTCCATCGGCAAGCAGATTGATATCCTGCGCGGCGGCGTTGATGTCGTCGTTGCAACCCCTGGCCGTCTCGTTGACCTCATCGAGCGCCGCGCCCTGACGCTCGCCAATGTCGAAGTCCTCGTCCTTGACGAAGTGGACCAGATGCTTGATCTCGGCTTCATCCACGCCATCCGCAAGATTACCGGCATGCTGCCGAAGGTGCGCCAGAATCTTTTCTTCTCGGCCACCATGCCGAAGGAAATTTCAAATCTTGCCAGCGGCCTGCTCACCAACCCCGTGCGCGTTGAAGTGGCCCCCGTTGCCACCACCGTAGATCGCGTGAACCAGAGCGTCATCCACGTCGATCAGGCCAACAAGCTCAAAGTGCTGGTCGACATTCTCAAAGACAACAACATGACCCGCACACTGGTCTTCAGCCGCACCAAGCACGGCGCCGACAAGATCATGAAGGGCCTGTCGGCAGCGGGTTACACCGCATCAGCTATTCACGGCAACAAGAGCCAGGCCAACCGCGAGAAGGCCCTGGCCGGATTCAAGAATGGTAAGATCCTTGTGTTGGTTGCAACTGACATTGCCGCCCGCGGCATTGATGTCGATGGCGTCAGCCACGTCATCAACTACGATCTGCCCCACGTGCCGGAATCCTACGTCCACCGCATCGGCCGCACTGCGCGCGCCGGCGCTGAAGGTGTTGCGATTGCATTCTGTGCCGGTGATGAGCGCTCCCTGTTGAAAGACATCGAACGCACCATCCGCCAGAGCATTCCCGTGGTTCAGCATGCGCTTGGCAAATCAAACCTGCCTCCCGCTGAACACGAAGCCAAACGCCCCAATGGCCGCAGCACAAAGCCCCAGGGCCAGAAGAAGCAATGGAACCCCATGGGCCGCGAGCAGCACAAAGGCAACCGCAACCACGCCGGTGGCCAATCGCACAAGCAAAACGGTGGCGGCCACAGCGCACAGACACGCGGCGGCAATGGTGGCCTCGGCGCGCCGAAGCGCAGCGAAGGCGGCAAGCCATCCTGGATGCAGGAAATCAGCGGCGCAAAAAGCGACCGCCGTCCCGTAAGAATGGGCGAGTAAGTCCTTACTCCCTCATGCTGAGGTGCCCGGCAAAGCCGGGCCTCGAAGCACCTGTTTCCGCATTAACCAACCCTTCGAGGCATGGCTCACGCCATGCACCTCAGGGTGAGGATAAAGTAGAATTCCGCCTTTGACGAAGGCCCGCTTTTTTGCTGCGCGAACGGCCAAGGATGCTAGAATTGGCAGCGTCTTGGGAGCTAAATTCATGCGCTACTGGCTGCTGCCATCCAGCTACAATGTTGTTTTTCTATTTTTGGCAATGTGCGTTTTTGGCGTTCTTTTCGCATGGAATTCCGTCAATCTCATTCAGATGGCCATGGGAAATATCCGCTTCCTGAATACTCATGGAAGCCTGGCAATCAGGGAAGGCGGCCTTATCCAGCTTCTGGAGATCACGGCCTCTGGCTTCATCTCCCTCGCCGCCTATCTCTGCTTCAAGACCTGCGAAGTGGAACTGATCAGCCGCTGGCGCAGCACAAGGGACGAAAGCTAAAATACCTGTGACCCCCTCGCGGGCAACTTCTTTTGTGGGGCATCGAAGAAGATGACCGGATCAAGTCCGGTCATGATGCCGACGGTGGACTAACCTCTCCTTTCAGGAGCTATCGCGATCACACTGTATTCAGTGAATGTTTTTCCAGAATCTCGGCCGTGGGTTAATATTCACGAGTTTTCGTAAGGCCTGCCACTGTTTGCTGCCTTCCCAATTTCGGACCAATGACAATACGGGCTGTCCCTCCCTAATAATCAAATTTCTAAATTCTTCCGGTGTTTCCTGCCTGTCTACTTTGACGTAGAAGGTGAATCGATTGGCGTAAATTACAAGCATCCTGACGCCAGTAAATCTACTGTATTGTGGATTCAGAAAACAGACATTCCTTTCGTCAAACTCAGCCATAAAACAATCAAGCTTTGCTTGAGCCTCCACATCTCCACAAAACGAGGCCTTAAGTAAATCTTCATGAGGCATTTTCTTTTGTGGCAGCTAACAAAGACAACAGGATAAAGTTGGGTGATGATTCTAACGAAAAGCGCTTTCCTGAGAATTGCCGATTAACCTAATAGCGACAGTTTTGATTCAGTATGATTCACTCATGTCGAATGTCGTTAAGTTTCCTAATCGATCCATTGGAGCTACTGCCCAAGCGAAGGCTGCCGTTCGTCAAACGCGCGTTAACAAATCGCTAACAAAGAAGAACCGCAACAACTTTCGCTCACGCTACCAGAAGTTGGATCAGGTAGTGAGGTTGGTGTCCGCAATTGAAGCATTGGCTGCAAACAGGGATCATCCCAAAGACATTCTGGAAGAAATAACTTTTACCGATGAACAGATAATTATGGCGAATCTAGAATTGGCGATAGAATGGTTGAGTCGATTCGCACAGGAGTGGTGCAAGCATGGCAACCCTGAAACTTACGGATTTTCGCAACCATCTGGAAGACTTTATGAGAACCCTGCAAAAAGAGGGGAAAATACCGACTTCGACGGAACTGATTGCTCTCTTTCGAAAGAAACAATCTAAAATTATTGAAGCCGTTTCTATCCAGCTTGAGAACGTGGCCATCCAGAAGCTCGTTGCAGAAATCGGAAATCGCCGTCGACACAAACTCTGGACACAGGAACAGGTTGAGCTGTTTTCTGAATTTCCCGGTTTGCCCCAATTAATAATTGGTTCCAAGGTCTTGGGCCAGCGTGGAAGACTGAGAAAAACATTGCCGAAGGCACCATTTGGTGAAGTTGAGAGTTGGCTGGAGGAAGAAGGAAGGCCAAAGAAAACTAGGCGCCAAAGATACAGGGCACTTAGCTTATTGTTGAAAGACATGGCCCCCTTTGCAGAGTCTATGGAAATGACCTTTGAGGAAGTTTTTAAAGCCTATCGGGCATCGAAAAAAAGTAAAAAGGCCACAGGAGCAGCGTAAGTAGCCTGTGCTCAACTAAAAAAAGCCCGCGATCAACTCGCGGGCTCTTCAATTCATGAGTACTAAATTTTACAGCGCGCTGTGCAGCGCCTTCAGGTGATCGAGGTTTTCCTGGGCCTTGCGCTTGGATTCGGCGTCCACCGCATCGGCGAAATCTTCTTCCGCATCTTTCACCTCCTGCGCCAGGGCTGCCGCATCGAGATCAGCCAAAGGAATTGCCGTCTCAGCCAGCAGCGTCAATCCTTGCGGATTCACTTCGGCAAAGCCGCCGCGCACGAAAATGCGGTCCGTGGCCCCGCCCTCTTTCGTCACAACCACAACACCGGGCCGCAGCGTCGACAGCACCGGCGCATGGCCTGCGAAAATCCCCATGTCACCTTCGGTTCCGGGCAATGTCACCGAAGTAACCTCGCCGGAAAACAGAAGCCGCGCGGGGCTTACCAATTCAAAGTGAAGGCCAGCCATATCGGTTACGCTGCTTCCGCCGCAAGGCGCTGGGCTTTTTCGATGGCCTCTTCGATGGAGCCCACCATGTAGAAGGCCGACTCCGGCAGGTGGTCATAGGCGCCGTCACACAGGCCCTTGAAGCCCTTGATGGTATCGGCCAGCGGCACCAGCTTGCCGGGCGAGCCGGTGAACACTTCGGCCACGAAGAATGGCTGCGACAGGAAGCGCTCGATCTTGCGGGCCCGCGCCACGGCGATCTTGTCGTCTTCCGAAAGCTCGTCCATGCCGAGAATGGCGATGATGTCCTGCAGCGCCTTATAGCGCTGGAGAATCTGCTGCACGCGCCGCGCCGTATCATAATGCTCTTCGCCGATCACGCGTGCGTCGAGCATGCGCGAGGTTGAATCGAGCGGATCCACGGCAGGATAAATGCCCTTTTCGGCAATGCCGCGCGACAGCACGGTCGTGGCATCCAAGTGGGCAAACGATGTGGCTGGCGCCGGGTCGGTCAAATCGTCGGCAGGCACATAAATCGCCTGCACCGAGGTGATCGAACCCTTCTGCGTCGTGGTGATGCGCTCCTGCATGGTCCCCATGTCGGTGGCCAGCGTCGGCTGATAGCCCACGGCCGATGGAATGCGGCCGAGAAGCGCCGACACTTCCGAACCCGCCTGCGTGAAGCGGAAAATGTTATCCACGAAGAACAGCACGTCCTGGCCTTCGTCGCGGAAGTGCTCGGCAACCGTGAGGCCCGACAAAGCAACACGGGCGCGCGCGCCCGGCGGTTCGTTCATCTGGCCATATACGAGAGCAGCCTTGGAACCTTCACCGCCGCCCTTCTTGTTCACGCCGGATTCGATCATTTCATGATAGAGGTCGTTGCCCTCACGCGTCCGCTCGCCAACCCCGGCGAACACCGAATAGCCGCCGTGGGCCTTGGCCACGTTGTTGATGAGTTCCATGATGAGAACCGTCTTGCCAACGCCGGCACCGCCGAACAGGCCGATCTTCCCGCCCTTGGCGTAAGGTGCGAGCAAATCGACAACCTTGATGCCGGTCACCAGAATTTCAGCTTCCGTAGATTGCTCAACAAAACTCGGCGCATCCTGATGGATGGCGCGCTTCAGCTTGGTCTTGAGCGGGCCTGCCTCATCGACCGGCTCACCGATCACGTTCATGATGCGGCCAAGGGTTTCCGGACCAACCGGAACCATGATGGGCGTGCCCGTATCAAAAACTTCCTGGCCGCGCACCAGACCTTCGCTCGAGTCCATGGCGATGGTGCGCACCGTGCTTTCACCCAGATGCTGGGCCACTTCAAGCACCAGGCGGTTGCCGCCATTGGTGGTTTCCAGCGCGTTCAGGATTTGCGGCAGGTCGCCCTCGAACTGCACGTCGATGACGGCGCCCGTGACTTGCGTGATGCGGCCAACGAGCTGGCCCGAGGATTTTGCTGATGCGGCTTTCTTCGCCATGTCTGTGGTCCTTCTCTAAGCTCTTACAGCGCTTCCGCGCCCGAAATGATTTCAATGAGTTCTTTGGTAATCTGGGCCTGGCGCTGGCGGTTGTATTTGATCGACAGCTTGTTGATCATGTCGCCGGCATTGCGCGTGGCGCTGTCCATGGCGCTCATCCGTGCCCCCTGTTCAGACGCGGCATTTTCAAGCAGCGCCCGGAACACCTGCACCGAGATATTGCGCGGCAGGAGGTCAGCAAGAATCTCGCCCTCATCCGGCTCCGCATCGTAGATGGCGCCACCGAGATCGGGCGCCTTGCCGCCGGCAACTGCCGCAGGAATAAGCTGCAACGCCGTTGGCTTCTGCGAAATCACCGATTTGAATTGCGCAAAGAAAAGCGTGCAGACATCAAATTGGCCTTCATTAAACAGGCTGATGATTTTTGCACCCACCGGCTGCGCATTGAAAAATGCCAGCTGCTTGAGGCCACGGAAATCAACCGCATCGACAATGTATCTACCGTAGTTGCGTTTCAGCGCGTCATTGCCCTTTTTGCCGACCGTCATGATCTTGACTGTCTTGCCCTGGGCCAGAAGTTTTTCCGCATGCTCGCGCGCCAGGCGCACGATAGAGGAATTGAAACCGCCGCAAAGCCCGCGTTCCGCCGTTGCAATGACCAGCAGATGAGTCTGATCCTTGCCCGTTCCTGCAAGAAGTGCCGGAGCGCCATCGCGCCCCTCAACCGAGCTGGCAAGATTTGCCAGCACCACCGCCATGCGCTCCGAATAGGGGCGCGCCGCAACCGCTGCTTCCTGGGCCCGTCGCAATTTCGCTGCCGCCACCATCTGCATGGCCTTGGTGATCTTGCGGGTCGCCTTGACCGAGGCGATGCGGTTCCGGAGGTCTTTAAGACTTGCCATCAGGGACCCTTATGCGAAAGCCTTGGCGTAACCATCAACCGCAGCCTTGAGCTTGGGAGCTGTGGCATCGCTGATCTGCTTGTCCGTGCGGATGGCATCCAGAATGTCCTGGTTCTTGTCGCGCATCAGGCGCAGCAACCCATCTTCAAAGTCACGCACCTTGTTGACGGGAAGGCTGTCGAGATAACCGTTCACGCCCGCATAGATCGCTACAACCTGTTCTTCCGTCTTGAGCGGCGAGAACTGGGGCTGCTTCAGCAATTCCGTCAGGCGCGCACCACGATTCAACAGCTTCTGGGTTGAAGCATCGAGATCCGAACCGAACTGCGCGAAGGCCGCCATTTCGCGGTACTGCGCCAGCTCACCCTTGATCTTGCCGGCAACCTGCTTCATCGCCTTGATCTGCGCCGCAGAACCCACACGCGACACCGAGAGGCCCACGTTCACCGCAGGACGAATACCCTGGTAGAACAGATCCGTTTCAAGGAATATCTGGCCATCGGTAATCGAAATCACGTTGGTTGGGATGTAAGCCGAAACGTCGTTGGCCTGGGTTTCAATAACCGGAAGTGCTGTGAGTGAACCGCCACCCTTCGCATCATTCAATTTCGCCGCGCGCTCCAGCAAACGGGAATGCAGATAGAACACGTCGCCTGGGTAAGCTTCGCGGCCCGGCGGACGGCGCAGCAGCAGCGACATCTGGCGGTAAGCAACGGCCTGCTTGGAAAGATCGTCATAGGCAATGAGTGCATGCATGCCATTGTCGCGGAAATATTCGCCCATGGTGCAGCCCGTGAACGGGGCGAGATACTGCATAGGTGCTGACTCTGAAGCCGTTGCCGCCACAATGATGGAATATTCCAGCGCGCCGGCATCTTCCAAAATTTTTACGAACTGTGCAACGGTGGAGCGCTTTTGTCCGCAGGCCACATAAACGCAATAGAGCTTTTCTTTCTCCGGGCCATTCAGGTGAATGGGCCTCTGGTTCAAAATCGCGTCGAGAATAATCGCGGTCTTGCCGGTCTGGCGGTCACCAATGATCAGCTCGCGCTGGCCACGGCCAATCGGAATGAGCGCATCAACGGCCTTGAGGCCCGTCGACATCGGCTCATGCACCGACTTGCGCGGAATAATGCCGGGCGCCTTCACGTCAACGCGCGAACGGAGCTTCGATTTGATCGGGCCCTTGCCGTCAATCGGATTGCCAAGCGCGTCAACCACGCGGCCCAGCAACTCCTTGCCGACGGGAACTTCAACGATGGCGCCGGTGCGCTTGACCGTATCGCCTTCCTTGATGTCGCGGTCATTACCGAATATAACCACACCGACATTGTCGGTTTCAAGGTTGAGTGCCATGCCGCGGATACCGCCGGGAAATTCCACCATTTCGCCGGCCTGCACATTGTCGAGGCCGTAGACGCGGGCAATACCGTCGCCCACCGAAAGCACTTGGCCGATTTCGGAAACTTCAGCCTCATTGCCGAAATCCTTGATCTGCTTTTTGAGAATTGTCGAAATTTCAGCGGCGCGAATATCCATCAGCCGGTTCCCTTCATGGCAATCTTGAGATTTTGCAGTTTTGTCTTGAGCGAATTGTCCATCATCTTGGAGCCCACCTTCACGATGAGGCCGCCGAGAATGGAGGAATCTATTTTTGCAGTGAGCTGCACATCGCGCCCCATCGACGATTTGAGCGCGGCCTTGATGTCATCGATGTGCGTGGTCGAGAGTTTTTCCGCCGATGTCACTTCAGCGGCAACCTCGCCCTTCGACTCGGCGACCAACGCGATGAAGGCGGTGATCGCATCCGAAAGAGCGGGAAGCCTGCGGTTCTTGGCCATCAGCTTGATGAAGTTGAGCGCGATGCCATTGACGCCCGCCTTGGCGCACAGCGCTTCAAGTGCAGCCAGTTGATCTTCGCCCGAAAACACTGGCGAGCGCAGCAGGCGCTGCAAATCCGTTGATCCCGCCAGCATGGTTTGAAAAGTCGAAAGACCTTCGCTGATCTTGTCGATGGATTTTGCCTCGGCCGCCAGCTCAAAGAGCGCTGCTGCGTATCGGCCCGGCACTCCG
>CAZHCO010000124.1:0-23611 GCA_964530965.1 uncultured Aestuariivirga sp. | reverse complement strand
GTCGTAATGAACTTCAACCGCTCATCCATAAGTCCAGTCTCTCGCCATCCCATCGCCAGGTCCTCCCCAGCCAACTCTTACGAGAACTGTTACCTATCTAACCGGTCCCTTCTGTTACCTATCTATCAGGTTCGGACACGGGTCCCTTCCTCTCCCATTTCATGGGAGAGGACGATTGCGCAATGCTTGCAGGATCAGAGTCAGAACTTCATCCAATCCATTCAAAATCTCATCATTCTGAAAGCGAATAACAGCATATCCCTCGGATTTCAGAAATCCTGTTCGGCGATTGTCATGAGCAAGTTCTTCACCTGTTGAGTGCGTGGCTCCATCGACCTCAACAACTAATTGCTGCTCGCGACAGACAAAATCAGCAATGTAAGGCCCAACATGAACCTGCCGGGAAAATTTGAATTCTTCCGGCGTTCGATTTCGCAATTGCTCCCATAGACGTTTTTCAGCAGGTGTCTCGCTCTTTCGCAGACTTCGCGCCGAATAGACTTTTGCCCCCTGTCTCATACATTCTCCATTTCGTCTTCTCCTGCGAAGCGGGAGAAGAAAGGGGCCCGTCCTGCGAAGCAGGATGGGATAGATGAGGGCACTTTGACCTCGTTCCCTTCACCTCTCCCATTTCATGGGAGAGGACTTCAGGGAATCGTGCCTTCCGTGCGGGCGCCTGCCGTTACTGCAAACTCCTTTTCGCCAAGAACGGTTCCATCGCCGGATTTGGCGGTTACATAATAGGTCCCCGCAGCGAAGGCCTTGTTGATCGCACCGCCATACTCGGTCGCGATGTAATTGCGCTTGCCGGAGATGTCCTTCTCGGCGGAGAAGACTTCAAGGGTCGAATCCGCAGGGCCCGAAATCGCGAGATAGCCGCCGTTGATGGCAACCTCGACTTTCGTTACGCCAGCCGCCGTCACTTCTACCAATGCCTCGCCGCGCGCATAGTCCTTCGAAATAGCAACCATATATTTTCCGGCTGGAACCTTGAACTGCGTCGATGTTCCATAGGTCGTTGTGATCCACTCATGCTTGCCGTCGACGCCGGCCTCGCCTTTCAGCAATTCAATCGTCGAACTATCGGGAACGGCAGGACCGCCGGCGGAAAACACGCCGCTGGCCTCGATGATGCCCGCGCCCAGCGAAACCGACTGGGCCGTGGTCTTGCCCGCATCAATCTGCACAGCTTGTTCCGCCTGGGCGGTGCCGAGCTTGAGCCTCACCGTGTAGCTGCCTGCCACAGCCAGGAATGACACTTCAGGATTATACTTCGTGGCCAGCACCCGGCCGTTTGCGTCCAGAAGCTCCCAGGTCGTGCCGGAATCAGTGAGAGGCGTGGTGCCATCCATGGTTCCGGACAAGTTAAGAATTCCCGCCTCCAGGCTGACATCCAGCGTTTCAACTTTGCCGTCCAGGATTTTGACTGGCGCCTCAACGATAGCGAGATCGACGGAAATCCGCGCGATGTAGTCGCCAGGCTTGGGCATATTGGTTTTGACGTCTACGCCATACTGGGTGCCGACACCCGGCCCTCGCTGCCCATCGGCGGACTCAAAGAAATCCCAGCTGGCTGAATTATATCCGTCGGGAAGTTCCACACCCTCCGCCATCACGACATGGCCCACCAGATTGAATTCCGGTGCGGCAGGTTCAGGCGGCGGTGCTGGCACGGCCTCAACGGTTTTGGTCAAGGCCGCTTCCAATTCGCTGGCATTCTCCGCAGTCGTATAGGTGCCGCCGGTTTTCTCGGCCAGGCATTGGAGCTGCGCAACAGCGCCCTGATTGTCGAGACCAAAGCCAACCGTATGAACCGTGAGATCAACCCCAAGTTTCTCAAGTTCTTCGGCCACGGCGCAGGGGTCAAGCCCGCAGGTCTCAATGCCATCGGACACCAGAATGACGCTGGCCTTGCGCTCTGTGTATTTCAAAGACTCCGCCGCCATGCGCACCGCAGCTGTCATCGGCGTCTTGCCCTTGGGATTGAGGGCATTGACCGCACTCATATAATCGCCGGCATCCAGTACGCCCGGTTCCCGCAGCACTTCAATATCCTCGCAGGAGCCCTTCTCGCGGTGGCCATAGGCCACGAGCCCAAGCTCATTCTCCGGCTTCCACGAGCCTACAACCCGGCCCACCACATCCTTGGCGATTTCCATTTTCGCCGTGCCATCGATCTGCCCCCACATGGAACCCGAGGCATCAAGCACCAGAATAACCCGCGAACCCTCTTCGGCCCGTGCCGGAACAAATGCCAACATGAAAAGGAAAACAGCAAGCAACGCGGTGCGGAAGTTCATGATTCTCGACTCCAACGGTAATGCCCACTCGAAGGCCAAGGTGGCAGATAGCTCAGCCGTTTGTCAATCCAACGAAGCCGTCATAGACGAGCTTCAGGGAGACAAGGAACAGGGCCACTTCGACAAACCGGTAGAAGGCTTTCTCAGGAAGAATTTTCGTCAGTTGGTAACCAACAAAAGCACCAATGATGGCGATGGGCGCCAACATCAACGCTATTCTTAAGCTGCCCAAATTTACCTGTCCCAAAAACCAGTAAGGCGGCAGTTTGATAAGATTGATGATGGCGAAGATGATGGTTGAAGTGCCGGCAAAAACCATCTTTTCCAGGCGCTGCGGCAGCACATACATCTGGAAAGGCGGACCTCCGGCATGTGAGACAAAACTTGTAAAGCCCGCAATTGACCCCCAGAAAATCCCGCGTGGTACGTCCGCAGGTCTAGGCGCAACGACGCGACGCGCCTTCATCACGGCATCGGCGCAATAAACAATGCCAATGACACCGACAAACAGCGTCACCAGATAGTCGCTGGTGATCGAAACCGTAGCCCAACCGATCAGGATGCCGATCGTTGCCGCTGGCACGATGATCTTGATGTTCCGTAAGTCGTAGGACTTGCGGTAAAGCCATAGTCCGTAAATGTCACTCACGATATAGACCGGTAACAACAGCCCTGCCGCAACAACGGGTGAAATCTGCAAAGCCATGAGCGGCACTGCCAGCGTGCCGATGAGCGGTAGCCCGCCCTTGGAGCTGCCGACAAAAAGCGTGGCCAACACCGCCAGAAACCAGAACCAGAAATCTTCAGCCATCATGCGGATTCAGGCTGCCGCGCGATTTGTGCGCAATCCACGCTCAGAAATCGGCCCAAACATTTAGTCACAGGATCGCGGTCCCCCAAGCTGCAGCAAGCCGGGAACAGTAGCGGCAGAATTTTTTGAAGGCAAGATGTTGCAAAAGACGCTGGTTCATCGCAACGTCAATCCTGATAGGCTGCAAGGATCGGTCATGAAAATTTCCCCTCTTCATCACGTGTCGCTGGTAACGTCCAACCTCGAACGTGCCACGGAATTTTACCGCGACGTGTTCGGCTTTAAGCAGATCGCCCGTCCGCCACTCGGTGTGCCAGGCACATGGTTTGCCTTTGGCCCCTTCGAACTCCATCTCATCGCCCATCCAGGCGGAACCTTCCGTAACAGCTCCACAATCGATACGGCCGATGCCCATTTTGCAATCCGGGTCGAGGATTTCGAGGCGGCAATGCGCCATTTCGCTGCAAAGGGTTTCCGTGAAGACGCCGCGGATGGCGATCCCAAGCGTATCGCGGTCAATCGCAAGAGCCCGGTCGGATATCCGCAGGCCTACCTGCTCGACGTTGACCGGAACATCATAGAGATCAACGCTGCACGTTGAAGGCCATCATGCGGATTCAGGCTGCAATGCGATCTGCGTGTAATCCGCGCCGAGGAACTGGCTCAAGCACTCAGCCACAAAATTATGGTCCTCGCGCTGCGGAATTCCGGAAACCGTAACCGTGCCGACAATGCCTGTGCCGGTGATGTGTATGGGAAAACATCCGCCGTGCGGCGCCACATCAATTGGGTTTACGCCGCGCAACTCATCCAGCGCCTGCCCGCTCTGGGCGTTCTCGCGGCTGACGCGATAGGAACATTTATGCAAACGCATGACGACATTGATCTTCCGCCGCACCCATTCGGCGTTATCAGGGCTGGTGCCAGGCAGCGCCGTATAAAACAGCGGCCGCCCCGCGATGCGGATATCAATGACAAGTGGCAACTTCCTTGCCACAGCCTTTTCGCGCATCACCAATCCGAGCGCCCAGGCGTCAGCCTCATCCAGTTTCGAAAACTGCAGTTTCTGTTCCTGAAGCTTCAGCCGCTCAATATCGCTCTCAAGTGACACGTCGTTTTCTCCGCAAATCTTAGAAGTCTTGGCCTTCTCCCGTCCTGCGTAGCGAAAGCGAAGCGGGATGGGAGAGGGCAAAATCTTTAGAGATTATCGCCTTCTCCCGTGCCTCTTGGCATGGGAGAGGGCGAATTAATCATGCCACCTTGTCGAACTCCCGGCGTGCCGCCTTCACCACTTCATGATTCTGCGCCGACCATTCGACAAGCTGGTCGAGCGGCACCAGAAGCGAACGGCCCAATTCCGTCAAGCCATATTCCACACTTGGCGGCACCGTTGGATAAACTTTCCGGTAGATCAGCCCATCCCTTTGCAAATGGCGCAGCGTTTCCGTGAGCATGCGCTGCGAGATATCGCCGATTTCCCGCCGCAACACGCCAAAGCGCAGCGGCCCATCCTTGAGCGTCTTGACCAGCAACACGCTCCATTTATCACCGATACGGTCGAGAACGTCGCGTATCGGACAAGCCGCCGTAAGGCTGGGATCAAGCCGGTTGGAAAAATTCAGGCCAATCATGGGGGTAGTTCCTTCTGGGTAACTAGGGGAGCGAAAAGTGCCGTCTTGCGTGGATTTCAAATTACTCTATTTGAGACTTACTCTCAATTAGAGACCATTGCAAGCACAGGAGCAAAACCACGTATTTCATATCCGGAGCCTCAGGCCAACTCGGCCAACTCGTAACCCAGGAATTGTCAGGCAAAGTGAACCCAAAGGACGTGACCTTGGGTTCGCGCCATACCGACAAGTTGGCAGGCTTTGCCGCCAAGGGTTTCAAAACCGCATCTTTCGATTTCGATGATGCCGCTGGCATGGAAAAGGCCCTTAAGGGCCATGACATGCTGCTTCTCATTTCAGGCGATGGCCCCACCGAAGAGCGCACCGCCCAGCATGTGGCTGCGATTGGCGCGGCCAAGGCCGCAGGCGTCAAGCGCATCGTCTATACCAGCTTCGCCAACCCCTCCGCCAAGAGCCTCTTTTCATTCTCCAAGTCCCACGAAGAAACCGAAACGGCGCTGAAGGCTTCGGGCATCGCCTACACCTCGCTCCGCAATAATCAGTATGCAGAGAATATCAGCGGCGCCGTCGACTACGCCAGGCAGGCGGGCACCTTGGCCCTTCCCGGTGCTGCGGGCAAAGTCGCCTTCATCACCCGCGCCGATATCGCCAAGGCGGCCGCCGCAGCACTCACCGAAAAAGCCTCCGGCAACAAGATTTATGAAATCACCGGCCCCAAGGCTTATGATCTCCAGGAAGTCGCTGCACTTCTCGCGGCCAAATGGAACAAGCCCGTGACCGCCGCCGAACTTCCGCAAGAAGCCTTCGCCGGCATGCTCAGCGGCATGGGCCTGCCACCCTTCCTCGTCGAAGCCTTGCAAGGCATCCGCGCCGCCGTTGGCGCCGGCGAGTTTAAAGCCGTGAGCAATGACTTCGAAAAACTCACCGGCACGAAAGCGGAAAGTTACGAAAGCTATTTGAAGCGCGCCGCTTAAAAACAGAAAAGGCCCCTAACCGGGGCCTTTTTCCTATTTATGCAGATCACCGGGACTCATCCGGTGATAACGCTTTGGCGTCAATTCCGCGCCTTGTCCACCAGCTTGTTCTTGGCGATCCATGGCATCATTTCACGGAGCTTTGCGCCGACAGCTTCAATCGAATGGCTGTCGTTGTTGCGACGGATGGCCTTGAAGCGGGCGGCGCCGGCGCGATATTCCTGCATCCATTCGGAGGTGAACTTGCCGGTTTGAATGTCGGCAAGAACGCGCTTCATTTCGGCTTTGGTCTCAGACGTGATGATGCGGGGGCCGGTGACATATTCACCCCACTCGGCCGTGTTGGAGATCGAGTAGTTCATGTTGGCAATGCCGCCTTCATAGATCAGGTCCACAATCAGCTTCACTTCATGCAGGCACTCGAAGTAGGCCATCTCCGGTGCGTAACCCGCTTCCACCAGCGTTTCAAAACCAGCGCGGATCAATTCAACCAGCCCGCCGCAGAGCACAACCTGCTCGCCGAACAAATCGGTTTCGCATTCCTCCTTGAAGGTGGTTTCGATAATGCCGGAACGTCCGCCGCCCACGCCTGAGGCGTATGACAACGCGAGGTCATGGGCATTGCCCGAAGCATCCTGATTGATGGCGATGAGGCAAGGCACGCCGCCGCCCTTCAGGTATTCACCACGCACCGTATGGCCCGGGCCCTTCGGCGCAATCATGATCACGTCAATGGTTTTCTTCGGCTCGATCAGGTTGAAATGCACATTGAGGCCATGAGCAAAGGCAATCGCCGCACCATCCCTGATGTGGGGCGCAATGTCGGCTTTGAAGATATCGGCCTGCAGCTCATCGGGCGCCGCCATCATGAGGAGATCGCCCCACTTGGCGGCCTCGGCAACCGTCATGACCTTGAGGCCATCGGCCTCCGCCTTCTTCACTGTGGGCGAACCGGCTTTCAGGGCTACTGCCAGGTTCTTGGCGCCGGAATCCTTCAGGTTCAGCGCATGGGCCCGGCCCTGGCTGCCATAACCCACAATGACAACCTTCTTGCCCTTGATGAGGTTAACGTCAGCATCCCGGTCATAATAAACGCGCATGTCAATGGTCCCTGTTAAATTCCAGCGCGGGAATTAGCGGGCTGGCCGGGTTAAGGCAAGCTCGAATAAGCATGGGGCCTATGCGGCTTCCCTGGCGCCCCAGAGCAGACGCAGGCCCAGTCCACCGAGGAACAGCCCGGTCACTCGGTCAATCCAAACCTTGGCGCGGACATAGAACCGCCGCACCGGCGTTGCCCCGAAAAACAGCGCCACGAGCGCGTACCATCAAACCTCGTTGAAGGTTACCAGCGCAATGAGCGCAAAGGTCATCCATAAGGGCACGGTGCCGGGCAGCATTGCTATGAAAATGGAGCCAAAAAACACCGCCGCTTTCGGGTTGGAAATTTGCGTGAGAAAGCCATTCATGAAGGGGCTCGCACCACTCTCTCCGTTGATGCCTTCGATCACAACGGGATCATCCGCATGCCGGAAAATCTGCAGGGCAATCCACAGAATGAACAGCGCACCCACAATCTTCATGCCGAGAAAAAGAACCGGAACGGCGCGGAACAAAACATTAAGTCCAAGCAGTGCGGCAGAAGACCAGATCACCGTTCCAGCCCCGATGCCGAGACCCACCATGACGCCATCAAAGCGTGATTTCGCAACGGCGGTTCGTGCCGTGACAAGAAAACTGGGGCCGGGACTGATCACAGCCAGCATCTGCACAAGGCCGATTGAGACAAGGGTGGAAAGTTCAGATATCGCCAATGGCATCCCTGAACATGCGCACGGTTGCAGCCATTCCGAAAGTGAGCGCATCGGCGACAATGGCGTGGCCGATTGACACTTCGGCGAGATTAGGCAGGGCGGCGACAAGCGCCGGCAGATTCTCCCGCGTCAGATCATGGCCCGCATTGAGGCCAAGGCCCGCAAATTCCGCGACCTTCCCCGTGACGACGATCTTGTCAAACTCAAGCTCACGCACCGCAGTGTCAAACGCACCGCCGTAGGGGCCCGTGTAAATCTCGATCCGGTCAGCGCCCGCTGATACTGCCAGTTCGGCCAGAACCGGGTCCGCATCAACAAACACCGAAACCCGCATCCTGCCCGCTTGCAGCCGTGCAATCACGTCCTTGAGGAAGGCATGGTTATTAGAAATATCCCAACCATGGTCAGAGGTGCCCTGGGCCGGATCATCAGGAACGAGCGTCACCTGATCCGGCCTGTTAGCCTCAACCAATTGCAGAAAGCGCTCATCGGGAAAACCTTCGATATTATATTCACACGCCGGAAACTCCTCGCGGATCAGATCCCGCAGAACCGGAACATCGCTGTTACGGATATGGCGTTCGTCCGGGCGCGGATGAATGGTCAGCCCTGCCGCCCCTGCCTGCAGAGCAACGCGCCCCAGTCCCTCAACACTCGGCCACGGCAAGCTCCGCCGGTTGCGCAGATAGGCGATGGCATTCACGTTCACGGATAACTTGCAGCCCATGGGCTGGCTTGTAGGCGAGTCATGGCCTGCTGGAAAGTCCGGTTTTCAAAAATAATGTCAAACCACTATTCCGTCTTCTCCTGCGAAGCCGGAGAAGAAAGGGGCCCGTCCTGCGTAGCGATAGCGGAGCAGGATGGGATAGATGAGGGCACTTCGCTGGCAAAGTGCCCTCACCTACCCCATTGCTTCGCAATGGGTCCCCTTCCTCTCCCGCTTCGCGGGCGAGGACAAAGAGCGCGATCGTTGCGAAATGCATGGCCCTATGACAAGTTTGATCGCCAAGAGTGGCACCGAGGAGAACCCATGGCCTATTTGAATTCGTCATTTCGCTTGCCGCTTTGCGCAGGTATTGCAATCGCACTTGGCTCTCTTTCGCCGCAAACCGCGGCACGCGCCCAATCGTCGGATGGCTATGACGTGTTCCTCGAAATCGTCGAAGCCATCAACTTCGTAAGCGTGGAGACGGCCCGCGAAGCCCATGCGAAGTGCCTCGGCATTTCAAAAAAGCTTGCTGACCGCAAAGACATTGCCGAGATCCGGCGCTTCTATTACGAGGCCATGATTTCAAAGTGCATCTCCTATGCCATGAACAACGGCCAATATTCGGATTCGACGGGCGACGAATGCGGCCACCAGTTTGCTTATGCCACCAAGTTGAACCAGGTGGTGAAAATGGGGGAAGGCAAGCGAGAGTTCGCTGGAGCGTTGCCCGGGTTCAAAAGCGACCTTGACGACGCCATCCGCAGCGCCCAATCGGTCGAATGCCCGCAGGATTTCGAAGCGCTGCGAATAAAGTAAGCGCTGCTTTAAGATAGGGGAGGATACAATGACAATCGAAAGCATTGCCAAGGCGTTCAAAGGTGCAAGAAAACACCTCACGGAAAATCCCGGTGATGGAAATTGCGTTGACAGTTTTGCCAGTGCCAAACTTGTTCAAGGATTGCGAATGCAAGTTACTGGGCCAACAAGGCAAGCCGTTCAGACCGACATGCCAGCAGGTGTTGGAGGCGAAGCCAGTGCGCCAAGCCCAGGCTGGCTCATGCGTGCCGCGACGGCGGCGTGCACCTCAACCGTTATCGTCCTGCGCGCTGCGGATCTGGGCGTGACATTGGACAGCGTGGAGGTCAAGGTCGAAAGCCAATCGAATGACTGTGGCCTGTTTGGTGTCGGCGACGGTGTTCCGGCGGGCCCGCTGAGTGCCTCCATGGAGGTGCAGATATCTGCAAAGGGAGTGGACGAAAAAGTCTTGAAGGGCATCGTGACCTGGGCGGTCGCCCATTCACCCGTAGCAGACGCCTTGCAAAGGATCGTTCCGCTGACTGTTGCAACCACCGTCAAATAGTCTGTGTTCTGGAGCTTACGCGCCATCTCACCTTCCCAAGTTTCCTTTCCCGTCGTCTTCTCCTGCGCAGCGGGAGAAGAAAGGGGCCCGTCCTGCAAAGCAGGATGGGATAGATGAGGGCGCTTCGACCTTGTTCCCCTCACCTCCCCATTGCTTTGCAATGGGTCCCTTCCTCTCCCATTTCATGGGAGAGGACAAGAAGCTAAACCCGCATTCCCTCCACGCCGCGCGATATACCCGCAACACCTGTGCGGGCAACTTCAACGAGGCCAATGGGAACCATGAGCGAAATGAACTGGTCAACCTTGTCGGGTTTGCCGGTGATTTCAAAAATAAAACTCTCAGTCGAGGCATCAATCACGCGGGCGCGGAAAGCGTCGGCAAGGCGCAAGGCTTCCATGCGCTTTTCACCTGTGCCTGCTACCTTCACCATGGCGAGTTCGCGCGCAATGGAATTGCCCTGAACCGTGAGGTCGGCAACCGAATGCACCGGCACCATGCGCTCAAGCTGGTGCCTGATTTGTGTCAGCACCGCGGGCGTGCCCGTGGTCACAATGGTAAAGCGCGACACATGCTTGTCATGGATCGTTTCCGATACTGTGAGCGAGTCAATGTTGTAGCCGCGCCCCGCAAACAGGCCGATGATGCGGGCCAGGACGCCGGGCTCGTTGTCAGCCACAACGGCCAGCGTGTGGGTTTCAACCGCCTTCTTGGACGTGTCGAGGAAATAGGCTGAGCCCGTAGGCGCTTGATGTGCGTTCATGTTTCTCTCCTCAAACCAGCTCTTTGCCCTTGGCATCAATGGCGCTGCCAACTTCCTCGTCACTCACATCTTCACCCAGCAGCATTTCATTATGGGCCTTGCCCGAAGGAATCATCGGGAAGCAATTGGCAAGGCTTGCCACGCGGCAGTCAAAAATCACCGGATGCGGTGTCTTGATCATTTGCAGAATCTTCTCATCAAGCTCCGCTGGCTTCTCGGCGCGAATGCCAACCCCACCGTATGCTTCCGCCAGCTTCACGAAATCCGGCAAGGATTCCGAATAGCTTTCGCTCAGGCGGTTGCCGTGCAGCAATTGCTGCCACTGCCGCACCATGCCCATGTACTGGTTGTTCAAGATGAAAATCTTGATCGGCAGGCGGTACTGCACCGCCGTGGACATTTCCTGCATGGTCATCTGCACCGAGGCATCGCCCGCGATATCAACGACAAGTGCTTTCGGATGCGCCATCTGCACGCCAACCGCGGCGGGCAAGCCATAGCCCATGGTGCCGAGGCCGCCGGAGGTCATCCAGTGGTGCGGGTCTTCAAACTTGAAGAACTGCGCCGCCCACATCTGGTGCTGGCCAACTTCCGTGGTGATGTAAACTTCCTTGTCCTTCGACAATTCGTAAAGCCGCTGAATGGCATATTGCGGCATGATCACATCTTTGTTGGCCTTGTACTTCAGGCAATCCTTGGCCTTCCAGCCCTCGATTTCCTTCCACCAGGCCGCGAGCGCTTTCTTGTCCAACTCATAGGCCTTGGCCTTCCAGACACGGATCATGTCTTCCAGCGCATGGGCCACGTCGCCCACAACCGGAATATCAACCTGCACCGTCTTGTTGATCGACGAGGGATCAATGTCGATATGGATTTTCTTCGAGCCCGGCGAGAAGGCATCAAGCCTGCCCGTGATGCGGTCATCAAAGCGCGCGCCGACATTGATCATCACATCGCAATCATGCATGGCCATGTTGGCTTCGTAGGTGCCGTGCATGCCAAGCATGCCCATCCAGTTCTTGCCCGACGCGGGATAGGCGCCGAGCCCCATCAGCGTCGAGGTGATCGGGATATTCGTCATCTTCACAAATTCGCGGAGCAGTTTCGAAGCAATCACACCGGAATTGATGACGCCGCCACCCGTGTAAAGCAGCGGGCGCTTGGCCTTGGCAATGAGCTCAACCGCGGCGCGGATTGCGTCCTGGTTCGGCTTCACCTGCGGGCGATAGGTCTTGTGCTCGATGTTCTTGGGGCCGACATAGCGCCCCTTGGCAAACTGAACATCCTTCGGAATATCAACCACGACCGGGCCGGGCCGCCCGTGAGTGGCGACATAGAAAGCTTCATGCAGAATGCGCGCCAGGTCGTTCACGTCCTTCACCAGCCAGTTATGCTTGGTGCAGGGCCGCGTAATGCCAACGGTGTCGCATTCCTGGAACGCGTCATTGCCGATCAAGTGGGTGGGAACCTGCCCCGTAAGGCAGACCATGGGGATCGAATCCATCAGCGCATCAGTGAGGCCGGTGACCGCATTTGTAGCCCCGGGGCCGGAGGTGACCAGCACCACGCTGCATTTGCCGGTGGAGCGCGCATAGCCTTCCGCCGCGTGGGTTGCCCCTTGCTCATGGCGCACCAGGATATGCTTCACCTTGTCCTGCTGGAAAATCTCGTCATAAATCGGCAGCACCGCGCCGCCGGGATAGCCGAATACATGCTCCACCCCGTGATCGGCCAAAGCCTTCAGCACGATCTCGGCACCCGACATTAATTCGCCCGTAACCATTTCAAACCTCTTTATTCCAGCCACTTCGTTTCACATGAACCGCCCTTTCAGGCAATAAAAAAGGCCCCCGAGGGAGCCTGTTTCGCGCAACACCGTGTATCCCGGAAGCTTTAAGCTTCCGCGGCGTTGCGCGGTACCACGACGATAAGAATATTGTTCATGGAGCGCTTCTACCCACCCCGGAGGGAGAGGTCAAGCGCCCCATGTGACCTACGTTAACCGCTTATGACTTTTTCACCGAATCCTGCCAGAACTCGAAAGCCGCCATAAGGGCTACCAGCGCACCAATCGCGAAATGCAAGGCGCGCAGTTCGATGATGGTGCTGTAATCCAGCACGAAGACCGATACGACCAGCCACAGGCCGAGGAAGAACTGGATCACCTCCTCCCAGCGCCCGGCCATCATGATTTCAAACAGCGAAACGGCCAGAATCACGATACCGGCTATCAGCACGCTGAACATGACAGGCGGCGGCATGTCGCCTTGCACAAGAATGGGCGAGACGAGCAGCAGCACGCCGAGAGCAGCAGAGAACAGATCCTCCCAGCTACGGTGGGTTTTCAGGACATTAAGGTTTGACAAAAGCTTCGCCATAAATACCTCCTCCAATGAGAAGTACGGTCCACGATCCCTCGGGATCCGCCATGGCAACCCGCCACGCAACCCTCTGGCACGTGACCTCATGATTCACTTGGGGATTGCCGCCCAGTTTTCAAGGGTTCCCTGCCCCCGCCACCAGGTGAGCTGGCGCTTGATGTATTGGCGGGTGGCTGTCTTTGCCAAGGCAATGGCTTCTTCCAGGGAGATTTCACCTCGCAAATGGCTGGTAAGTTCGGGAATGCCAATGGCCTTCATCATGGGCAGCACGCTCCCATGTTTAATGAGGGGACGCACTTCCTCCAGCGCTCCGGCCGCCATCATTTGGTCAAACCGGCGTTCGGCGCGGATGTAAAGTTCCTCGCGCGCCATGTCGACCAGATGGTGCTCGACTTCAACATCCTTGAGAAATGCGTGCGATTGCGCCTCCCTCTGCCAATGGGAAAGCGGATGTCCGGTTCCCTCCAGCACCTCCAAAGCGCGCGACAGGCGCTGCCGGTCATTGGGCTTCAACGCCCTGGCACTTGCCCTGTCACGGCGGAAAAGTTCTCCATGAAGATCGCCCTCGAAGCTTCGCCATTTTTCGCGGATGTCAGGCGAGATGGGTGGAACCTCAGCCAACCCCTGCTCCAGCGCCATGAAGTACAGCCCGGTACCGCCCGTAACGATGGGAAGCTTGTCCAACGCCCATGCCGCTTCGATTTCCCGTTTGGCATCGGCCAGCCAGTGCGCCACCGAGTAACTATCAAGGCCAGACACATGGCCATAAAGCCTGTGAGGAGCTTCGTGCAGCTCCTCGTCCGTTGGCCGCGCTGAAAGGATTCGCAATTCGCGGTAAACCTGCAGCGCATCCGCGTTGATGATGACGCCATCGCGCTCCTTCGCCAGCTTCAAGGCAAGAGCGGACTTGCCGCTGGCGGTGGGGCCTGCAATAAGCAGCACGGATTTGGATTTGGTCTGGTTCATCATGGCAACCGTTCTCGTTCTAATAGCAGCCCCGGGCTCAGACGCAATAAACGACCAAGTCCTGGGCGCCGTGGGATCACCGCCACACTGGCTGTCCAAAGGCGAGGCCGCTGAATTTGCGCCTCCGCCAGACCTTGGCAAGGTCCGCGAGAAACTTTCCAACCTTCCAATTGACCTAAATCTTGTCCTCACCGCAAACCGCCGCAAGCGCCTTCTCATCGCCGACATGGATTCAACCATGATCCAGCAGGAATGCATTGACGAGTTGGGCGTTGTGGCGGGCCTTGGCGATCAGATCACGGAGATCACCGTGCGCGCCATGCGTGGCGAAATTGATTTTCCATCGGCGCTTAGAGAGCGGGTTGGGCTCATGTCAGGACTCGATGTCAAGGTCATTGATACCATCATGCGCGACCGCATCACACTAATGCCAGGTGGCAAGACACTCGTGGCTACCATGAAATCCCGTGGCGCATACACCGCCCTGGTCTCAGGCGGCTTTCGCCAGTTCACCTCCAGAGTTGCGGCCCAAATCGGCTTTCATGCCAATGAAGCCAATGACCTCATCATTGAGAACGGAAAACTTGCAGGCAAGGTGGCCGAACCAATTCTCGGCAAGGAAGCCAAGCTTGCAGCCCTCAATCATCTCTCACTGGTGAACGGCCTGACCCCCGCCGACGCTATTGCCGTAGGCGACGGCGCCAATGATATTCCAATGTTACAGGCAGCAGGCATGGGCGTCGCACTCCATGCCAAACCCAAGGTGCAGGAAGCCGTTTCCCTCTGCATCAATCACGGTGACCTGACCGCGCTGCTTTATCTGCAGGGGTATAAAAAGGCGGAGTTTATCTGACGCAACTCTATTTCGTCATTCCGGCTTCTCGCCTTGGCGAAGCTGAAGCTTCGCTTCGGCGCAGCCAGGTCGCCGGAATGACGAATTGCTTGAAAGGTGGAAAGTGCTACTACTTCTTCAGCTTCAGCGCGATAAACCGCATCTCTGTTTGTTTGCCGCCTTTTGACACCAGCAGCAGAACAGAATTCTTCCCCGCTTTTTCCGCCTCTTCAATGCTTGCGGAAATATCTGCGGCCCCGGTAACCGCTTTTTCGCCGGCTTCGGTGATCACATCACCGGGTTCCAGTTTCTTGTCGGCGGCCGCACTGTCAGGCGTGACTTCGGTGACCACAGCACCCTTGATGTCGGCGTCAATCGTGTATTTCTGGCGAAGCTCATCGGTCATGGAACTGACGGTCATGCCGAGTGCGGTGGTCACCGCCGGGGCAACCGTTCCGCCCGAAGTGCTGTCCTGCTGGGCGACAACTTTTTCGCCGTCTTCCAGCCTCCCGACTTCGGCGGTGAGTTCAAGTTCCTTGCCCTTGCGGAAAATCTTGATTGGCACTTTCTTGCCGATTTCGGTGTCCGCCACAATCCTGGGCAAGTCCCGCATCTCCTTGACCGGCTTGCCATTGAATTCAATCACCACATCGCCGGGCTCAATGCCTGCCTTCTCGGCGGGCCCCGTCTTGGTCACATCGGCAATCAGAGCGCCACGCGCCTTGCCCATGGCCATGCTCTCGGCAATGTCATCGGTCACCGACTGGATTTTAACGCCAAACCAGCCGCGCCGGGTTTCGCCAAATTTCACCAGCTGATCGACAACGCCCTTGGCCGTGTTGGCAGGCACCGAGAAACCAATGCCGACCGAGCCGCCGGTGGGCGAGAAGATCGCCGTATTGATGCCAACCACTTCACCCTTCAGGTTGAACAGGGGGCCGCCTGAATTGCCCTTGTTGATGGCCGCATCCGTCTGGATGAAATCATCATAGGGGCCTGCATTGATGTCGCGGTTGCGCGCCGACACAATGCCAAGCGACACGGAACCGCCAAGCCCAAAGGGATTGCCGATGGCCACTACCCATTCACCAACGCGCAACACATCGCTGTCGCCAAAGCCCACGACCGGCAGTGGCTTCTCCGGCTTGACGCGCAGAACCGCCAAATCGGTTTTCGGATCGCGGCCAACCAGCTCTGCCTTGAGAACCGTGGAATCCTGGAAATGAACCTCGATGTTCTCGGCCCCTTCAACAACATGATTGTTGGTGACAATCAATCCGCTTGCCTCAATCACAAAGCCCGAACCCATGGAGTTGACCGTCCGGTCCTGCTGTTCCGGCGTTTGACCCTTCCGTTGCTTCTTCAGAAATTCGTCAAAGAAATCCTTGAACGGAGAATTGTCCGGAAGTTCGGGCAACTGCAGGGTGGGCCCGGCGGTGTCCGATTTGGTCTGCACTGAAATTTCAACAACGGAGGGAAGCAGGCGCTCGGCCAGGTCGGCAACCGACGGCAGCTGCTCAAGTTGGGCCTGGGCTGGTGTTGTAGCAATGGGCGATGCGACAAACCCAATGGCCAGCACACCAAGCGCCGCACTTCCCAGGATGTTTCGCACAATCCTCATCCGTCCCGTCATGTAAATCGTCTCCCAAAACTATTCAGACAAAAAGTGATTGTACCACCCAAACGATGAAAACCCCAAAGCCAAGTGCGGCCAGGCCGCCAATGCGGAGCATCTCGTCCGCGACACCTTCCATGGCCTTCATCATGGTTTTCAAATGCCCCGGAACCAAGGCATAAAGAAGGCCCTCGATCACGAAAACGAGACCAAGGGCCACCAGTAAATCATGTGTCATTGCGCCGGCGCAACAGGTGCCGTTCCACTACCTTTTTGGAAACCGAAATACTTGAAGAATTCGGAATCCGGATTCAGCACCATAGTGGTGCCATCAGCGCCCATGCTCTTGGTATAGGCCTGCATGGACCGGTAGAAGCTGAAGAACTCGGGGTCCTGTTGAAACGCCTGTGCAAACACCTTGTTGCGTTCGCCATCGCCTTCACCCCTGATGATATCGGACTGGCGTTGGGCATCGGCGAGCTTGGTCGTATAGGTGCGGTCCGTTTCAGCATTCATGCGTGTTTTGGTCGCCTCACCCTTTGAGCGAATATCGGCAGCCAGCGCGTTACGCTCGGATTCCATGCGCTTGTAGGTTTGTTCAAGAACATTTTCGTTCAGGTCCGTGCGGCGCACCCGAACATCAACAATCGTAATGCCGAAGGTGTCGGCTTCCTTCCGCAACTCGGTGCGGATTTCGCGCATCATGACGGCCCGGTCAGACGACAGGGCAGCATCAAAGGAACGCCGTCCATAAGTCTGGCGCAAGGCGGAATCAAGACGAGCGGCAACCCGTGCCTCTGCCTGCACCAGGTCGGCGCCCAGTGTTTCGCGGAAGAGCCTGGTATCAGAAATGCGCGCCAATGTAATGGCATCCACGATGTACACCTGGCTTGCCACATCCTGAACCGGACGGTCATTGTTTTCCCAGATGAGTATGCGATCCTCTATCAAGGTGACGCTGTCCGCAAATGGCAGTTTGAAATATAGACCAGGGTTTTCAATTGTCCGGTTGATTTCACCAAACCGAAGAACCAGCGCCTTTTGGCGCTCGTCCACCACGAAATAGGAAGAATAGGCGATAAACAGGACGACCGCCGCCACAATACCCAATAGGTTTCTAATGCTGCTCATTTAAGTATCCCAAATCTGCCTTACGGGCTCGTTGTGGTGGCACGCTTCTGGATTTCCGGAAGTGGCAAGTAGGGCACCACGCCCGATCCATTCTGGCCACCTTCGATAATCACCTTGTTTGACCGGGAAAGTATCCCCTCCATCGTTTCCAGATAAATCCGCTGGCGGGTCACATCCTTGGCATTCTTGTACTCGTTGTAGACGGAGAGGAAGCGCGCCGCTTGGCCCTGCGCTTCAAACACAACGCGGGCCTTATAGCCAGTGGCGTCTTCAACAAGCTTTGCGGCTTCGCCTTCAGCCAGCTGGACCTGCTGGTTGCGGTACTTCTCGGCCTCGTTGATCAGCTGCTGCTGGTTCTGCCCGGCCCGCACCACCTCGGCAAAAGCGTTTGCCACTTCGGCAGGCGGCTGGACGTCGCCAAGGTTGATCTGGCTGACAATGACACCGGTCTTGTATTCATCGAGCAAGGTTTGCGTGATCGTCTGGACCTGGGCTGCCACCGCATCCTTGCCTGTGGTCAGAATCATTTGCGCCTTCGTCTGGCCAACAACTTCGCGCATGGCGCTTTGGGCAACCGCGCGGATAGTTCGTTCCTGGTCGGCTACATTGAAAAGAAATTCCTTGGGCTCCGAAATCCGCCAGAACACCGAGAACGGAACAGCGATAATGTTTTTATCGCTGGTGAGCATCGCCCCTTCATTGCCTTCCATACCGATGTTTATCTGGCGCACGGCGCCGACCCGGGGCTTTTCCATGGTTTCAATGGGCCAGGCCGCGAAATGCAGGCCGGGGTCGGCGGTTCGCTCATATTGACCGAACCTCAGCACAACACCGCGCTCATCGGGCTGAACCTGATAAACCGAATTGAAGACCCAGAACGCCGCCAGCAGGACCAACGGTAAAAGCCAAGTGCCGCGCCCGCCGCTGGGAAGCACATTCTTCAGGCTGTCTTTGCCGCGCTGCAGCAATTCATCGAGATCTGGCTGGTTGGGCCCACGGCCACCCCCTGTGTTGCGGGGTCCCTTAGGACCCTGCCCCCACGGACCTTGTCCCCAAGGACCCTTATTGCCACCATCATCGCTATTCCACGGCATCTATGCTTGCCCCATGTTTTGTGGGTTGAATGTCTTGGCTGCCGATATAGGAAGCCTGCGGGCGAAAGTCCACGAGTTTAGCTGGGAAGCCACAGGGGGTCTTTTGGCCCGGCGGAGAAGCCCGCCACGGCAGCAGCCCGGTGCGCCGCGTCCAATCCCGTCTCATAGGCCCCATGGGCGGTTGCCATAAAGTGCTGATGGACATGTTCGCCAGCCAGAAACACCCGTTCATGAATGGGTTCGGAAAACACCGCCCGCGCCTTTGCCTTCCCGGGCTTGGCACAGGAGTAGGCTCCGCCAATTGCTGGATCAACTGTCCACTGGGTCGTGGCAGAGGCAACGACGCGCTTTCGAACATCCGTGCCAAATGCTTTGACCAGCGTATCCAGAGCAAAGGCTTTCATCGCCGCCTCACCCTGCGCCGCCATGTTTCGCGCCAAGCTGCCGCCAAAATGGGTGACCGCAATCGGACGTCCAAAGGGATGGAGTTCAAAATTTAATGGATTCGTGTCAGGGGCCACGGGATCAAAGATATCAGCGAAAGGAACTTCGAACCCTTTAAAAACGGGAGAGTCAAACGCGAAGGCAACCTTTTCGTACCAGCCCATCGGAATATCTTGAAAGGCCTGTTTCAGGTGTTGCGGCAGCGCTGGCGTGAACGAAATTTTTTCCGTTTCGAGAACCCGCGCCGGAACCGCAACAATACAGGCTTTCGCATCGATTATGCCCGACGACGTATCAACGCGAACGGCTTTGGGAATGACCTTGATCGAAGTCACATTCGTATTGAGACGGATTGGCAAACAGTGTGAAATCTTTTCAATCAACGCGCCGTAACCCGCCTGCACCGGAAGATTGACACCGCTGTCCGAATAATTGCCGGCATCCATCGTGGAGATATTCTCCGGGTCCATTGAATACATAAGCTGGCACCAGTGATGGATCATCGGATACCAGGGATGACCCCGATCAAGGAGACTTGCCGCCGCAACATCCTCACCATTCCGTCCGGCTTCGGCAATTTTTCCAAGCAGGCTCCACACGTAGTCGTGCCGAATGGCAGATTTCTTCCATTGGCCATCGAGGAATGTTTGGAGCTCTCCCTCCCGTGGTTCTGACGGAAACTGATGGCCAATTTTCTCGGCCATGAAGCGCAATACGTTCTTATCAGCCGAGTGAAACCAATGGCAGCCGTGGTCCCAGCGATGGCCGAGACTTGAAGTTTCACTATAGGCTCTGCCGCCAACCCGGTGTTTTGCCTCAAGAATAACGTGCGAGATGCCAAGGCGTGTCAGCGCCAGGCCGGCACCTATGCCAGCAGCGCCCGCTCCAACTATAACGATATCTGGATTTTGAACCATCATTCAATAGTGCAGGGTTCATCCCTTCCGGTCAAGCACCCGCAAGACAAACTCCGCACTGTCATTGGAGCCGCGCGGATGAATTTCCCGCGCTGTTTCAAGCCATTGGCCGGGATCAATCACCGGAAACCGCACATCACCTTCAACCTCCAGATCAACTTCAGTGAGATAGATGCGGTCGGCCTTGGTCAAAAATTTGGCGAAAATTTCCCCGCCCCCGATAACGCAAATCTCTTCAACTTCTCCCGCCGCAGCCAGAGCCAAGGCCGTATCGGGCACGACAACCGCACCTTCCGCTTGATAATTTTTCTGACGCGAAATCACGATGTTCAACCGTCCCGGCAATGGTTTCTTCGGCAGGCTTTCCCAGGTCTTGCGCCCCATGACGAGAGGCTTGCCCATGGTGATCGCCTTGAAGCGTTTCAGGTCTGAAGAGATATGCCACGGCAAACCGCCTGCCCGGCCAATCACTCCATTGCGCGATACCGCAACCACAAATGAAATCCTGCTCATGATGCCAGCGCCCTCAACGCATCATCGCGGATGCGGCAGAATGTAGTGCCGGGTTCGATCTCGGCCCCCACACTCGCATAAAGGGCGCTGGCTTCCTTGTTCCAGTCCATCATCAGCCAATAAATGCCTGGATAGTTTTTCGCGAGCGCCAGCCGCGCCACAGCTTTCAACAGGGCCCGCGCAATACCGCGCCGCCGGAACTCCGGCAGAACCGAAAGATCTTCAAGATACATCACTTCCGCTCCCCGATTAGTCGAGAAGCTGCGATGCCAAACGGCGCAACCCGCAAGCACACCATCATATTCCGCCATCAATGTACCGACAATTGGCTGATCCGAAAACACCGCCGCTTCATACATCTCCGGCGTTGCCAAAACCGTGTGCAGAAGATTGTGGGACTCGGCCAAGGCGCGGACCATCGAAAGGAGGGCGGCCCCCTCGCCGGGTTTCATGGGGCGAACGGTGATCATTTCGAAGCCAGCTTGTTCAGTGCTTCACCTGACACCCGAAACACCGTCCACTCATCCTGCGGAACCGCACCCAGGGATTTGTAGAATTCAACCGAGGGTGCGTTCCAGTCCAGCACCCACCATTGCAAACGCGGCAAGCCCTCTTTCAAACAGCGCTGCGCCAAATGTTGCAGCAGCGCTTTGCCAATGCCCTTGCCGCGCATAGCATCATCCACAAAAAGGTCTTCTAGATAAATTCCCGCCCGCCCGCGAAAGGTTGAATAATTATAGAACCAAAGCGCAAAGCCCGCCGGTTCCCCATTCCAGAATGCCAAATCACAAACGGCGCGAGGTTTGATACCGAATAGGCTTTCACGAATATCATCGACGGTGGCCTCAACCTCGTGGCGCAGGCTTTCATAGTCCGCAAGCTTGCAAATATAATCAAATACGATCTGCTCTTCGCCTCGGGCCGCCTGTCGGATCAGCAGGCTCATTGCGGCAGCGATCCAAAAATAGCCAGTGAATAAAGGCCATTCCAGAAGCCATGACAGATGATCGTCACCCACAGGCTGCCGAAGCGGACGAGCAACGCGCCGAGCGCCAATCCCATCATGAAGATAATGCCTATCGCAAGCCACGGTTCGGAAATATGCAACAGGGACCAAAGCGCCGACGTGATAAGTGTTGCCCCGGAAAACCCGGCCCTGCTGCGCGAAAGCGCGGCAAAGAGCTGGCCGCGGAAAACCAGTTCTTCCGCCAATGGCGCGCCAATGGCCACAGCGGGAAAAGCCAGCCAAAACAGCCGCGGCTCATTGACCAGATCAAACATGGCTTCCTTGACCAGGCCCGCCGAGCCCGAAGACGGCGACTGGCCATCGGGCCCCGGCGTGTAGTCCGCGAGATCAATCTGAAATACCGTCACAATGAAAAAGATCGCGCCGTACATTGCCACGATGAAACCGCCGACAATGCAAAGCCAGCCCAGCCAGCCCAGGTCCGGCCAGCGCAGGGCCAGAATTTCCCGCGGCCGACCGCCGCGAAACTTGGCTGCCTGCCAGGCCAAAACGGCGGTTAAGATTGATGCTGGAAAAATACCGATGATGAAAGCCTTGATGATGGACTTTTGATCTTCAAATCCGCCGTCAAAAAACAGGCTGAGAACCGAGGTTCCGGCCACGGCCTGAAGCACCCCATTGGCAATCATGAGCGCGACGGCGAACCCCAGCGCCACCCAAAGCCCCGCCGGGTTACTCGGCGCATAGAGGAAAGGAGACGTATATTTCTGAAAATCCGTACCGAATGCTGCCATCGTTTCTACACCGCCACGGGCGCGGAAATATGCGGGTGCGTTTGATAGTTCACGATTTCAAAATCCTCGTAGCGGAATTCATCGATGGCTTTCACATCTCTTTTCATCACCAGCCGCGGCAGGGCATAGGGCGTGCGCGACAACTGTTCGTCAATCTGTTCAAGATGATTGAGATAGATATGGGCGTCACCCAGTGTGTGAACAAATTCGCCGGCCTTCAGCCCCGTGACGTGGGCCATCATGTGGGTGAGCATGGCGTAGGACGCGATGTTGAAAGGCACGCCCAGGAAAATGTCAGCCGAACGCTGATAGAGTTGGCACGACAGCTTTCCATTGGCCACATAAAACTGGAACAGGCAGTGGCACGGCGGCAGCGCCATCTTGTCCACATCGGCAGGGTTCCACGCGGTAACCAGCAGCCGGCGCGAATCCGGCGTTTTCTTGATGCGCTCAACCGTGTCGGCAATCTGGTCAATCACCCCGCCATCACGCGACGGCCAAGAGCGCCATTGCTGCCCATAAACGGGCCCGAGGTCTCCATTCGCATCGGCCCACTCGTCCCAGATCGTGACGTTGTTGTCGTGCAGGAATTTGATGTTGGTGTCACCGCTGAGCAGCCAAAGCAGTTCATAGATGATGGAGCGCAAATGCATCTTCTTGGTCGTCACCAGCGGAAAACCGCTCGCGAGATCAAAACGCATCTGATAGCCGAACACCGACCGCGTGCCCGTTCCGGTGCGATCATTTTTCGGAGTTCCGTGGTCGCGGACATGCCGCATGAGGTCAAGATATTGGCGCATGGGGTTAAGTTAGCCGATTCTCTTATCCAAAACAAAATGGCGGAGCCCCTGCCCCGCCGCAACAAAGCACATTTACACCTTAAGCGAGCATGGAAAGCGTCCTGGTATGCTCGGCCACAAGATAATAGACCGTAACCCGGTGCTTGCTCTGCTCGTCCTTCATTTTTTCCCCGACGGCCATTATGGCGGCCAGTGCCGCCTTCGCGTCAAGCTTGAGTTTCTTCGCACAGAAGCCGTCAACAACACGCTTCACTTCCGCGGCATCCGTAGTCGAAACCCATTGCGAGTCTTTGCCACGTAACGCAATTCCACAGAACTTGACGATCTTGGAAACCGCGGCGGCATTCACACTGGACGTATATTTCTGGATATCGGCAACATAGTCAGCCATTCGATAAATCCCCCTATTTTATGGCAAAGGCAGGTGCCTTCTTCGCCCTCTATAGCATCCCGATTAACCATTGTAAGGGGTCTGGAAATGCCGGTTTTCCAAAGAATCAGGCTGGCCCTTTCGCTTGTGGCCGGGAAGCCCTATATCAGGGATGCCACCCAGCAATGGGCGGCTATGGTGATAAAATGCCATCGTAATAAACCTTTCGGACCCGGGGGCAGTACCCGGCGCCTCCACCAAAGATTGCACGGCCTGCAGGCTTTGATGGGGGCGAACTAGGATCGACGAGGGTGTAAAGGATGGAGCTTTGCCCGTGATGGTTCCGACGTTATCGGGCTAAACAAGTAGTTGCAAATGACAACTATGCTCCGGTAGCTCTCGCTGCTTAATGCAGTGCGAATGCCGAA
>CAZHCO010000123.1:0-1205 GCA_964530965.1 uncultured Aestuariivirga sp. | reverse complement strand
TTAGGCTTGACCAGATTGGTCATACATTGGGAGGCGGCTAGCAGCGCCCTTGATCGCATCATGGGAACGTTCCATGTCCGAAATGCCAAGGGCCGAATGGCGGTTATAGCGGAAATCAAATTCGGCCAAGTAACGGTGAAGGTGAACTTCGCCGCAATGCTGGTAAATGCCCTAAATGCCACGCTTGAACACGCTCCAGACGTTCTCAACTGTGTTGGTGTGAACGTTGCCGCGAACGTACTCATTCTTGGAATGAGTGACCGTGTTACGGGCTGCAAACTCTTTGCCCGTTTCCGTATAAATCCGGCTTTCGTCAGGGTGCAGGATTGATTTGCGGGAAACGTTCTTACCCAGAATATCTCGCACGCTTTCAGCCGTAGCCTGCTGCACATGAAAAGTGCGAGCCCTTCCGCCACGCTTTACCAGACCGACGATAATACGCATCTGTGCGCCGTCCTGCTTTCCGCCCCTTGCAGGAGGGGGAGAATACTTATTGCGCTTGCGGGGTGTCTCACATTGATAGGTTTCGTCGCCTTCAATGACTTTACCGGGACCGCCCATAGGGCCTATGTCGCCCGCTTCTTCGATCATGGCTTCACGGATACGGTGGGCCATAAACCAAGATGTACGATAGCTGCAAAGGCCAGGCATACGCATAAGCTGGTGGGCCGATACGCCTTTCTTGCTCACGGCCATAAGATGGAAACCCAAGGCCCACTTATGCAGGGGAATGTGGTTACGCTCCATGACGGAACCTACGGTTACGGTGAACTGCTCACGGCACTCATTGCAGACATGCAGGCTCTTGCGATGGGACTGGCCGTTAAGTTTGGTTATCTCGTCTTCGTCGGCATTGCCGCAATGAGGGCAGTAGGGGCCATTGGGCCAGCCATGGCTTCAAGGTGTTCGCGAGCCTTGTCCTCGTCGTGAAAGATGGGGTCTGTAAGGTTCGTCACAACGGCATATCCTTCTGATACGCTCAATATGGCGATCTAAGCCTGTCATGTTATGTGCATAATTCTGAATTTATTCCTTGACAATACATTCCTATGTTATTAGTTGTATTCCTGTCCATCCCGGAAGGGGTCTCGGTCATGACGGTGGCTTTGATGGGGTGGATGTGGCGCCTGCGGGTGTGGTGAGACGATCATCATGTTCCCGGGAGCGCTGGAGCGGCCCTGCGGACACTAGGATCCGTGCGCCGG
>CAZHCO010000122.1:0-3171 GCA_964530965.1 uncultured Aestuariivirga sp. | reverse complement strand
ATCCATAAGTCCAGTCTCTCGCCATCCCATCGCCAGGTCCTCCCCAGCCAACTCTTACGAGAACTGTTACCTATCTAACCGGTCCCTTCTGTTACCTATCTATCAGGTTCGGACAGGGTCCCTTCCTCTCCCGCGTTCCGCAGGAGAGGACAAAAGGCGTCAAGCACGGACATGATTAGAGAAGGAAGGCTGCAGGCCCTACAGCTTCCGCAGGAAAACGCTGCGGACGGCATGATCTGTCCCCTTTCGCAACACGAGGTCGGCGCGGGGGCGGGTGGGCAGGACGTTTTCGCGGAGGTTTACGAGATTGATGGTTTCCCATATTCGCGTAGCCGTCTCGCGGGCTTGTACATCCGAATAGGATGCATAGCGGTGGAAATATGATCTGGGATCCTTGAACGCGCCATCCCTAAGCGAGAAGAAGCGGTCGATGTACCAGTCGCTGAGATCGGAAATTTCCGCGTCGATGTAAATTGAAAAATCAAAGAAGTCTGAAACGTTTGGAATGCCGCGCCCGTCTTTGGGCGGGCGGCCGGTTTGCAAAACATTGATGCCCTCGACAATCAGGATGTCAGGTTGGTCAATGGTAATGGTTTCACCCGCCAGGACATCATAGGTGAGGTGCGAGTAAAGCGGGGCTGCGACCTTTGGATTGCCCGCCTTGATATCCGACATGAAACGAAGGATGGACGGCAGGTCATAGCTTTCCGGAAAGCCTTTGCGCGCCATCAGGCCTTCGCGTTCGAGAACGGCATTGGGCATCAGAAAGCCATCGGTGGTGACGAGATCGACTTTTGGATGGTGGGGCCAACGCGACAGGAGCCTGCGCAATATGCGCGCCGTGGTGCTTTTACCGACGGCTACGCTACCTGCGATGCCGATGACATAGGGGACTTTGCGATCTTCGCTGTGCAGGAAGCTGTTGGTGGCGCGGAAAAGTTTCTGGGTGGCGGCAACGTAGAGATTGAGCAGGCGCGACAGCGGCAGGTAAATTGTCTCGACTTCCTGAAGATCGATCTTGTCGTTGAGGCCGCGCAGCTCATCGAGGTCGACCTGGGTCAGGGTCATCGGCGTGTCGGCCCGGAGCTTTGACCATTCATCACGGTCAAAACGGCGGAAGGGGGAGACTTCCCTGGCGAGAGTTTCCATCAGGTAGTTTTTCCGCGCGCGGCTTTTTCAGCGAGCCCACTCGTGCCCTGGCGGCGTTCCAGTTCCGCCATCACATCACTCACGGAAACATTTGACGCCGCAAGCAGGACCAGCAGATGATAAAGCACGTCGGCTGCCTCGGACGTCACACGGGCCTTGTCCTGCTTCATGCTGGCCAGCGCCAATTCAACCGCTTCCTCGCCAAATTTCTTGGCGCATTTTTCAATGCCCTGCGACAGGAGCTTGGCCGTATAGGACTGATCGGGGCTGCCATTGCGGCGCTTGGCGATTTCGTCCGCAAGGTTTCCCAAAATTTCCAGCTTGTGAGTCATCATGCGTCCCCTGCCCTAGACCAGACGCATGGGAATGCCATGCGCTGCCATATGGGATTTTGCTTCCGCGATTGTATAGGTTCCGAAGTGAAAAATGGAGGCCGCCAGAACGGCAGTTGCATGGCCATCGCGGATACCTTCAACGAGATGATCCAGATTGCCCACTCCGCCCGATGCGATCACCGGAACCGAGACGGCATCGGCGATGGCGCGGGTGAGCGGCAAGTTGAAACCGAGTCCGGTTCCATCCCTGTCCATCGAAGTCAGGAGAATTTCGCCTGCCCCCAACTCCACAACTTCCTTCGCATAATTCACGGCATCAAGCCCCGTGGGGTTTCTTCCACCATGGGTAAAAATCTCAAAGCGACCAGAAGCAACTTCCTTAGCATCTATGGCCACGACCACACATTGACTGCCAAACTTATGCGCCGCCTCATTGACAAATTGCCGATTGCTCACGGCGGCGGAATTGATGGAAACCTTGTCGGCTCCGGCCAACAGAAGCTGGCGGATATCTTCTGTCGTCCTGACGCCGCCACCCACGGTGAGCGGCATGAAGCATTGAGCTGCTGTTCGCCGCACGACATCGAGCATGGTGCCGCGGTTTTCATGGGTGGCGGTGATATCGAGAAAGCATAATTCATCGGCGCCCGCAGCATCATATGCTTTGGCTATTTCAACGGGGTCGCCAGCATCGCGGAGATCGACGAAATTCACGCCTTTCACCACGCGGCCATCCTTCACGTCGAGGCAGGGAATGATGCGGGCTTTCAGCATTATGCGGCCTTACGGATGAGTTTGAGCGCTTCGGCTGCATTAAGCCTGCCATCATAGATGGCGCGGCCTGAAATGGCACCTTCCAGAATAGCACAGTCAGGTTCAAGCAGGCGCTGCACGTCCTTGATGGAGGCAAGGCCACCGGAGGCGATGACCGGAATGTTCACGCTGCTTGCGAGTTCAAGAGTTTTTTCGAAATTGATGCCTTTGAGAATGCCGTCGCGATCAATGTCGGTGAAAACAATTGCGGCAACACCCACATCCTCAAAGCATTGTGCGAGTTCAATGGCGGTGAGTGATGAGCTTTCGCCCCAACCTTCGACGGCAACACGTCCCGATTTTGCATCAATGCCAACGACAATCTTGCCGGGAAATTCCTTGCAGGCTTCGCTCACGATTTTGGGATTACGCAAGGCGATGGTTCCAAGAATGACGCGTGTCACGCCACGCGAAAGCCAATGCTCGATTGTGGCCACGTCACGAATGCCGCCGCCGAGCTGCACAGGAATGGAAATGGCTTTCAGGATTTCTTCCACAGCCTTGCCATTAACAGGACGCCCTTCAAAGGCGCCGTTGAGATCAACCAAATGCAGCCATTCAAAGCCCTGGGTTTCAAAGCTTTTGGCCTGGGCTGCGGGATTGTCATTGAAGACAGTTGCCTGCGCCATGTCACCCAATTTCAAGCGCACGCATTGGCCGTCCTTCAAATCGATGGCGGGAAACAGGATCATGGCTTCCACCGCAGAAAATTTGCAATCAGCGCCAAGCCAAGGGTTTGGCTTTTCTCCGGATGAAATTGCGTGCCCGCCATATTGTCATAGCCAACTATTGCGGTAATCGCTCCGGCATAATCGCTTGTTGCGATGACATCTTCAGGAAGGGCTGCCTCAAGCTGATAGGAGTGGACGAAATA
>CAZHCO010000121.1:0-1522 GCA_964530965.1 uncultured Aestuariivirga sp. | reverse complement strand
AAAAAACCCCGGTGTTTCCACCGGGGTTTCGCGTTTCGTCTGAGTTGCGCTGGACTTAGAAGTCCATGCCGCCGCCCATTCCACCCATGCCGCCGCCCATGCCGCCTGGCATGCCACCGCCCGACTTGTCCTTGGGCTTCTCGGCGATCATGGCTTCCGTGGTGATCAGGATGGAGGCAACCGATGCCGCGTCCTGAAGCGCCACACGCACAACCTTGGTGGGATCGATGATGCCAGCGGCAACCATGTCACAGTACTCTTCGTTCTGCGCGTCGAAGCCGAAGTTGCCGGATTTCTCCAAGAGCTTGCCGACCACGATCGAGCCTTCAACACCAGCGTTCTCAACGATCTGGCGGATCGGCGACTCAAGCGCCTTCGACACGATGTTGATGCCAGCCTGCACGTCAGGGTTCTTCGAGGTGACAGACTCAAGCGCCTTCTTGGCGCGGAGCAGTGCTACACCGCCGCCAGGAACGATGCCTTCTTCAACGGCAGCGCGCGTGGCGTTCAAAGCGTCGTCAACGCGGTCCTTGCGCTCCTTCACTTCGATTTCGGTTGAACCGCCAACCCGGATCACCGCAACACCGCCAGCCAATTTGGCCAAACGCTCCTGCAGCTTTTCACGATCGTAGTCCGAAGTGGTGTCTTCGATCTGCGCCTTGATCTGGGCAACCCGCCCCGTGATGTCGGCCTTCTTGCCGGCACCGTCGATGATCGTGGTGTTTTCCTTGTCGATTCGAACCCGTTTTGCACGGCCCAGCATGTCGAGGCCAACATTCTCAAGCTTGATGCCGAGGTCTTCGGAAATGACCTGGCCGCCCGAGAGCGTTGCGATGTCTTCCAGCATGGCCTTGCGGCGATCACCGAAGCCTGGGGCCTTCACCGCTGCAACCTTGAGGCCGCCGCGCAGCTTGTTCACAACAAGCGTTGCAAGGGCTTCGCCTTCAATGTCCTCTGCGATGATGAGCAAAGGCTTGGAGGACTGAACCACGGCTTCCAAAATCGGCAGCATGGCTTGAAGCGACGAAAGCTTCTTCTCGTGGAGAAGAATGTAAACATCTTCCAGTTCGCACAGCATCTTGTCGGCATTGGTGATGAAGTATGGCGAGAGATAGCCACGGTCAAACTGCATGCCTTCAACCACTTCGAGCTCAGTCTCGGCTGTCTTGGCTTCTTCAACCGTGATCACGCCTTCATTGCCGACCTTCTGCATGGCCTTGGCGATCATGTCGCCGATGGCCTTTTCGCCATTGGCCGCGATGGCGCCGACCTGACCAACTTCTTCCGAGGATTTGATCTTCTTCGAACGCTTCTTGAGGTCTTCAACCACGGCGACGACCGCCATGTCGATGCCGCGGCGGAGATCCATCGGGTTCATGCCGGCGGCAACGTTCTTGGCACCTTCACGGACGATGGCCTGGGCCAGAACCGTTGCTGTCGTCGTTCCGTCGCCTGCGATGTCATTGGTCTTGGAGGCAACTTCGCGCACCATCTGGGCGCCCATGTTTTCGAACTTGTCTTC
>CAZHCO010000120.1:0-9182 GCA_964530965.1 uncultured Aestuariivirga sp. | reverse complement strand
CGTGGCCACAAGGAAGCCATCGCCAAGGCGCCCATGCGCGAAACCATGGCGTCCCTTTTCCTGCGTCAATGCGGATATGATGGCCGTGAAACCGTGGTTGACCCCATGTGTGGCTCCGGCACCTTCGTGATTGAAGCCGCCGAAATTGCAGCGGGCCTGAACCCGGGCCGATCACGGAGTTTTGCCTTCGAGCAGCTTGTAAGCTTCGACGAAGGCGTTTGGAAAAATATGCGCGACACGAAGCGCGGAAACATACCCGCCCTTCACTTCTTTGGCAGCGACCGTGATGCTGGTGCGATCAAGATGTGCCGTGCCAATGCCGCGCGTGCGGGAGTTGCGGAATTCACAGTGTTCCAGCAACACGCCGCCAGTAATCTCACGCCGCCGCCCGGTCCGCCCGGACTGGTGATCGTCAATCCACCCTATGGCATCCGGATCGGCGACAAGAAGCCGCTCATTACGCTCTACGCAGCACTTGGGAAAACGCTTTTGACCCGGTTCTCCGGCTGGCGCGTCGGGTTGATAACAACCGACGCATCGCTGGCCAAAGCAACCGGCTTACCCTTTGCACCTCCGGGTCGGCCTGTATCCCACGGCGGCCTGAACGTGCTGCTGTTCCAGACCGGACGGTTGAAATGAGTTAGCTGGATTTGGACATCTGCCTTTGTAAGATGAGGTGACCAGCCTCCCAATTATGGTCTAGATGTGAGCTTTCAATAGGTTGTCCATCCGGTCCTCCTCTTGGACTCTGAAGTTTCGCAACCCCAGCTTCCTCGATCCGGACCGGATGGACAACCTATTGAAAACTCACATCTAGGGTTCAAATAGACTCTACAGTATTAACGCGATTTACTTGTTAAACGCTACGCGTTGGGAATCCGCGCCTCCCCATAATTCAATGACTCAACAAAGCACAATCACCACTCAGGGAGGCCAATGAAGACCTTCGCTTGCTTGGCGCGGTAATGCCCATACAAGTCTTGTCGGTGAATTCCCAGTTGTAAAGCATCAGTATAGATGCATAATACATGCATAAAGTGATTTGTGCAAAGTCGCGCCCTGATGATTACAGCACCACAATTGCGCGCCGCCCGTGCTTTGCTTGGCATCGACCAGCAAAAATTAGCGGACTTGGCCAATGTATCCCTGCCGACCATCCAGCGGATGGAAGCAAGCCCCGACAATGTGCGGGGCATTGTTTCGAGCCTCATGAAGGTCCTTGAGGCGCTTGACAAGGCGGGCCTCGAAATAATTGGCGAAGGCGCTGCAAGCGGCGGCGGCGGCCGTGGTGTGCGATTCAAAGAGTCATCCAAATGACTGGCGTGGGTTTTTCCACTGCTCCGCCGCTAGCGGGATTGCTGGTGGCAATCGTGCTTTATGCTGCAGCGGCCATCTTTGCCGCCGTCTTCAATCGGCACAAGTCGGCGCTTGCCGCAATCTATCCTGTCTGCATTGTGGCCGCAGCGGTGGCCGCAGTTGCCGGTCTCGCCGCATTGATTGCCGATACAAATACCGGATTCAGACTTCCTCTTGGGTTACCGGTCATTGGACTGCACATGAAGCTCGATGCTTTATCGGCCTTCTTCGGTCTCATCGTAAATCTCGGTGTGCTGACCACCGCCATTTACGGGATGGGACTTGACCGCGACCGGGATATCTCGGCAAGGGTCGAACCGTTCTTCCCCGCCTACGCTTTGGCGATGAACCTCGTTCTCATCGCCGGAGATGCCTTTAGCTTCCTGTTTTCCTGGGAATTGATGTCGCTTACATCGTGGATCCTCGTCGTCTCGCGCCATCGAGATGCTGACAACCGTCATGCGGGTCATGTCTATCTGGTGATGGCAGCAATTAGCACGGCCTCGCTCCTGTTCGCCTTCGGCGGACTGGCAGGTGCTGCCGGCAATTACGCCTTCGACGCGATCCGCGCCGCGCCGCCCGGGCCACTTGTCTCTGGGCTCATCCTCGCCGGTGCCATTTTCGGTGCCGGCTCAAAGGCCGGTATCGCGCCGCTGCACGCCTGGCTGCCGCTGGCCCATCCGGCAGCGCCCAGCCATGTGTCTGCCCTGATGAGCGGCGTCATGACCAAGGTTGCGATTTACGGCATCATCCGCATCGTCTTCGACCTTTTGGGGACACCTATTTGGTGGTGGGCCCTGCCATTTCTATTACTTGGTGCCGCAACGGCGGTACTTGGCCTTCTCTACGCCGTGCTTGATGGCGATTTAAAACGGGTCCTTGCCTATTCGACGGTGGAGAACATCGGCATCATCTTCGTGGGCCTTGGGCTGGCGCTGGCCTTCAAAGCGTCCGGGCTTGCTGCCGCTGCTGCGGTGGCAATGGCCGCAACGCTCCTTCACTGCCTGAACCACTCGTGGTTCAAGTCGCTGCTCTTTCTCGGCGCCGGAGCCGTGCTCCACGCAACTGGACGGCGCGATTTCGACGGGCTTGGTGGATTGATTCACCGCATGCCGATCACGGCTGCCCTGTGGCTGGTCGGTGCCATGTCAATCTCCGCCCTGCCACCCTTCAACGGGTTCGTCTCCGAGTGGTTGCTGTTTCAAGCGGTGCTTGCGGGTCCAGCATTTCCCGAGCCCATTCTACGCTTCATGTCGCCAGCGGTGGGTGCCATGCTGGCCTTGGCCGCTGCTCTTGCCGCGGCTTGTTTCGTGCGCGCTTTCGGCATTGTCTATCTTGGCCGTCCACGCAGTACGGCGGCCGCCGAAGCCCATGAAACGGCACGTCCGCAGCAAGTGGCGATGGCCCTGCTTGCCGGCTTGTGCCTGCTTGGCGGATTATTTGGCGGGGTAACCGTTTCGGCCATCCAGCCCTTGCTTCAAACGCTTGCCGGGGCGCCACTGCCAGCAACCGGCACCGGCCCCACACCATTCTCGCTGGTTGCTTTCGATGCGGCGCGCAGCATTTACGATGCGCCGACAATTGCAATCTTCCTGCTCATCTCCGGCCTGCTGGTCACACTGCTGGTGCACCAGCTCTCGGGCCGCCGCACCAGACTTGGCCCCGCATGGGATTGCGGATTCCCGGATCCTTCGCCACTCACGCAGTATGGCGCGTCGAGCTTTTCGCAGCCCTTGCGGCGGGTTTATGGTGGGACGGTCTTTGGCGCTTCCGAAACCATCGACATGCCGCAACCTGGCGACAACCGACCCGCGCGCCTCACTGTGCGGCTGCATGATTATGCCTGGGAGCTGCTGTATGCGGCACCGGCACGGGCCGTTGTCAGCCTGTCTGAACGGCTGAACACGCTGCAGTTCCTGACGATCCGGAGTTACCTCATGTTGGTGTTCAGCGCGCTCATTGTGCTGCTTCTCATTGCGGCGGTGTGGTTCTGATGGACGAGACACTCACACTTCTGTTTGGTCAGACGATCCAGATGTTTCTGGTGCTTCTGGTGGCGCCTGCCGTCACCGGCATCACCCGGCGCACCAAGGCCCGCTTCATGCGGCGGCAGGGGGCGCCAATTATTCAGCCTTACCGCGACCTGATCAAGCTCGTGCGCAAGGAAGTGGTCGTCGCCAGTAACGCTTCATGGTTCTTCCGCTCAGCGCCTTGTGCCATTCTCGCTTTCACCTGGGTGGCTGCCGCACTGGTTCCCACTTTCGCTTCCGGACTCATGTTCAACTGGGCCGCTGACGCCGTGGCGCTTGTCGCACTTCTGGGTGCGGCGCGGGCTCTCCTCGCGCTCGCCGGTATGGATGTCGGCACCAGTTTCGGCGGCATTGGCTCCTCGCGCGAAATGATGATCGCAACGTTGGCTGAGCCCGCAATGCTGCTCGTAGTTTTGACGATGGCGCTTTCGGCGGGAACGACGCGACTGCCTGAAGTCGCAGAATTCCTGATATCCGCGCCCGTCACAGTGCGCGTATCCCTGGGCCTCGCACTGGTGGCGCTGGTCATTGTAGCGCTGGCTGAGAATGCCCGTATGCCGGTGGATAATCCTGCGACACACCTTGAACTCACAATGGTACACGAAGCCATGGTGCTGGAATATTCCGGCCGTCATCTCGCCATGATCGAAATGGCCGCCCAACTGAAGTTGGTTCTCTACATCTCACTGATTATCTGCCTGTTCCTGCCGTTCGGCATGGCGCCGGCCAACATGGGACCGGCCGCGTGGCCCATGGGCGCTGCGGCTTATCTGGTGAAGCTCGTCTTTGGCGCAGTACTTCTCGGTGCCTGGGAAGTGAGCATCGCCAAAATGCGGGTGTTCCGGGTCGGCGAATTCCTGGGCGGTGCCTTCGTCTTCGCTTTCCTTGCGATTCTACTCGCCTTCCTGACTCGCGAGGTGCTCAATTGAACCACGCCTATGATGTCTCGCACCTTTTCGCCGGCCTGATGCTGGTCGCAAGTTTCGCGCTTCTCTATCAGGACCGCATCTTTGCCGTGCTCAACATATTTGCCGCGCAGGCAATTCTGTTGTCGATGGCGGTGGGTTGGGAAGCGTGGACACAACAGCGTCCGCATCTCTTCATCACTGCGGCGTTGGCGCTGTGCCTCAAGGGCATCGTCATCCCGGTGGCGCTGCACAAGATGATAGTGCGCCTCGGTGTGCACCGCGATGTGGAACAGGTTGTTGGCGTCGGCAAGACGTTGCTGCTTGGACTGGCACTCACGTCGCTGTCGCTGATGCTGGTTCTCAAGATCACCGTGGCGGCGGGTTCATTCACGCGCGAAGGCCTGGCGCTGGCGCTCGCCATCATTCTTCTCGGGATGTTGATGATGATCACGCGACGCAACGCCGTCACCCAGATCGTTGGTTTCATGTCGCTGGAGAACGGACTGATCCTAGCTGCCACGGGTGCACGCGGCATGCCGCTTGTCGTCGAGGTCAGTGTCGCCTTCTCAGTGCTTATTGCGCTTTTCGTATTTGCTGTATTTGTGTTCCGCATCCGCGAACGCTTTTATAGCGTCGATGTCGAGGCCCTCGAAAATGTCAGGGGCGACACCAAATGATGATATCCGTTGCATTGGTCATTGGCATTCCCTTCGTCACGGCGGCTGTCCTGGTACTGGTTCCGGGCTACCGGGCCTCGGCAGCAGGCAATGTTTTCGCCATGTTTGCCACTTTCCTCGCTGGCGTGTCGCTGCTTTTTATCGACGCGGGAGCGAGCAGCTATTTCATCGTTGACGACATGAATATCCTCTTCATCATCCTCAATACACTGGTGGGCTTTACCGCGTCTGTGTTCAGTGCCAGCTATATCGGCCACGAAATCGAAACCGGCAAACTCACGCCTCAGTTTGTGCGCTTCTACCATGCCATGTTCCTTGGTATGATGGGATCGATGAACGTGGCGCTCACCGCCAACAACATCGGACTGATGTGGGTCGGCCTGGAAATGGCAACACTGATCACCGTCGTCATGGTCGGTATCTACCGCACACCGTCGGCCATTGAGGCGGCATGGAAATATTTCATCCTTGGCAGCGTCGGTATCTCGCTTGCCTTCTTCGGAACCATTCTCATTTATCTCGCCGGCCAAAAAGCCCTGGGTGAAGGGGCTCCCGCAATGACCTGGAGCCTGCTGCAGGCCGCTGCCCCGCAACTCGATGCTTCATTGCTCAATCTCGCCTTCATCTTCCTGCTCATCGGCTATGGCACCAAGGTGGGCCTGGCCCCCCTTCATGCCTGGTTGCCCGATGCCCATGCCGAAGGCCCAACACCGATTTCGGCGGTTCTCTCGGGGCTGCTGCTCAATGTGGCGCTCTATGCGCTTTTGCGTTTCAAGATGATCGTCTCAGCCCATCCGGCTGCCATCGATCCAGGGCCCGTCATGATCGTCATGGGTTTGATTTCGCTGATCTTCGCCGCGTTCATGCTGTACCAGCGGCGCGATATCAAACGGCTGTTTGCCTACTCATCCATTGAGCACATGGGGCTCATTACGTTTGCTTTTGGCATGGGCGGGCCTTTGGCCAATTTCGCCGGGCTCCTGCACATGGCCATGCACAGCCTGACCAAATCGGCAATCTTCTTTGCGGTAGGACACGTGGCCCAGGCCAAGAATACCCAGCGCATCGCCGGAATCCGGGGACTGAGCGTGACCCATCCGGGTCTCGCAATCGGACTGGCAGCGGGAGTCTTTGCGATCTCGGGACTGCCGCCATTTGGCGTGTTCATGAGCGAGTTCCTGATCCTCACCACCACCTTTGCGCGGGCACCCTGGCTCGCGATATTTCCGGCCTTCGGCCTGCTCGTGGCGTTCGGTGCATTGCTGTGGCGTTTGCAGGACCTGCTGTTTGGCGAACCGACCGAGCCCGTACACAAGGTCCGCGCCTCCTCCGTTCCACTCATAATACATCTTGGACTGGTTCTCATCGCCGGCATTTACTTGCCGCCGACGCTGGTGGGCTGGTTCGAACGCGCCGCGGAGATGCTTAAATGAAGCGGCCTGTGGCCACGGCTGCCGCCTCGCTGGCCGCCAAACTGAAAGCCGGAGCCGATGGTTTCGTCCGTCTAGGGATGATCGATGAGCGGGACTGGATTGGCCTTGCCATGGGCTGCGCCCAAGGCTTGCAGGATTTGCTAGCGCTCTGGGTTGATGGAATTGCCGCCCACATGGCGCTCGGCGTCGTAGCGCTCAAGCTGCGGATCATCGTTTCGGTGCCGATGAAGCGTGGCAGCTTCCCGTCGGTTGCCAAGAATCACCCAGCCGCCATCCGCCTTGAACGCACACTTCGCGATCTCCATGGCGTCGAACCAAAAGGGCTGCCTGATCAACGCAACTGGATCGACCACGGCAAATGGCCGTCACCACCGCCGGGCCTGAAAAAGGATGTTGCTCGGCCAGACACGTCTTACGCCTTCCTGGCCGCCGAAGGCGAAGGGCTGCATCAGATCGCCGTAGGGCCGGTTCATGCCGGGATCATCGAGCCCGGTCATTTCCGCTTCACCGCCAACGGCGAAGCCGTCGTGCGCCTCGAAGAGCGGCTCGGTTACGCCCACAAGGGCATCGAGGCCCTGTGCCGGGGTGCCGATATCGCCACGGCGGCGCGCATCGCGGCGCGCATTTCGGGCGACAGCACGGTCGCCTATTCCTACGCCTGTGCCCGCGCCATCGAAGCTGCTCTAGGGTGGCGCCCACCGCCGCGCGCCGTTTTGCTGCGCGCTATCATGGCGGAGCTTGAGCGCCTGTCGCATCACGTGAACGATGTTGGTGCCATCTGCAACGATGCCAGCGTTGTGGTGCTCCATGCCCACTGCACTCTGCTGCGCGAAGAAATCTTGCAGACTGCCAACCAGTGTTTCGGCCATCGCATGATGATGGACTGCATCGTGCCGGGCGGCGTTGCCGCAGATCTTTCGGCTAAGGGCGCAGATGCAATTGAGGCTCTGCTCGCGCGCTGCACCAAGGGATTCGAAGCGGTTGTCCGGGTCTATGACGAAGCGCCATCGCTACAGGACCGCACGGTCACGACAGGCATTGCAAGTGCTGAGCTTGCCGCACGTTTCGGCGCCGGTGGCCATGTCGGACGTGCTTCGGGCCGAGCCTTCGACGCGCGCAAGAATTTCCCCTATCCGCCTTACGAAAAGCTGGACTTCACCATGGCGCTACGCGACGAAGGCGACGTCAACGCGCGGGTGTGGGTCCGCATTGAGGAAGTCCGCTCCAGCATCGCGCTCATCCGGCAGTTGCTAAATCTTTTGAAAACCGGCCCCCTCATGTCGCCCATGCCCAAAGTGCTGGCCGGCGAAGGTGCAAGCATGGTCGAGAGCTTCCGCGGCGATGTATTCATCGCACTGCGGCTGGATGACAAGGGACGGCTTGCGAATTTTCACGCCCGCGATCCCTCCTGTTTCCAGTGGCCACTGCTTGAAGCTGCCATCGAGGGCAACATCGTTGCCGATTTTCCGCTTTGCAACAAGTCATTCAACTGTTCCTATTCCGGACATGATATGTAGGACACCATGCGCTCGCTTCTGTTCAGATCGCTGATTGAGGGCTCCGCAGTTATCGCGCCGCCGCAGCCCGGCAGTGCAGCTGTGGCCGAACTCGCCAAGACACTTGGCCAGCAGGCACGGGCCCGCCTCGGCCGGTCACTGGCGATCCGCGAGGTAGACGCCGGTTCGTGCAACGGTTGCGAACTGGAAATTCACGCTATCAATAACCCGGTCTACGACGTGGAGCGCTTCGGCCTGAAGTTCGTGGCATCGCCCCGTCATGCCGATGTGCTCTTGGTCACCGGCCCCGTGACCTGGAACATGCGCCAGGCCCTGGAACGCACCTACGCCGCAACGCCGTCGCCGAAGTGGGTTGTGGCGCTTGGTGATTGCGCTGCCAATTGCGGCGTTTTCGCTGGCAGCTACGCCTGCGCTGGCGCAGTCAAGGATATCATTCCCGTCGATCTGCACATCGGGGGTTGCCCGCCACAACCGCTTGAAATTCTCAAAGGCCTGCTGGCATTGGTCAACGAAGTGAAAAAATAGACCGCGCTCCAACGCCCCAGGAGAAGCTCATGTTTCATTTCTTTCGTGTGGGTAATCAGGCAGCGAGAAATCAGCTTCTAGCAGCCACGGCTGTTTCCATTGTTGCCATTGTCGCGACTGGAAACCCTTGGTTGATTGGTGTCAGTTTTTCACCTGGCGAGGCACAGGTAGCGACAAATATCACAAGACAGTGGTTTACTACCTACCAGTTAGTTGCTTGGTCAGATGTCATCTTGGCGGCAGGTTTTTCTCTGACCTGTACTGGCGGATTCGACGTCACTGTCGAGAACATGAAACGGGCGTCGCGACAAATGAGTAGTCGCGAGCCAAGGCTACCGCTGAAAATCCTCGCTTCACTGTTGGGACTTTCGGCCGTGTTGGGTGGAATTCTTGCGTTGCTGCCACCACCATCCTGGTTGGCGCAAAGTCAAGCAGATGATGCAGCGGGACTGGCATCGGCCAGCATATGGCCTGGGCTCTTAAGCACCGCTGTTGCATATTTTGGCAGCAATGCAAAAGCTGCAATCAAAGCCCTTGGTTAGCCTGAGAAGCGTTTTTGACTCCACAAGGTCAACCATTGCGACCTTCCACACTTGTCTGCTAATGGGATGGACTGGCTGCTGCCTCAAAACTGGCAGGTTGGTCGGTCAAGACTGTACCTGCAAACAATAGGAGCAGCTCCCATGACCAAGACAACTCAAACTGAACAGCTACGATTTACGTCCATTGGCATCGA
>CAZHCO010000119.1:0-2099 GCA_964530965.1 uncultured Aestuariivirga sp. | reverse complement strand
AGGCATTCGCCGCCTCGGTCCAGGCCATCCACGACGCCATGAAAGCCAGCCAGGAAGGCGCCACGTTCCCCGAACTGGCCGACAAGTCCTTGATGGACTGGGTGACGCGCGCCGATGAGTTCAACGTGAACGAGAGACGGTTCCTTCGCGGCTGAACCGGACGCTGGATCGGTCATGGAGTTGGCGTCCAGGGCGTCTGGGCAGGCCAGTGGGCGCCTTTAACCCTTGAACCGCCAAAGCCAATCAACTGGCTTCTTGTTGACGGCCTAGGGATCTGACCGAGTTCTCGGTCATGTCACGACGCGGCGCGTTCTTGCGCGCGGTGAACTCCTGAAGAAAACCCTGGTAGGCGGCCAGATCGGCGAACTCGCGCGAGCCGCGCAGTTCGAGCGCCTCGTTGAGGCCGGTCTTGAGATAGCCGTGGGCGGCCTCGACCGCGCCGTTCTCGTGGCTGACGCCGAGATTGTTGCGGGTCGGCGTCACTCCGTAATGGCGGCAGAAGTCGGCGTAGCGTACCGCCTCGTCGTCGCGGGCGCCGAGATTGCGGTAAGCGGCCGACAGGCTGTCGGTGCGGTGCTCGCGCGGCACGCCGCCGAGCTGCCACAGGGCTTCCTGAAGGCCTTCGGTGAGGGCGGTGAAGCTCTCGCCGCCACGGATGGCCTTGACGTACCGCCAGCCGCTGAAGGCGAGCCAGAACTGATAAATGAGATGCGCGAAGGGCTCGCCGCCGATCGTCACGGCAAGGCCGCTGGCGTCGGTGAAGTCGGAGAGCCCCTGCCGGCCCGGCGGATGGTCCTGACGGAAGATCAGCTCGCGCTCGGGACCTTCCGTCGCCCGCCAGTGCGCGACGCGGCGCTGCAGCGAGCGCAGGAGCTGGTCGGAATAACGGCCGGGATGACGGCGCCGCAGCTCCTCCAGAATCGTGGTGGCGCGCAGGGCCGGCATGGCGGTGAGCATCGGCACGAGATCATCGCGCCAGACCTCGACGAAGGGATCCTGCCTGGTCCGGTAGCGCCGTATCCGGTTCTTCTGGCTTGGCAGGACCGCGTTCTCGTCGACGCGCCGCCCGGTGCGCTCGCTGAAACCAGCGCGGGCCGCCGCCGCTGGCTGGGTGTGTCCGTCCTTGCGCGAGTCCATGTACCGCCTGACCTGGCGGTCGGTGATGTGCTTGCCGGACATTCAATGTTCCCCCCGCGATCGCGGGGGGAACATTGATCGAGTCAGCCCAAGCGAACCACCAGACCGGCCATCCTAATTGTCGTCATGCGGTCATCGTAATCGTCGCCGCGCACCCAAGGGTTGTCCCTGGCGCGTTCGATGCCTTCCAGGACTTCGACCGCTGGCTGGCCGATATGGACGACCTTGGCGCCGGTCTTCGAGTCGGGAAGGCGAAGCGCCTTGCCGGCCAGGTCCAGGTATTCCCACTTGAGCTTCATGATCTCGCCGAGCCGGCAGCCGGTCAGCATCAGGAGACGCACGGCGGCGATGGCGGACGGCAGTTCGATGCCTTCGTCCTCCATCTCGCGCAATGTCTCGCCGACCCGCCGAAGCTCCGCGGCGCTCAGGAATCGCTCGCGCTTCGCCTCGGGGTATTTCCTGATGTGTTTGCGCGGGTTGGTGCCGTCCGGCCGGAGGCCCCACATTTCGGCCAGGTTGAACATCTTGGAGATGATCTCCAGGCACCGGTTGGCGTCATAGGGGATGTGCCGGAGATCGTGATGGACCCTGGCCACATCGGCCCGCGTCACCTCGGTCACGCGATGGCACCCCAGTGCCGGGACGATGACGCGCTCCAGCATCCGCCGGTAGCCCTTGGCCGTGCTCGCCTTCAGGCGGAGCGCCACGTGCTCCTGGTCGAAGCGCTGCGCGAGTTCCCTGACCGTGATGGCCTGTCGATCGGCGTCCCGTCTGGTAGCCGGATCCTCGCCGTTCCTGGCCGCGGCGATGATGGTGATCGCCCGGGTGCGTGCCTGCTCGCAAGCCAGGACCGTGCTCGGTCCAAGGCCAATCCGGCGCGACCGGCGACCGGCGCGGTATTGCACGACGTACCTCTTGCGCCCGCTCGGCAACACGCGGAGCCCGAAGCCGGCTACCTCGTC
>CAZHCO010000118.1:0-1466 GCA_964530965.1 uncultured Aestuariivirga sp. | reverse complement strand
CATGGAACACATCGAAGAAGCCGGAGTACATTCGGGGGACTCGGCCTGTTCGTTGCCGCCTTATTCGCTCGGCCAGAACGTTGTCGAAGAGATTCGCCGGCAAATGAAGGCGTTGGCTCTTGAGCTTGGCGTGATCGGCCTGATGAATGCGCAATTTGCCATCAAAGACCACACAATCTACGTATTGGAGGTCAATCCTCGAGGCTCCCGCACCGTGCCGTTCGTCAGTAAAGCCATCGGCGTGCCGCTTGCCAAGCTGGCGATGAAGACCATGGTGGGCAAGAGCCTTCCGGATCTGGGGCTGATCGAGGCTCCTGCTCCCGCTCACTTGTCCGTGAAAGAATCCGTCTTTCCCTTTAATAAGTTCCCGGGGGTGGATGTCCTTTTGGGGCCGGAGATGAAGTCCACCGGGGAAGTGATGGGCATCGACCAGGATTTTGGATGGGCGTTTGCGAAGTCCCAAGCAGGAGCTGGTGCGCCGCTCCCGAAGGGAGGCACGGCATTCATCAGTGTGAAGGAGAGTGATCGTCCGGCGGCTCTGGAAGTCGTGCAGCAGCTCCAGCGGCTGGGGTTTAACATTCAAGCTACAAGTGGAACAGCGGCGTATTTGCGGAACCACGGGGTTAATGCGGAAACCGTGAACAAGGTCATGGAAGGTCGTCCTCATGTCGTGGACCATATCAAAAACGGGCAGGTGGCTTTGGTCGTGAACACTGTGAGTACCGCGTCGTCACATGCCGATTCATTGTCGATCCGCCGGGAAGCTCTGAACAAAGGGCTGGCGTACTGTACGACTATACGGGGGGCACGAGCGGCGGTCATGGGCATTGAAGCGATCCTCAAGAAAGAGCTTACCATTCGGTCGCTGCAGGAATACCATGGCCCAGAAAGCGCGAAACGATAAATGATGAACGCTGGTCGCTGAACTAGAGGCCATGATTTTCCTCTATTGTTCATCGTTCGGCGTTCACCATTCAGCAGTATAGTTTGGAGGAAGAATGCCGACACCGATTACGAAGAAGGGGCACGAAGCGCTCCAAGCAGAGCTCGATCGCCTTCGCAAAGTCGAGCGTGCCAAAAATATCGAAGCCATCGCTGAAGCGCGTGCCCATGGCGATTTGAGCGAGAATGCGGAGTACGATGCCGCAAAAGAACGCCAGGGATTCATCGAGTCGCGCATCGTGGAACTGCAGTCGAAGCTGGCCGACGCCCGCATCATCGAAACGGCCGGGCGAATCTCCGAGACTATCGTGTTCGGCGCCACGGTGCTCGTGATTGAACAGGAGTCGCAGTCGAAGCGGGAGTATACGCTGGTGGGACAGGATGAAGCCGATATGAAAGTGAACCGCATCTCGATTCAATCTCCGGTCGGTAAGGCCCTGATCGGAAAGCGAGTCGGTGATTTCGTCGAGGTCAAGACACCGGTCAAGATGGTCGAATACGAGGTGGTGGAGATACGTTTCGAG
>CAZHCO010000117.1:0-8188 GCA_964530965.1 uncultured Aestuariivirga sp. | reverse complement strand
GGTCGCGGCCATCATCAGGACGAACACCAGCGACAGCGAAAAGGCCCGAACCTCCTCGGGACCCGAACCGGACATTCTGTTTAGTAAGCCTGCCAATGCGGAGCAGTACGAGATCGCGGCTCGGTTGGTCAAGTCGAAGGCAGTACTTGTGCAAGGGCCGCCGGGAACGGGCAAGACGCACACGATCGCGAACTTGCTTGGCTGTCTGTTAGCGCAGGGGAAAACCGTGTTGGTGACTGCGCACACGACGAAGGCGCTTCGAGTCCTGCGGGACCAGGTCGACGATGCGTTGAAACCACTTTGCTTGAGCGTGCTCGACAGTGATGCGGACAGCCACGCCCAACTTTCCCGCGCGGCACAGGAAATCGCCACCCGTCTATCAACTTCCGATGCGGCTGGATTGCGCCGCAACGCTGGACAGCTCCGTGAGAAGCGTGCCAAATTTCTAGGTGCGGAGGCGGCTTTGCGTCGACGGCTCCGCGACGCGCGGTTCAGTGAATTCGAAGAAGTGGTGATCGGCGGCGACCCGCTAAGTCCCATCGAAGTGGCCAAGCGTGTGAAGGCGGACATGCAACGCGACGGATGGTTGCCTGGTCCGCTTGATGCCGGCTGTTATGACCCGCGATAAATTCGAGTGACGCACCCACGCTATTCGAGGATGAACAAGGCGGTGTGTCCCAGCGTAGTTTGGACGGTGCCCGAATCTCACGCAACGTGAGACGCAAGCGTGGCGTCGTCGCCGCCGAAGCCGCTACCCAAGGGCAACGCCGCCAGTGTTGAAGCTGGCGGCGTTGTTCATTGCTTTGGGCGTTTCAGAATGGAGGATCGTCCAGGGTCAGGTTGCTGTGCGGCTCGGTACGGCAGTCGCTGCACAGGTCTGCGTAGAAGCGATGGATCTGATTGCCGTAGCGGGCCTCGAACAGGTCCAGCACGTGATGGATGAAGTCGTCGATCTGGATGACCGCATCGTCGCTCAATCTGGGCATCGGGATGGCTGCACAGGCCATGGGTGAAGAGCACTTCGAGCGTCGTTTCATTGCAGCTCCGCGATGGCTTGTTGCACGATGTCGTCGGGCAGATGATTCAGGCCCTTGGGCACGGCCAGTCGCATGGCCGTGCACAGGATGCGCCCGGCCTGTCGGGGCAGGCCCTTGGAGGCCTGACGCAAGATTTCCAGGCCCGAGTCGGCGAGCAAGGTGTGCTCGCAGCCAGCGCTCTTGAGGGCGTGCTGGATGAGGAGTTGGAAGCGTTCGCGCTGCACCACGGGCTTGAGCGCAACGCGGACCTGGATGCGGCTGTGCAGGGCCGCGTACGGGGCGCGCTCGAGGATATGCGCCAGGGCAGGATGACCCACTAGCCACACGCTCATCAGGTCACGCGAATCGAAGGCGAAGTTCAGGAACGAGGGGAAGTCGCGGAAGAATTCGCTCGGCAGGTTCTGTGCCTCATCAATGATCCACAGCGGGCTCACCTGCTTGGTGTCGACCAGTTCATGGATGCGCTGCTTGATGTCGCGCCACAGTTGTGCGCGCCGGTAGCTGGGTTCGACCCCCAGGGCGCGCGCCAAGCCGCGGTAGATATCGAAGCGCCCGAAGTCGGTCTCGGCCTGATAGAGCACCAGGAAGCGGTGCGGGTTCAGGGTGCGGGTGAGACTGCGCAGGGCGGCGGTCTTGCCCACGCCGGGCTCGCCCGTGAGCAGGCCGATGCCCGGAGATTGCAGCAACCAGTTGAAGCGCTGCGCCAGATGCGCCAACGCGCCGTCATCCCAGGGCTCGGTGAGCTCCTTGCCCAGCGGGGCGTGATGCAAGCCGAAGTGTTGCAGGTACATATCAAACCTCCTTCTTCGCTGCGTGGTTGAGGTCGTGGTACTTCACGCCGTGGTCCTTCACGCCGTGGTACTGCGCATGGGCAAGCTCCACGAGGTTGGGGCCGCTGCCCGCGCTGATGGGCGTGGTCAGCGGCTCGGGCTTGCGCCGCACCCGTTTGATGTTGGCGATCGCGTCCAAGGCCGTGGCGCTGCCCAGCGATTCGCCGGCCTCGCCCTCGACGCCCACGACGCACCCGGCGTGCGGATCGACCACCAGCCGGACGGTCTTGCCCGACAGCTCATACGCAACCTCGAAGCGCTGGCCCAGGTAGGACACCGTGCCGTCCTTCTTGACGAAGCGAGCGACCCGGTGGTGGAACATCGAATCGAGTTGCGCGGCCTTGGCGCCCAGAGTGCGGATTCGGGCCAAGTCGCGCTGGTAGCGCGCCAGCGGCGTCAAGCCTGCGAGGCCGCCGTGCGCGGTGCGGTGGTAGACCTGCTCCAGCCAGGCCCACAGCCGCGCGTTGAGGTCGTGCAGATCGGTGATGCGCCGCTCATCGAGCTCGCTGAGGAACTGATCGCGCACGGTCCTGTGCCATCGCTCCAATTTGCCCTTCCCCTCGGGCGCATAGGGTCGACAGAAGATGAGATGAATGCCCAGGCGTGCACAGACGCCCTGCAGCGTGTTGGCGCGATACGCGGCGCCGTTGTCCACGACCAGTTTGATTGGTAATCAGCAGGACTCAGTAATGTGCAGAATGCGTTGGTCGCCCCCTCGTGTGGAAGCGCGCCGTAGGGTCTGCTCCTGCTGATTATTTCCGTGTTGCATCAGAGCGAATCAAGCCAGGCAAGTACGCTCGCATTGCGCCTCCAGCGCGGTGGCTTCATAACCTTGGACGATGGGGTGAGCGTCTCGAGCGCCTTCCGCTTCGTCTCCAAGTTGGCTTGAGCGTAGTGATTGGTGGTGTCGAGGCTGGCATGTCCGAGCCAGCTGCGAATCACCGTCACATCGGCTCCTGCAGCGACCAAGTGAACCGCGGTTGCATGCCTGAATCGATGCGGCGATACCTTCTTCGATGACAGCGTCGGGATGGTCCGCGCGGCGGCCTCGACATACTGCGCAAGCTTGAAGCGCACCCCCGAGGCGCCAAGCGGCGCACCGTAGCGGTTCACAAAAACCGGCTCGTCATCGGCGCGCGGTTGTCGTTTGAGTAGCGCTTTGAGCAGCGTGACGGTCTCTGGCCACAGTGGGCAGATTCGCTCCTTGCGCCCCTTACCCAATAGGTGCACGCACAACGGCGTGTCGAATCGGATCGCTGCCGGACAAACATCGAGCGCCTCCTGAATGCGCGCGCCAGTGTTGTAGAGGAAGGACAGCAACGCGTGGTCACGCTGGCCCTCGAGACACTTGCGATCAGGCTGGGCGAGGATGGCCTCAATCTCGCTCGACTCGAGGTAGCACGGTGCGGGCTTGGTAGTCTTCTTGGTCGGGATGTGAAGGATCCCGGCGCACTGGGCGATTGCCGCCGGTTCGCGCTCGGCGACGAAGTGAAAGAAGCTGCGCAGTGCTGCGAGTCGACAGTTGCGCGTGCCGATCGATACGCCGCGCTCGACCTCACTGTGTTGCAAGAAGGCGAGCACTTCGGCGGCCGTGAGTTCGGCCAGGGTGATGCCCGCAACGGCGCGCTTGTGACGCGCGGCGACAAAGCGAAGGAACAGGCGCCAAGTATCACGATACGAACGTACGGTGTGGGCCGAGACGTTGCATTGCTGCACAAGCCGCTCGTAGAAGTACGCATGCAGCAGCCCGGGAAAGGGGTTGTTGTTCGGCTTCATTGGGAGCCTCCATGCGCGGTGTACAGGCTGTGCGCAGCGAAGGCCCGAAAACGCTCGCTTGCCTGCTGCAGCAATTCCTGCGTGACGGTCAGATAGACGAGCGTGGAGTTGATGTCCTTGTGGCCGAGGTAGGTGGCCAGGTACGGTAAGCGTGCCTGGGGATTGATTCCTTCTCGATACCACACAAGCATGCGATTGACGACGAAGGCGTGTCGAAGGTCGTGTATGCGCGGCCCGACACAACCCTTCTCGGGCTTCAAGCCTGCACGACGCAGTACGCTCACCAGAAGATGCTCGGCCATCACGTAGGAATAGCTTGCGTTGGTGCCCGGCCCGCGCCAGAACAATCCGCTTGAGCCGTCCTGGGATGCCCCCGCAAGCCGCCTCGCGTCCAGATACTCGCGCAACGCCGCCATCGCGCTGTCGGACAGAGGCAGCGTTCGGGACTTGAAGAACTTGGTCTCACGAATCGCGATCTCGCCCGCATCCAGATGAACGTCACCCAGCGTGAGCCGCACGAACTCGCCCAGACGCAGTCCTGCGCAGTAGGCGAGCACGATCATTGTGTAGAGCGTGAGTGGGCGCAACGGCGAACGTGGACAGGCAAATGCGCGAGCGGTGTCGAGCAAGCGGCGAACTTCTTGCGGCGTATAGATGTATGGGCGCCGCCGTTGCTGTACGAGTTGACGAGACAGGCGGCGATCGACCTTGGGCAGTTCAACGCTCGGATCGATCCGCTGCCGTGCCTTTGCAAGACTTCGACCGACTTGCTGGCACTCGCAGGCGCGGTTCAGTGTCGGCGATTCGGCCGCCCATTGTTCCAGCAAGACCGCCAGAGGCTGATCAGCAAGGTCGAGACGGCGTTGAAGGAATCTGTCGAAGCGCAGGAAGCGCGCCGTCTCAGTCCCGTAGCGGTGGCCGAGGATCTGCATGCGCTCAACATGTTCGCGCATGAAGCTGCCGAGCAAGCTCGCGAACCGTGGCATTGGTCGCTGTGCCTCGAGCGCCTGTGCCGAATCCGTCGCCAGCAGTGCGCGCAAGATCGGCGTACCAGCCCGCTGACCATAGCGCACTCGAAGCTGCTCAAGCGGGTTGTCGGGGATCGATCCTTCGGATGCAAGGTAGTCCAGAAACCGGTCGACAATTCGCGCTCGATGGAGCAGGAGATGCATCGGCCAACACTTGGCGCGGCTGTGCAACCATGCTTCGATCGTTGCTGGGCTGATTGCGGCGGAATCATTGCGCTGCTCTACAAATTGCTGGAAGCCGAGCAGGATGCATCGGTAGACCCTGATCGTGCTGCGATTGCGCGGCCGCAGATGCTGAATATGACGTTCGATGGCGTCGCCGTTGTCGTCTGGCCAGGTTCTCATGACCGTACCTCCCCGGCGCACATCGGAATCTCCAGCGCAACATTGTGCAGCTCTTCGGTGGCGAGCTTCAAGTACGGAGTTGTGGAGGCTGCCGAGCGGTGCCCAAGCACATCGCCGATGACCTTCTGGGAAACGCCTGCTCGAAGCAGGCTTACGGCGCGTGCATGCCGGAAGGCATGTGGGCCGCGCTTACCGACGGGTTGCACGCCGGCAGCGTCAAGTCGCCCGCGTATAACCGTGTAGAGACTGGAACCATCGGCAAAGCCTCGATACGGTGCGCAAGTGCGAATGAAGATCTCTCTCGCGTCGGTTATCGGCCGTCCTCGACGCAGGTACGCAAGCAAGGCATCCCCTACCGTCGGAAGCAGCGGAAGGAGCGACTGCGTCGCGGTCTTGGTGTGCAGAACACAGAAGCGATCGGCGCGCCAGTCGATCTCTTCCAGCTTCAGCCGAGCGATCTCGCCGGCCCGCAGTCCATAGGTCGAAAGAAGCAGGAGGATGGCGTAGTCGCGCAGGCCCTTCGCAGACTGGTCCTTGCGCGTGACCTCCACCACGGTACGTACCTCATCGTCGCGTAGGCAAGATGGGATCGACTCCAGTGCATAGAGGGTTGGCGACGTCACGCTCAGCGCGAAGTCTCGTCCGGTTCGCCCGGTCGCATATGCAAAGCGCAGTAGGCAGCGCAGTTGCTGTGTGACGGCTTTAAGCGAGACGCGCCGAAGCGAGGCGGCACGCGATTGCAGATAGGCGTCAACATCGGCGATCGTAATGGCCGAGAGGCTGTCGGTAGTCCTGCCCTCGCCGTACCACGCCAAGAAGCGTCGTGCCTCGCCTACCAGGCCATCGATCGAGGCGGCGGCCAATCCGCGTTGTTCGTCGAGCCATTGCGTGTATTCGTCGCACAGCGCTCGCGAGAACGCTTCGAAAGGACACTGGGGTGCGGTGCTCACGGGCAATTGCCCGTTGGCCCACCATAGCAACTGGCGGATGCCAGATGAATGCTGAGAACGCCAATCGCCGACACAGGCTGGCGGGTGCCCATGGCGTCGGGAAAATCGAAGAAGCTCACGATCAAGGAATGCCGTCACATGCTCTGTTCGCACCTCTTGGATCGGCACCTTCCGCCTCGAAAGACACTCGAGGAAATGGCGAGCTACCGCGACATAGGCGCCAACAGTACTCGAGCCGTACCGTGCCTGAGCGACATGTTCCTTGAACTTCGCAAGCAGCGCGCTTTGCTGCGATCTTGGGTCTGACATCACGTATCTCCTTGGCGGGTTGAGTCCCGAACCAAGAGTGACATCAGGAAAATAATCACCAGCAAATTGACGCTCGACCCCCAGCAGGCCGCGCTCTGCTCACCATCCTCCCCATTACTGAGTCCTGCTGATTACCAATCTAATCGTCAGCTCTCGATTAGATTGGCACGCCGCGTCGCAGCAGCGCCTGCTTGAGCACGCCTTCGATATCCAGGGCGGTCTCGCCAAGGCAGAACGCGCTGTGCGCCACCAAGCGCGAGGCATCGTCGATCAGGGACACGAGATAGGTCTTGCGCAGGGCTTGCGAACTCACTGTCTTGACGCTCACGCGCGGGCCGTGCATCACATCGCCGTACCAAATCGAGCCGGCATACTCGGCGGCGAAGCTGCGCTTCTCTTCGGGCAGACTGGCCGAGCCGGCCAGCTGCGACAGGCCGTTGCGTTGCAGCAGCCGATGAATTGCCGAACGCGACAGGCTTTGGCGCGCCACGATTCCCGCCGCTTCGAGCAGGCGCAGGATCTGGCGAATCGAGCGGCGCGGGTTCTCCCGCTTGGCCGCCAGCACTGCCTGCTGAATCTGGGGCGAGATCTTGGACTGACCGCGGTCGACGCGGGTCTTGGGCGCCAGGCCCGTGATGCCCTCGCGGCGCCAGGCGTAGTACCAAGCCTGGATGGTCTTCTCGCCGATGTGGCGACGCGCCGAGCCGGGAATGGCGTACTCGCGCTGCGCCAGCTCGCGGATCAATTGCCGCAGCTCGCCACGGTCCAGCCGCTCCCGGCTCACCATCGCGCCCAGCACGGACAAGCGAAACAAGGCCTTTGGGTCGATCTCTTTCATCGCATGCACCTCGGTGTTGTGGAGGTGCCGATGAGAGCCGGAAATCGACTTCGACGGCAGAGCGCAAAGTGTGTGGGGGCCCCGCCCGGGCGGGGCCAGGGCTGTCTGCTGGCGATTCAGGCGCGACGCATCACGGCACGATCAACTCCCGGTCCAGCCACGCCATGGCCTGCGCCAGTGAGAGGCTGTCGAACACGTTGCGCCACAACGAATCGTGATCGGCACTTCGCCCCAACTGGGCAAACCGACTGCGCAGGAAGAAGGCAAAGCTCTCGCTGCGGTCATGCAGCCAGTCCCTCCAGCGCCGCACGGTTCGCCGAGCGCGGCAGGTACAGCGACTGCAAAAGTGCAGCGAACTGCCGCTCAGCAACAGCACCAACACCACCTGCTGCACCGCCCAGTCGTACCAGCGCCGCGGCGCGATACACAAAGGCAGCCGCGAGCAGGTGCGCAAACATTGCCGGCACAGGAAGCGCAGCACTGGAACGGGATTGCGCGACTCGCCGTCGGCGCTGCGATCGGCCTTGCGGTGATAGCAGCCGTGTCGCCACAGTCCGCCCAATCGGCAGTACGGGCAGGCATCCGGGCGGTAGGCGTCGCGGTTCGTCTTGACGGCGTCCAAGTGTTGATCGAGGGTGATGATGCTCGCTACAATTCGGTGCATAGGCTGGTCTCGGTTGTTTCGTGTTGGACTTGATAACCCACGATAACAAATGAGCACTGGCCTATCTTGTTTGTGTAGCGTCCCAGGCTGGACGCGGCGCGGTTCTCACAAACGCCCTCAAGAAAACCGGGATGTCAGGGTACCGATGACCCTCAGACTCCGACGGACGTAACAATCGCCACCAATGCGATCTATGCGGTTGGTATTACCGCCAGATTGCGAAACTTCGAAGCCCAGATAGCCCGCCGTACTTCATCGGATGGGATTACTGTCCTGTACTGTGCCGATTCACGCTGCAAGGGATGGAACCGCCCCTTCTTGCGCTTGCTAGTCAACGCGTACCTCGAGGTTCCCGCAGGCGATTCGAGTGGCTGACGTTCGAGTCGCAGTTGGTCGTACCGTTATTCGCCG
>CAZHCO010000116.1:0-1265 GCA_964530965.1 uncultured Aestuariivirga sp. | reverse complement strand
TGACCCTGCCCCGGTTTCCCGGACAGTTTGGTTCTTGATAGATCATGCCGCATCCGCGGCGGCAGTGAACAGACGTTCGTAGTCCACGGGACTGAGATTGCCGATCGAGGTGTGACGGCGGCGCGGGTTGTACCAGGCCTCGATCCATTCGAAGATCGCCGACGCAAGCTCCTTGCGCGTGGCCCACTGGCGGCGGTCGAACAGCTCGCGCTGCAGCGTGCCGAAGAAGGACTCCATCATCGCGTTGTCGTAGGCCGAGCCGACGCGGCCCATCGACCCGAGCAGGCCCGCCTCGCGGAGCCGGTGACCGAAGGCCCACGAAGTGTACTGCGTCCCACGGTCGGAGTGGAGTATCGTCTGGCCGGGAGCAGGACGCCGCCGCCAGCGAGCCATCTCCAGAGCGTCCACAACGAGCTCCGTGCGCAGGTGGTCGGCGATCGACCAGCCGACGATCCGGCGGGCGTAGACGTCGAGCACCGCTGCCAGGTAAACCTTGCCCTCGCGCGTCGGGTGCTCAGTGATGTCGGTGAGCCAGAGCCGGTCCGGCGCCTCGGCGATGAAGTGCCGCCGCACCAGGTCTTCGTGGACAGGTGGAGCGGGGCGAGCCCGCTTCCCTCGCCGCCGGTAGATACCGCACAGACGCGCCGCACACATCAGCCGGGCCACGCGCTTGCGGCCGCAGCGCACGCCGCGTCCGAGCCGCAGTTCGGCATGCACGCGCGGCACTCCGTACGTCCCGCGCGAGCAGGTATGTATCTCCCGGATCTGTGCGCCGAGCGCCTCGTCCGCCACGGCGCGGGGCGACGGCGGGCGGCCACGCTGCTCGTAGTAGCCCGAGGTCGAGACCCGTAGCATCCGGCAGGCCACCGCGACGCGCACCCCGTCTGCGGCAAGCTCCTGGACCAGCCGGAAGCTCATTTTGGGAGCACGTTCTCCCGCGCAAAGAAGGCCGCCGCGCGCTTGAGGATCTCGTTCTCCATCTCCAGCACCCGGTTCGCCCGCCGCAGGCGCACGAGCTCTGCCCGCTCCTCGGTCGTCAGCCCTTCGCGCCGGCCCGTGTCGATGTCGGCCTGTTTCAGCCAGCCGTGCAACGTTGCGGTGGAAATGCCGAGATCCGCGGCGAGTTGCGTTACCGGCTTCTCACGCAGCCGCGCTAACTCCACCGCCCGCTCTCGGAACTCTGCCGGGTATCGTGTAACCATCCTGGACTCCCTTCTGAGCGAACATCTCGCTACAGTCTAGGTGTCCGGAAAAGCGGGGTAGGG
>CAZHCO010000115.1:0-49979 GCA_964530965.1 uncultured Aestuariivirga sp. | reverse complement strand
TCCATAACCAGGCCAATCGTGATATCACAGTCAGCTGCCCGGCTCATGCCAGAGGCAGCCACCAAGGCCGCTAAGGCCGTCATGGTCAATGCGAAACGTTTCATGATCAACTCCCTCAACTCCCCATACGGGGAAACGCTTACCCTGTTCTCTATTCGGCGTCCTGCATCCAGGTTTCGTGCAAGTGCCGCCAGACGACGCCACAAGGCGCTTTCGCCTCAGCCTCGAAGAGGGCTGTCGATCGTCGTCGGGACGTCTTCCCATCACGATACTGTTGTTCAACATACTGAATCAAGACAGAACTTTTACCCTCCCATAATGATCGGATATGGGAGATCTCGATGCTGAAATCCGATGGCGCTTTGGCTCTTTCAATTGCCAGGAGAACGCCGGCGCGGTCATGGGTTTTGCCATCGGGTGTCACCATCTCAAAATGCGCCGAAAAGGCTGCATCACACCTGCTAAAATCACGGGACCGGCTGCAAAACAGCTCCACAAATACCGCATGCAGCTCTTCAATCTCACGTGCCGCGGCAGCGCCGAGCCGTGTCATGTTGCGGGCTCATTCAGGTTATATTTCATAATCGAGCCATGGCGTCCGTTGCGGTCCCGCTCCAACGTGAAGGTGTCACCTTCGGGGCCACGGCGTTGGGCAACTACGGAATTTATTTCTCTGAGATCAGCCGGTGTCAGCTGCAACTCCATAATCGCCAGATTTGCGGCGAGGTGACTGCGATTTCGCGCGCCAACAATGACAGCGCCCACTTGCGCACGGTCCAAAATGGCACGGCTTGCAACAGTTGCTATGTCAGTTCCGTGCCGGTCGGCGATTTCCCGCAGCGTGCGCAACAATTGCTGGAAAAGCGTCCAACCACCGAAGTCGTCGATGATGAGCTTGTATTTCGTGAGTGAACGGTTTTCGAAGGGAGGAACCGGTTCGTCTCGCCCAAGCCACTGGTCAGTCAGAAAACCGCCCGCCACAGAACCATAGCAGAGAAGATACACATCGTTGTGTTGGCAACGGTCTATCAATCCGTGCCGTGGTCTCTCATCAAGCAACGAATATTGCACTTGCATGGAAGCAAGGGGAATTCCTGCGTCGAGCAGTTCAGTGGTGTGCGGCGTGTCAAAATTGGTTGCGCCCAGCAGATTAATCTTGCCTTCGTCCTGGAGTTCCTTCAGCCAAAGCGCTGCCTGAACACTTCTCGGAATATTGTAGTCCCACCAATGAAATTGTACGAGATCGAGACATTCCGTCCGCAATCGTCGAAGTGACTGGTCAATTGCGTCACGCACATGGCCCCTGATGATGACAGGCAGGATCTGGAGATTGGGCACAAATTTTGTATGCACTTTCACGTTTTTTAGAGCGTCAGCGCCCCATTTGTGAGCGAATGCTGTGCGAAATTCGCCGATTAGGTCCTCGACGCCTGTGTAAATGTCGGCACAGTCAAAAGTAAAAATGCCAGCTTCACAAAATGCCGTAAGATTAGCCACCGCCGTTTTGCCGTCTACCGTGCCATGGCCACCCGCAAGTTGCCAGCCACCGCAAATAACGCGCGATATCGTGTAGCCGGGGCGAAGCTCAAAAGTTTTCGCAGGCGTCAATTCTTTGCATCCAATTTGGGAACGACAGCAGTAGTCTCCGAATGGCTGAAACGCCTCTTGCCGAGTCTCGTAATACGCAGTCGGCTTGGGCAGTTGGGATCTGGACAGGCAATCTCGACATCCGTTGACATCCAATCATATGAATGCGCTACGCGTTGCTTGGCGGCAAGCAAAGGCAGCACTGAGGACAATGAATAAATTGAGATTCCTTGTCCTTGTGGCAGGTACAGCATTTCACCGTGTAGCTCGAAATAATCACCAATCTTGGCGCCGCAGTAGAGCCGGGCGCCTTCGGGCGCAACAACCTCGACCTTGAGATCATAGAGTTCGAAACTGTCGTCTGGGCTGGTTGCCATAGTGAAAATTTCCGTTGCTAGAAAGGCTGGTGATTGAGCATAGCTGATGATAACAGCAGTGTAACTTGAAGGGGAAGGGGTATGCTTGAAGTCCGGTCCGTCCTGAAGCGCTTTGGCGGTGCAACCGTAGTGGACGACGCGTCACTGAGCGTCGCAGCCGGGGGCATCGTTGGGCTCATTGGACCGAATGGGGCCGGCAAAACCACACTATTTAACCTGATTGCTGGCAGTATTGCGCCGACCAGCGGAAAGATATTTCTCGACGGTGCTGAGATAAATACCGAACGCTCGTACCGCCGCATCATGCGTGGGCTTGGCCGGACGTTTCAGATACCACGCCCTTTCAGCGAAATGACAATTTTGGACAACATGTTGACTGCAGCGCAAGCACAGTCAGGCGAACGCATGTTCGCCACTTGGTTCATGCCTGGCCGCGTTGCCCGCGAGGAACGTATCAACATGGATAAGGCAATGGCTTGGCTCGAATTCCTCGGACTTGTGCGCTTGGCGCACGAACCAGCACGCGTTCTGTCAGGTGGTCAGCGCAAGCTGTTGGAACTGGGACGCGTGTTGATGGCTGACCCCCGGATCATCTTGCTAGATGAACCAGGAGCTGGCGTTAACCCCACTCTCCTTGACACAATTATTGAACGCATCATCGAAATCAATCGTCGGGGGGTGACGTTCTTTATCATTGAGCATAATATGGATTTGGTCGCGCGCCTATGTCAGCAAGTGTACGTAATGTCGGCGGGTCGGATACTTTTCAATGGCACGCCCGATGAAGTTATCAATGAACCAGCAGTCATTGAAACCTATCTTGGCGCCGGTACACAATGACCCGCGCATTACTTGATGTTGATGCTCTGGAGGCCGGATACGAACCGGGCGCTTCAATAGTGCGGGGTGTCAGCTTGAAGGTAATGGCTGGCGAGATTGTTGCAGTACTCGGTCCAAATGGTGCTGGTAAATCGACGCTGATCAAGGCAATCGCCGGTTTGGCTACAAAGTTTTCTGGCTGCGTGACGCTCGACGGTACAGACATCACGGCGGCCAAGGTACATGAACTGGCGCGCCGAGGACTGGGTTTCGTTCCGCAAACTGAAAATGTTTTCACGCTCATGTCGATTGCTGACAATATGCGCATAGCTGCTGATGTTCTCCCGAAAGCCAGTAGGTCTGAGCAGATTGATGCCATGTTTGAACTGTTTCCCGATTTGGCGCGTCAGCGTCAACTGGCGGCGGGCCGCCTGTCTGGTGGCCAGCGTCAGATGCTGGCCGTGGCAAGGGCCCTTCTTGCCAAACCGCACATCCTCATGCTCGATGAGGCCTCGGCAGGCCTGTCTCCGAGACTAGTGGGCCAGGTATTTTCAAAATTGGCTGAGATCAGAGCGAAGGGCATTGCAATCCTGTTGGTGGAGCAGAATGCGAAAGCGGCTCTGTCTCTGGCCGACCGGGCCCTGATTCTTGTGGAAGGCAAGATCGCTCATGAAGGGCCAGCTGAAGCAATTGCCTCCGATCCTTCAATTGGCAGGCTTTATCTCGGTGCCAGGCGGCTGGAAGGTGCGGCGTGAATCTGCAATTTTTGGCTGATGGCATAATTATGGGCTCCCTTATTGGGCTTGGTGCGGTTGGTGTCACGCTGAGCTATTCAATCCTGCGCTTCGCCAACTTCGCCCACGGTGAGTTTATTGCTTGGGGTACCTACATGACGCTGGTCCTGGCTACTGCAATAGGCACGCTGTTTGGCGGACATGCCGGCACCATAGGTCCCTTGTCCTTCGGCTGGCCGTTGCTTGCAGCGGGCATGGCTGCCGCGGCCCTCACAGGTGGTTTGGCCGTGGCTTTGGACTGCGTGCTCTTTTCGAAATTGCGAAACAAGGGCAATGCCATCGTGATGGTGATGGCAAGTTTTGGCGCTTCAATGGCACTTCGAAGTTTTTTGGAGTTCGTTTTTACGTCGAGGCCGGCTTATTTTACCCGCGATATACAGATGGCTGTTCCCGTGGGGCTTGGCATCAGGCTTACTCCAGATCAGTTTTTTTTGATTTTTCTCACGATGATAATTGTCATTGGCATGGACCGCTTCCTCACCTTGAGCGCCACTGGCCGGGCCATGCGTGCCGTGTCAGAAAATCCCGCACTGGCGCGCGTTGCCGGTGTTGATGTGGAACGGGTCATTCGCGCGACATGGATCATCGCAGGCGTTTTGGCAACCGCTTCAGGCGTGATGCTTGGCGTTACCGTTCAAATCAGGCCCTTTATGGGCTTTGACCTTCTCCTGCCGCTGTTTGCGGCAGCCATTCTTGGGGGCATAGGGAGCATGCCGGGAGCTGTGCTCGGCGGACTGATTGTTGGCGTTGCCGAAGCGGCAGCGGTACAAATTGTTGGCGCGGATTATCGTGCGGCGGTGGCATTCCTAATTTTGATTGCAGTTCTGCTTGTGAAGCCTTCGGGACTCTTCGGGGTTCGCGAATGATACTTGATCTCATCACCTATGGCGCGTTCTTCCTGGTCACCGCTCTAAGCTACGGCATCATTTGCCTCGGGCTTAATGTGCAATGGGGGCAAACCGGTCTTTTCAATGTGGGCGTGGCGGGGTTTGTCGCAATCGGTGCTTATACGTCAGCCCTTCTTACTACGCCTGACGTCGTGGAACGGTTTGGCGGCTTTGACCTGCCGATTTGGATGGGTTGGATCTCGGCCTCTTTCGTTTCAGGATTGGCAGCGGTATTTATCGGTGCCATCACGCTCAGGCTTCGCGCCGATTATCTCGCTATCACTACGTTCGGCATTGCCATAACCATTCACCTTGTGGTTCTCAATGCAACAGCAATCACTGGCGGCCCATTCGGAATAGGGTTTATTCCCAGACCCTTTGGTGGCCTCCAGGAACAACCTCTGCTTTTCAATCTTGCGAATCTTTCGTTGGTTTGCGGTATTACTGGAGGTGTCTACTATGCGCTGGAAAGATTAATCCACGGTCCGTGGGGACGTGTGCTTCGGGCGATTCGAGAGGACGAGGGGGCTGCCACATCACTTGGCAAGAATGCCAATGTCTTCCGGTTGCAGGCATTTGTCCTGGGAAGTGCTGTAATGGGGTTTGCCGGGGCCATTCAGGCTCACTTCATTGGCTTCATCGCTCCTGAGAATTATCTTTCAGCCATTACCTTTCAAGTCTGGGCCATGCTCATTATCGGCGGATCCGGAAATAATCGCGGCGCACTACTGGGAGCAATCGTGGTTTGGGCGCTGTGGAGCGTAACGGGGGCAGCTCTCGGCGCGATCGTACCCGCCGAACACCAGGCCCGCGCTGCTGCCCTGCAGATTGTTATTATCGGCATCGGTCTTGCTGCCATTCTGGTCTTTCGCCCGCGTGGGCTTCTTGGTGAGGTGACGAAAGTTTCGCGGGTCTTAAATGACCGTCAATGATTAGCTCAGGACGAATGAGTCAAAATGCGGGGAGTTGTAACCAGGCTATGTTGGTGCCCGTGAGCGGCAATTGATGGTCAATTATGCAGTGATCAGGAAGAATACTGGCTCAAACTAGGACGGAAACTAGGATTGGCAATATATAATCCTAAAATATCCTTATAAATTCAATATCTTGCCAAATAAACTAGGCGGACAATGAATCCGCCGGCGGTAAGTTAGACTTTGCCCACCGCCGGCTTTGATGATGCTAATCAGTGCTTTCCTGCAAAAAATTCTCGGCTTCCTCTAGGGTCAAACTGAACTCACGGGGATACACGCCGGCCGCTATCCTATTATTATTGTCAATTATCATGTAGCCCGAGTAAGTGGCGCGTAACTCAGGATTGCGAAAGCGTGATTTTTGCAGGCGGTAACCTTGACGTTTCAGCCTCGCCCTGAGGCGTGCTTCTTTCAATTCAATCTCATATAGTTTAGACATGACTGAGGCTCCTATTAAGGGTGTCAAACTTCAGGAATTGCCTGAGGCTTGCCGAGCCATGCCACACCACATTGGGACCTTGCCTTTTCGGATCAGCAAGGGGCCGTAGTCATTGGCAGATAATAGTTGCAGAGGCAGCTAAAAATCAAGCTGTTTCAATGCACTCCCGGAGCGAAGGTAAAACAAGTGCCTGCAGAGGAAAAAAGCCCTTTACCCAGATATGTTTGCAGCACCTATTGAGCAATTGGAGTATTAGTTATCTACATGACCAGATTTATCGAGTGTATGTGGTAAGTCGAGTAGTTGCAGCCCAACGCCTGCGTTGAGCCGCGGAAATTGCTGCTTTACCGACAGCGGTTTTGGGGCCCGTCGACATTCCCCCGTGAAACTTGCATCTCTTTCCCCTCAGCAGTTTCTTGCATTGGCAGGGCGTCCCTTGACGGTTTTTCGCGCCGCAGACGGGCTTGGTTGGTGCCGTCATATTATACCCCAAGACGCGCGCGCCCGCGCGCGCGTACAGCGTTCTAAAATTCCGCAACTATCCAATTGGTATTTGACGTGTTCATGGTAGCCCAAGCCATGTCCGTATCTATGGACATGCCGTATTCTTTCATTTTTCCCGGTCACTGGGGTTCCTCAGAGAGAAACAGCTTGTCAATCGCCAGGTCATCGTTGAAGCGACTTGCGTGGTGCTTTTTCCAAAGGGCCTCCCGTATTGCATCGGGCAAGTCGAAGAAGGAAACCCAAATCTCGCTTCGGGGTTCGCGTGCAAAGAACGCTCTGCCGCGGGTTCGGTGTTCACCTGGGCCCGGGGGATTTACTCCATATGGGTCCGTCAAGTCAGCGTAGGCCCATATAACTTGGGCTGTCTCGGGGTCGATTTTAAGTGCCGCTTGCTTGCGCCTAGTAAGCCACCAATGGACGTCGCTCCAATGGTCTTTCAGTTCGTCAGATAAAGCTGTCATGGCTTGTCGCCGCCTTCGGTCCAATTGTCCTCTGCCTCGTCGTCAATGACGGCCTTCGGCCCAGGTGCTTCTACGGTACGAGTCAAGGTGGAATGGCAATGGCCGTTATCGTTTTCCAGGGCCTTGGCAGCCATTTGACGCCGGTGTTGCTGCCATCGGTCCCAGCATTCTCCGTGGAGCCAAACGTGACCCCGGGCAAAGGCACCAAAGGGGAAAATGGCGTGATCAGGCTCCTCCAGCCTGAAACACCAGGCGCATCGATCCGGTTGAGATACCACCGGATGGTTGTTCAGCCAGGTATTGATGGCGCGCTGGTAGGCATCGTAATCCAGTCTGTCGGGAAGGGGACGATTCTTGCCAAACTGGGTCGAGCCCTGTTCTGGGAACAGGGACACGCAGTTTCCAGTTTTAGAGTCGCCTTTCTGGGTTGCCAGCAAAGCGATAATGGCAGCCTTCGCGGAGAATAGCGCCTCCACGATCTCATCAGGTGGGGCAATATCCGCCTCTAGGACTAGATCGCCTTGATCGACCTCAACGTGGACGCCGGCGGCGTGTGCGGCGTCGAGGATACGGGCAGCTCTCATCCTCTTTGAGTCCATTTTGGTTTCTGGATGACTTCCACATTTTGAGGCGCCGCCAAAACCTCTGGAACCTTAGGGGGCTCTGGCTTCAAAGCTGCTGGCGGGGAGGTTCCCTTAGCCGGCGACGTGGGTTGCAGCTCGTCCCCGTGGCTCTGAAGACCCCCGAGACCCCTAAGGTTTTCCGTCTGCTTTAGAGCGTAGGTGCAGGAGCCCCAACGACCCGAACCGGGCTCACGCGTCAGGATGAAGCCGGCCAGGCGCGTTTGGGAATGTGTTTGGAGGTAGCCAGAAATGAATTGACTGCCCTTCGCGTCGGGATCGATGAGCTTCTTGACGTCTGGATGGAGGGTTTTGACAATAAAGGGCCGGTCTTTATGGTGAGCCTGAATGGCCGCGAATACCTCGGCGGTGGTCTGGCGGTGATAATCAAGCTCCTTGGCTTCCTTAATCCGCTCGGCCGGGTCAAGACAACCCAAGGCAAGCAAGGGGTCACGAACCCACCGGCTCCATTCTTCATAGCTGCCCCAGGGGCGTCCGGCATTCAGTTCGGTGGCCTGCCGGCCCCAGCGCCAGATGGTGAGGGCTGCCGCCAGCAGCTGGTTACGCCGGCCCATCACTTCCTGGCGAATATCGTTCTTGAACTGCCGGGCTTCTGGGTTTTCGGTCCGGGGATCCAATTCAACGAACATGTAGCGTCGGGCATGATCACCGGAAACGCTGACGCCGTTGCCGGTGAGCACCACGAGCGCCGTGGTGTTCAATTCGACAATTCGCGAGCTGCCCAGCGGCCTGTAGGAGGCTTTCGATTCAGTCAGGATGCTGGCAAGCATATCGGATTTGATGGTCATGCCATTCAAATTGTCGAGAAACAGTACGGGGCGCCCCGTCATCAATTCCCCGCCAATGCGCTTGTCCAGTTCCTCGGTATTACTGCCGCCGGTCATGGCATGGGGTTCATGGCCAAAAGCAACGATGGAGATGCACCGCGTCAGCAGACCTTTTCCAGCACCAGCACCTGATGTGGCGGCTGCACGGATAATGACGCCAGGAGCAAGCGGAAGGCTGGGTCGGGTCACCGCCGTAAGGAGCGCGTGCAGGAAGGCGGATTCGTCCCGACCCGGAGGCTTGCCGGTATCCACGATCATGCTTCCAGTCTGCGGATCTTCAACCATGTCTGCGTCGGCAAAGGCGAAGGTCCGAAAGGTATTACGTAATTTCAAAAGGGCTTCGGCTGCGTCCAGGCGCGTTGGCGGGTCCAACACGGTCAGATCCGGCATATTCTCCAGCCAAAGCCCGGTGACGTCGTCATAGCCCTCGGTGACGAACATGCTGCCGTCATCGCGCAGCAGCGGCACCGAGGCGATGCCGTTCAACGGTCTCAGGTTTCGTTGCCCGTGTAAATCCAGCCACATCGTAGCGACATACTTGGGTACACGGGCGTCAACCTCCGTAAGTTCTCCTTGCACAACCCTCAATTTAAAGGGCCTGGCGTTCTTGTGGACTTTCAGGATGACCCCGTCGGCGGTCATGACGTGCGCTAGGAAGGCTTTTGTGACCGGGTCGCGGACAAGTTTTACAGGAACCCCGCGTTCAAATAACTCGCTGTCCTCCGCCAAGACGATGCTGATTGCGTCAACGCTGATTTCCGGGCTGGCGTCTTCGATGAGTACCCGGGGCTTGGTTTCGGCCGTCGCCGCTGCGGCGGCGCCGGTAAACTGTTCAGCGTTCTCGATGGTGTTTCGGATTTCCCTTTCGGCGGAAATCAATTGCTTTGACCTCGCTACCGCCATCAAAATGGAACCTCGTCGTCAAGAAGTACCGGTAACACGTAAGCGCCGCGATTGGATTCCAGCCACGAAACAAGAGCCGAGCGGATTGCATTGAACGTATGGGCATCGCAAAATCCGTACAGTTTCCCGAGTTCAACCGCTTCGCCTTCTCTCAATAGCTCAGCGGTTGCAAGACGCTTGTCACCCACGAGAACGGAATAATAATATGCGTAACCCTGGTGAACGTTTGTTTCGGACCGACATCCCGGAAACCACGCCCGCACTGCATGCCCTACGAGGTAGAGTTCAGTATCGCTCGTGATGGGAACAACGCTAAAGGGGCCTGCAAGACCAGGTTTTAACCAAGGAGCGGGAAAGTCGCTACCTTCCATCACGGCAGCTACCGCATTATGCCATTCGGCATTGAGTTTCATGACAGTTTTTAAAGACATGTCGGACTTAAACGGTCGAACTCCATACAACTCATCCGGACAACAGAAAAAATCGTCAGGCAGATCATAAGCAATCGCATGGAAGTAATGGGACGGGACCTCGACACGTAAGGTGGCGCGGACCCACTTCTTGATGTCTTCAAGCAAACTCAAGACCTCATCGGCACTGCCTGGTATTTCCAAGACATGGCGAGCCACCCATCGGACAAACTCTGGCCCGTGGTAATGGGCGGTTTTTACCGCCTTGGCCCAGAGTTTCAGTCTACCCAGCAACTCGGCGTTGTTGTTATTTTCACCTGAAAGGCCATCAACGATGGCCGCAACAAGGCCGACTGCATCAGATGGCAATTCATTTGGTGCGGCAGATATTCCGGCAAAGGAGGCAACAGTGTTGATTTCAACATGTGCTTCTACAAGGTTGGCAAGGGTTTCAAGGGGAGGGGCGGTTTCATTGGTCATGGGATAATTCCTCTGGTTGGTGATCAAAGTTGGCGAAAAGCATGTCATTGAAATCCTGGCCCAGTGGAGGACGGGCAATGCGAAGTCTGCGACCTGGCCGATGCAGCCGACGAGCACAGGCTTCGGCGGCAGCTTCACCGGCAACATCGGCATCGGCCAAGACAGTGATGTCGGTGATTTCGGCGGCGAGGTCCAAGGAGCGAAGGCCGGAGGCTGAGAGCGCCGCCCAGGCCGGCATTCCCGTAGCCATCATGGCCGCTAAAGCCGTTTCAATACCCTCGGCGACCATGATACTGGTACCTGGAACACCGAGCCGCACCACGCCGCCAAGGCATTGGCCGAGCATCATCTTTGCCGGAGTGACAGGCGCCTTGCCGGTTCCATCGGCTTTCAGAAAAGTGCGGTGGACGCCTATGGCCGAACCGATGATGCCATCGGTTACCACGGCAACCATGGCCGGCCAGTGGTGTCCCTCAACATGCTTCAAGTGTGGATGGAAACGGATGGCTGTTGTCGGGGGAAGAACGAGATTTCGAGTGCCTAGGTAAATCTCAACCAGGCTCCCGCGAGCCGGTTGGGTAGATTGCCAGATGGTTTTCGCGGCATTGCGCCGCCTAAGTTCACATTCAGTTTGGCGGATCGGAGAAACCGAAGGCAGTGGGCTAATGGCATCGCGGTTGCTACTGGTCCAGAGCCCAAGGGATCGCAGGGCGGCGATTACCTGGTTCTGGCCGCAGCCGGCAAAGCACTTGACCAGCACCCTGCCATCGCTGCCTTCACGGATTGACAGGCTGGGGTCGCGATCATCATGAGCGGGACAGCGGGCCATCCAGCCTAATCCTGTTTTGTGGCCCCGCAATGCGTGCGCTATCGCTGCAGCGTTCTTCATACATCGGCTCCGATGGTGTTGAGGTACTTCTGGAGGCTTTTTGCGGTTACAAATGACCGGCGCCGGATATGAACCAGTCGCAGCTTATTTTGCCGGATAAGCAAATAGACTGTGGTTTTTCCACATGAGAGCAGCCTTGCTGCTTCGGATACTGCATAAAGATATGGGGTCTGCATCAAAACCTGCCAGCGTACGTGATCGTTCGCCAGCAGTGTCCGATTTTCTTAAGTTCTTGTCAGAAAACAATTGTCGATTTTTAGGGCATATTGTTTTTCAGCGGGATTGGTCGCCCGACTTGGTCTTTTTAAAGTGGCCCCTTATCCACGATGTTGGAATGCCGGTGTGCTGGCAGAACTCCTGCAACAATTTACTGACCGGCCCATTGTCATTGTCATTCCCAGATCCTGCAGGCATGTACTCTACGCAAAGATTTTGAACGGCCTGCAATAGTGCTGGTCCCAATACATTTTGGGGCCGCCTGTTGAATTTGGTCAAACGCCTCATTTCTTTTGCAGTGAATTCAACAGAATCTCGTATTGTTATGTAAACGGGCAGCCAAGCCGCCGCATGATGGACAGCACCGAATTGGCGAAGCCAGTTCATATGTGCGGGCCTGTTCATTTCTGCCATATGACGAGGCGTAGAACCTTCAATAGGCAGCAAAAGTCTTGGATCAAAAAGCGCGGGAAGGAACTGAGCCGCAGCCTCCGAAAGTACTGGCACCACCGGAGGCTCTAGGTAGGCGCGGCCCCTTCGCTGCTGTTCATAATCGACCAGCGATTCAAGTTGGCGAATTATCAAGTTTAAATTTTTGAGATGTTTCACCCAGTCGTCGCGGTGCTTGCTGTTAGCGCCGCGCTGTTTCATGTCCAGGATCAAGCCAGTGAGGTCATTTCGAATAGAGACTAAATCCTCACAAAATGATGGCCGCTTTGCCTTCGGAATATGAAACTGGTCGCAGATTTCCGACAACGCAAGAGCGGTCAAAACCTTCGGAGACGGCCAATTGGCTTCCCCTTTTGACGGTTGTTCACGCTCCATCTGATCCAATCTTTTATTTTTCACGTAATTTCACGGCTTTTGGCAGTAACTCCGCAATTTCAGTCTTTGTGCAAAACTCGGCCCACGCCTCCATCAACTTCGCCCGTTTTTCGAACAGATCGCCCCTTCGATAAGCGGCTTCGGTTGCATTCTCGACAACATGGGCCAATGCCATTTCACAAACCTCGTTGGGAAAACTGGTGCATTCCGACGCCCAGTCCCGGAAGGCGCTCCTCATTCCGTGAGCCGTGACGTTGTCGTGCTTTAACCGCCGCAGGAGCATCAACAACGCCATGTTGGACAGCGGTCCGTCGTCGGCAGGTCCCGGAAACACGAATTTCTTGTGCTTGCCCTTCGTCTGCTGCAGGACGTCCATGGCAGTCTTAGAAAGCGGGACGCGATGTTCCCGCCGCGCCTTCATCCGCTCGGCGGGAATTATCCAGGTAGAATTGTCCAAGTCCAACTCCGACCATTCGGCATTTATAACTTCGCTTGTGCGGCAGGCGGTAAGAATCAGCAACCTGAATGCCAAGGCAGCTGTTCCTTCGCGTGCTTCCAGTTCCTGTAAGAAACCGGGCACCTCTTTCCAAGCCATGGCCGCATGATGCTTGCGCGAGGCCTTTCCACGCTTGGGCAGCAGGTGATCAAGGTGGCCTTTCCAACGGGCGGGGTTTTCGCCGGACCTATAGCCGCGCACCCGAGCCGCATCCAGAACCTTCTCCAGTCTCATGCGGACTCGGCCTGCGGTTTCGGGAACCTTCAGCCAGACGGGTTCCAAGACTGCAAGAATATCGTCGGTCTGGATGGTGGCAATTGCCTTTGCCCGTATCGCTGAGCAGTATGCATCACCCAAGGTCATGCTCCATTGCGCCGCGTGTTTCGGGTTGGACCATTGGCTTGCATGACTTTTCACGTAATCATCCGCAAACTTGCCGAACTTGATGCCCGCGACCTTGGCATTCGCCAGTTTGCCATTGCGGGCCTCTATGGGGTCAATGCCCTGGGCAAGATGCCGACGCGCCTCCAAGGCTTTCTCACGGGCATCCGCAAGGGTAACGTTGCCGTGTTCTGCGCTACCCAGTCCCATTTCCCTTTGCTTACCGTTTCTTTCAAACAGGAACGTCCACTGGCGCGATCCGCTGGCCGAAACCTGCAAGTAAAGATTGCCGCCGTCGGCATGTCGGCCTGGCTTTGTAATCGCCGCCGCGCCTCTGGTTGTTAGCCTGTGGATTCCACGTGGCATGTTTGCACCTGATCTGATCTATCCTAGTCTTAATCCTAGACTAGGACGTGGTTTCTGGCAATCATGCGCGGCCGATGGCGAAAACGCATGGTAAGAAACCCTTACCAAATAGGCCTTTAAACAAAAAACCCGTTCGCTGGCGAACGGGAGTGAAAGGTAACTGGCGGAGGGGGAGGGATTCGAACCCCCGGAAAGCTTTCACTCCCAACGGTTTTCAAGACCGTCGCAATCGACCACTCTGCCACCCCTCCGCGAGGTAGACCTGACTGCTTAGACCACGCGATGTAGCAGTATATTCCAAGGTTTCAAGCCCTATTCGGCGTAGCTTGCGTCCGTGGCATCCAGGATGGATTTCATCTCGGAGAAATGGACGTGGAACTGTTCGCGGTCGGCTTCCCATTCCAGCGCGGTTTTTTCCGCTACCTTGGCGTTCATAACATGGAGCGGCTGGCCCGTCTGATAGGCCAGCACGAGATTGCGGCAAGAGCGTTCGAGATAGTATGTGAGGTCATACGCTTCGGCGACACTTGCGGCACAGATCAACACGCCATGATTGCCCATCATCATGATGGATTTATTGCCCATGAGGCGGGCCAGGCGTTCGCCTTCCTCATCGGTGTTGGCCATGCCGCCATAGTCCATGTCAAAAGCCACACGGTTATAGAAACGCGAGGTATTCTGATCGATGGGTTTTATGTCGGGATCGGCGAGCGAGGCGATGGCTGTGGCATAGGGCGGGTGCAAATGCATGATGCAGCGGGCCTGCGGGAGCAGGGCGTGGAGCCTGCCGTGGAGCGACCAGGCGGTGAGATCCGGGGCGTTAGGCTTTTGCATGGTGGAATGGTCTTCAGTATCGAGCAAGAGGAGTTCCGAAGCCTTGACCATGGAAAAATGCCGCCAGCGCGGGTTCATCAAAAACTTCTTGCCGTCATTCGAAACTGCGAGGCTGAAGTGATTCGCGACCGCCTCATGCCAGTCATTAATCGCCGCCAGCCTAAATGCTGCCGCAAGGTCAACACGCAATTGCCATTCGTTGGAGTCATGGCTGCGATGGCGGCTGAGGTTGGTGACGTTGCTCATGACCGGCTTCCCTTGCTATAAATGAAAGCGGGAAAGTAGCCGAGTTATTGGGACGGGACAATTGCCTTGGCGGCATAGCCGCGAATTGATGTTGTTACAGGAGACGGACATTGAATTTAATCATTAAAGTGGTCATTGCCGCGATGCTTCATTTTGGGTTCGTTGGCCTGGCGCAGGCTGATGAAGGCGCCACCGGCGTGTGGATAATGGAAAATGGCAAGATTACGGTGCGAATCGATCCTTGCGGGCCCAACCTTTGCGGCGCGATCGTGGGCATGGCCAAGCCCTTGAACAAGGAAGGCAAGCCCAAGCTTGACAGGAAGAATCCCAATGAGGCTTTGCGCAGCAGGCCAGTGATTGGCCTTACCATTCTGACAAACATGAAGCCCTCGGGTAAGGACAAATGGAACGGCACCATTTACAATGCCGACGATGGCAGAACCTATTCGTCTTACATGAAGCTCTCGGGCAGTAACATGAAAGTGAAAGGCTGTGTCGGGCCTTTTTGCAAGACAATGAAGTTTGTCCGCGCAAATTAAGCATTGTGCGAATTATTGTCATGATTTTGTTTAAAAATGCCTGTTTCGGTGGTAAGGCAGTCACATGAAACGCATTATGGCCAGTTTGTTTGTCGCGTTAATGCTTACCGGCACGTCGCTTGCATTTGCTGAAACGCTGAGCGAGCTTCCCTTCTCCAAAAAGTTAAAACTTGCCAAAGTGGGCGATGAAGAAGCCCAAATGGCGGTGGCCGCCGCCTATGAGCAGGGTGGCGAGGCCAAGAAGGATATTGCCGAAGCTGCCAAATGGTACCGTGAGGCAGCCCTCACCGGTAACGTGGAAGCAGAGTTCCGGCTTGCCCGTTTGGTGAGCAAGGGTGCAAAGGGATTAACCAAAGATTTGAAGACGGCGGCCAAGCTCTATGAGGCGGCGGCCAACAGCGGCCATCTGGAGTCGCAAAATGCCATGGGCCAAGCTTACCAAAATGGCCACGGCGTTGAGGTGAACGAGGCGAAGGCAGTGGAATGGTTTCGCAAGGCGGCCGACGCAAAGCTTGCGGTGGCGCAAAACAATCTGGGTATTTTGTATCTGAACGGCAAGGGCGTTGGGCGCGATGTGAACGCGGCCTTCAAGCTTTTTGAGCAGGCGGCCAGCCAGGGAGACGGCTGGGGGCTCAACAATCTTGGCGGCATGTATGAAATGGGCTGGGGTGTTCCGAAGAGCCGCACGAAAGCGGTGGAGCTTTATCAGCAAGCTGCCGAAAAGGGCATTGTTTCGGGCAAGGAAAACCTGGCGCGGCTTACGCCCGCGACCGCTCCTGTTGCGCCAGTGACACAGAATTGACCTGTAACACCTAGTTAACCACGAAATTCAACTCAATCTTTAGGGTCTTGGCGCGAATACTTCCGCTGTGGCTTTGCGGCAACGCAAAGGGGGGCAGGCGAGCCCGGTGGAGTTTGTATGCGTAAATTACTTGCGGTTTCCTGTATTCTGCTTGCGGCGAGCTTGGCGATTTCGGGCTGTTCGTCCAAGAAGTCGGCCTCTCGTGATCCATTCGCTGGCATTGGCAGCCCCTATTACAAGGGGAAGGGACCTGTGCCCATGGGCGGTGGGCGTTATCACATCGGCAAACCCTATCAGGTTGCAGGCAAGTGGTTCACGCCGAAGGAACAGCCCAATTATGATAAGACTGGGCCGGCCTCCTGGTACGGTGAAGCGTTTGACCGGCGCATGACTTCCAACGGCGAGTGGTTCGACATGACCCGCCTGACGGCGGCACACCCCACGCTGCCTTTGCCCAGCTATGCCAAGGTGACCAATGTTTCCAATGGCGCCACAGTGGTTGTGCGCATCAATGACCGGGGCCCATTTGTTGGGCCACGCATTATTGATCTGTCCAAGCAGACGGCTTCACTGCTCGGTTTCAAACGGCAGGGCACGGCGAAAGTGCGGGTGCAATACATTGGACCTGCTCCGATCAATGACAATGGTACCCATCTCGCGGCAATGAACGATGAACTGAAATTCGGCACGCCGCTGCGCCAGATGATTGCCGCGGCAAACAACAACCGTTCAGGAAAGGTCCATGTTGCGCAGGCGGAGCCTGTCGATAATGAGACCTATGATCAGGAGCCGGAGCAGGTTGCCGAGCAAAGCTATCCGAGCCCGGTGAACTACTTTGTTCAGGCCGGCACATTTGCCGATCCTGACAACGCGGAGCGGCTGCGCCGGGAATTTGTTAATATTGGGCCGGTTCAACTGGCTGAGATCATGGGAATGGATGGCCCGGTTTACCGCATGCGTGTAGGGCCCTTTGGCAGCCTGACCGAAGCGCAAATCGCCCTCAACCAGGTGCATGGCTACGGCCTTCCTGATGCCCATCTGCTTGAGTCGCACCTTCAACAGGCGTCGCTGCAATAGCAGCTTCGCGTTGATTTTGCCGCGAAAGGCCAGTAGTTTCACCGCTTCAATGAGGTGATTTGTGAATGGCATCCGGTTCTTCGCGAAAATTGCAGTTTGGCTCATCCTGCTTGCCGCCCCCGGCGCAGTTTCTGCCCAGGATTTGCCGTTTGAAACCACGGCGCCACATGCCATCCTGATTGACGCCAAATCAGGCTCCGTGTTCTTCGAAAAGAGTGCCGATACGCTCGTCCAGCCGGCGAGCATGAGCAAGCTCATGACCATGCTTCTGGTTTTTGAGGCTTTGAAGGCAGGCGACCTGACACTGGACCAGGAATTCCTGATCAGCGAAAACGCTTGGCGGCGGGGAGGAACGTCATCGGGCGGCTCCACCATGTATGCCAATGTGAATACGCGCATTAAGCTCATCGATCTGATGCGCGGGTCGATGATCCAATCGGCCAACGATGCCTGTATTGCCATTGCCGAGGGCATGGCGGGTTCAGAAGAAGAATTTGCCTTTCGGATGACCCAGCGTGGCAAGGAACTTGGATTGCAGAATGCGGTGTTCCGGAATGTGACCGGCTTGCCCAAGCCGGAAAACCTGATGAGCGTGCGCGATCTGACGATCATTGCCCGGCGCATAATTTCGGAGTTTCCGGAGTACTATAAAATTTATGGAGAACGGGAATTTACCTGGAACAACATTGTGCAAAAGAACCGCAACCCCTTGCTCCTTGAATACCCGGGCGCTGACGGGATGAAAACCGGATACATCAGGGACGCGGGCTATGGTTTGGTGGGTTCGGCGGTGCGCGACGGCAGGCGCCTTGTGCTGGTGGTTGCGGGCCTTACGTCCATCAAGGAACGCAGGGAAGAGGCGGAGAAATTGCTGGATTGGGGCTTCCGCCAGTTCAAAACCATTGACGTCTATACGGCGGGCGATGTGGTGAGCAAGGCGCGGGTTTGGGGCGGTGCTTCGCGCTGGGTGAATTTGGTGATCAAGCAGGATCTTCGCCTTGCGCTGTCAGCCAAAGAGCAGGAGAGCATTGAAGTGAAGCTTTCCTATGCAGGCCCGCTCATGGCGCCGGTGAAGGCCGGCGATCCGCTTGGCACCGTGCGGTTCATGATGGATGGAAAAACGATTGCGGAAGTTCCGGTGGAAACCGCAAGTGCCGTGGACGCCGTGGATTCGATCTGGAGCAGGGCGATGGACAGCCTGATGATTATGGCTCTGGGCGGATAGGATGACTGGACTGTTCGTTACCTTTGAAGGCGGTGAAGGGACGGGAAAATCGACACAGTTGAAATTGCTGGCGGAGCAGCTCACCGCGCAGGGTCATCAGGTGGTCCAGACGCGGGAGCCCGGCGGAACGGCTGAGGCCGAAGCCCTGCGAGCGCTGTTAGTGAATGGCGATACGGGGCGCTGGACGGCCGATGCGGAAGCGCTTTTGAACTACGCGGCGCGCGATTCCCATTTGAGAAAAGTTATCCGGCCAGCGCTGGCATTGGGACATACGGTTCTCTGTGACCGCTTTATGGATTCAACGCGGGCTTATCAGGGGTTTGCTGGCGGTTGCGATATGCGCCTTCTGGATTCACTTGAAACTTCCATTGTTGGTGACGCTCGGCCCAATCTCACGCTGGTGTTTGACCTTGACCCCGCGGAAGGATTGGCCAGGGCGACGTCGCGCGGCGATGGCGCGGAAGACCGCTATGAACGCAAGGGACTAGCCTTCCATCAGGCCCTGCGACGCGGATTTTTGGAGATTGCAAAAGGCGAGCCGGCGCGATGCCGCGTGATAGACGCAACTGGTTCTGTGGAAGAGGTTGCGGGGCGAGTGCGTAAAGTTGTGGGGCCATTGTTTCATGGCTGAGGAAGAAACCGATCCGCGCGAGGTAGCATGGCATCCGCGCCATGCGAGAGCACTGCTGGGGCACCAGCATACGGAGAGGCGTATGCGACAAGCTTTTGAGTCCGGCAAACTGCACCATGCCTGGCTGATTTCAGGACTGAAAGGAATTGGCAAAGCCAGCCTCGCCTATCGGTTTGCGGCTTATGTGCTGACTGGCGGGCAATCGCATACTGATGATCTGAGTGTTAATCCGGATTCGCGCGCGGCACACTGGCTCGCGTCCCGTTCACACCCGGACCTGTTTGTGCTTGAGCGGAACTGGGACGGCAAAACCAAAAAACTGAAATCGGAATTGGCAGTGGACGATGCGCGTCGCTTGTCTGAATTCTTTGGCCTTACGGCGGGAAGCGGGGGATGGCGGGTGGCCATTATCGATGCGGCTGACGATTTCAACCCGGCCTCGGCCAATGCGCTTCTGAAGCTTATTGAAGAGCCGCCGCCGAAATGCATCCTGCTTTTGGTCTGCAATCAACCGGGGCGATTGCTCCGCACCATAAGGTCGCGCTGCATGCGCATTGACCTTGCGCCGCTTTCGTTTGAGGAAACGCTTAAAGTCTTGACCGGTTTGCCGTTGGATGAACCGCCATCGCGTCAGGATATGGAAGTTGCGGCGAATCTTGCCGGTGGCAGCCCTGGCCGTGGTCTGGAACTTTTGAATTCAACGGGTGCCAAGTCATTTGCGGCATTTCAGGCCATGGCGCATATGACTTCCTCTTCGCTGGTTGAGTTTGGCAACCGGTTTGGCTCGCGCACCAGCACGGCGGATGATTTTGAAATATTTTTCAGCCTTCTCGAAAGCTGGATTAGCGGCCAAGCGCGCAAGGCCGGGCTTGCTGGCGGCGGGTCCGGAATGGCGGATGCCTATGTGGCAATAAGCCATTCCATTCGGCAGACAAATGCCCTAAATCTCGACCGGCGTCAGGCGGTTATTAACGCCTTGTCGCTGATCAATGAGGCCATGAAGCCGGCCTAATCCCATTATTGAAGTCACGGAACTCATGTCAAAGCAGAATTACTTGATTACGACGGCCATTCCCTATGCCAACGGGGCGCCCCACATCGGCCATGCCTATGAACGCATTGCCACCGATGTGATGGCGCGTTTTGCGCGCCTTGACGGGGCCGGTGTATTCTTTGTGACCGGCATGGATGAGCATGGGCAGAAGATGCAGCAGACGGCGGCGCGCGAGGGGTTGACGCCACTTGCCCTGGCAGATCGCACGGCTGGACAATTTGAAGAAATGGGCGATTTGCTGAATGCGCGCGCCGACGACATTGTGCGCACGACTTCGGCGCGGCACCGGGCGTCCGTACAGGATATCTGGAAACGCATGGAGGCCAATGGCGATATCTATCTGTCGAAATACGCCGGCTGGTATTCGGTGCGCGATGAAGCCTATTACGACGAAGAAGAAATCGAAGAGCGCGAGGGCAAGAAATATTCCACCAAGTCTGGAACGCCGGTGGAGTGGGTGGAGGAGGAAAGCTATTTTTTCAAGCTCTCGGCCTATGCCAAGCCTTTGCTGGATTATTATGCGGCCAATCCAGATTTTATTGTGCCGGAGAAGTACAAGAACGAGATCGTGGCTTTCGTGAAACGGGGGCTGAATGATCTTTCCATCAGCCGAACCACGTTTGACTGGGGCATTCCGGTTCCGGGTGCCCCCAAGCATGTCATGTATGTTTGGGTCGATGCGCTCACAAACTACATTACTGCCACGGGTTATCCAGATGGAAAGGCTGAGAAGGCAAAGTTCTGGCCAGCTTCAGCTCATGTGATCGGAAAGGATATCACGCGCTTTCATGCGATCTACTGGCCCGCGTTCCTGATGTCAGCAAAGCTTCCATTGCCCAAACAGGTCGTTGTGCATGGATTCTTGTTCAGCCGTGGCGAGAAAATGTCAAAGTCGGTTGGAAACGTGGTGGCACCGGCTGATCTCGTGGCGCAATATGGCGTTGATCCCCTGCGCTATTTTTTCATGCGCGAAGTACCTTTCGGTCAGGATGGCAACTACAGCCACGAAGCCATCGTGGCGCGGATGAATGCGGATCTTTCCAATGACCTCGGCAATCTGGCGCAGCGATCGCTTTCGATGATTGCGAAGAATTGTGATAGCAAGGTTCCTGCGTGCGGGCCGTTAGCGCATGCAGACAAAGAAATGTTGGCCGCTGCTGATGGATTGCTGGCCGAGGTTCGGGGGCATCACAAGGATTTTGCCATCAGCCGTGCGCTTGATACAATCTGGAAAGTGGTGGCCGATACGAACCGCTATTTTGCAAGTCAGGAACCCTGGGCACTCAAGAAAACCGATCCAGCGCGCATGGAAACGGTGCTTTATGTGACGGCGGAAGTATTGCGCATTGTCGGCATATTGGTTCAACCATACGTGCCGCAATCGGCCGCGAAGATGCTTGATCTCCTAGGTGTTTCGGCGCGCAGCTTTGCGGACTTGCCGGCGCGCCTTGTTTCAGGGGTGGTAATACCTGCACCGATACCCATTTTTCCGCGCTATGTGGAGGAGGGGGAGACCCCGGCCAAGACTTGAGCTTTCTTGTTGTCGATAGCCACTGCCACCTTGACTATGAAGGGCTGGCTGAACGTATGCCGACGGTTTTGGCAAACGCTGAAGCTGCGGGCGTTGGGCTTATGGTCTCGATTGGCACGCGCGTGCGGAAGTTTGAGAAGCTGCTCCAAATCGCAGACGAAAACTCGAATGTTTTCTGTACTGTAGGAACCCATCCTCACCATGCGCATGAAGAGCTTGATGTAACTGTGGATGACCTTGTTGAGCTGGCAAAGCATCCGAAGGTAGTTGGCATCGGTGAGGCGGGGCTGGATTACCACTATGACTTGAGCCCGCGCGCGGCGCAGGAGCAGGGGTTTCGCGCCCACATCGCGGCAGCGCGCGAAACCGGCCTGCCGCTGGTTATCCATGCACGCGAAGCGGACTCCGATGTGGCCACCACCTTGGAAGAGGAGATGAAGAAAGGAGCCTTTAAGCCTTTGCTTCACTGCTTCACCTCCTCAATGGATCTTGCCCAGCGCGGCCTTGCAATTGGGGCGTATGTTTCGTTCTCTGGGATTCTCACCTACAAGAGTGCCGAGAATTTACGGGCTGTTGCAGTGGAGGTGCCCATGGACCGGCTGCTTGTGGAAACGGATTCGCCCTATCTGGCGCCTGTTCCCTACCGGGGCAAATCCAATGAGCCCGCGTACGTCGTCAAGACATTGGAGCAGTTGGCACTGGTTAAGGGTGTCACGACTGAGGTTATGGCCAAGGCGACGAATGACAATTTTTTTCGGCTATTTTCCAAGGTGCCAAGGCCGGGACGGTTTGCATGACGATTACCCTGTCTATTCTTGGCTGCGGCTCTTCCGGTGGCGTTCCACGTATTGGTGGTGAATGGGGACTATGTGACCCCTTGAACCCCAGGAACCGGCGCAGGCGCTGTTCGGTCATGCTGGAACGAACTGAAGTTTCTGGCGCCACCCGGGTGTTGATCGATACATCGCCGGATTTGCGTGAGCAGATGCTGAGCGAGAATGTGGGGGCAATCGATGGGGTGTGGTTCACCCATGAGCATGCGGACCATACCCATGGCATTGATGAGTTGCGGGGCTTTTTCCTGCGCCAGCGCAGGCGCGTGCCAATTTGGGCAGACGGGCCGACCATGGCCATGCTAAAAAACCGTTTTACCTATTGTTTTCAAACGCTTGGTGGGAGCGACTATCCGCCTACGTTGTCGCCGAACCTGATTGAGGCGGGCAAGGAGGTGGGCACATCGGGAGCAGGGGGGAAAATTTCTGGCACGCCATTCCTGGTGCACCATGGCAATCTGGATGTTCTCGGGTTCCGGATCGGAAACACCGCCTACACACCTGACCTCAATGGAGTTCCAGACGCGAGTGTTGCCTATCTTTCAAATCTTGACCTATGGATTGTCGATGCCTTGAAGCGCGATCCCCATGGCAGCCATTTCTGTCTGGACGATACCTTGCGGGCAATTGAAACTTACAAACCGCGGCGGGCCGTGCTGACCAACATGCATATTGACATGGATTATGCTACGCTGTTGGCCGAGCTTCCAAGGGGCGTTGAACCGGCTTATGACGGGTTGAAACTATCCCTCTGATTCTTGGAGGTTATCGGGATGTTTAGAAAGATTCTTGCCGCGCTGTGCAGCCTGACACTGTTTTCAGGCGCGGCTTTCTCACAGGTTTCTTGCGACGCGGTAAAGGTTTCAGCCCTGGTTGATACCTATGCGAGCAATCCCTTCAGCGCCCGCACATGGCGGGTTCTGAACGGGCTTGGCGATCCGATGATAGAGCCTTCCAAAAATGGTTCTGACAGCTGGGACAACCAGCAAAAATGGAAGACGCTGGTTGCCGGGATTTTGCCTTCGGGGCAGGCGGCACAGGACGTGGGCTACGATTGCCGGGTTGGATATCCATTACAGATTTTGCAGTCGCGTGTTGCCACGCTCGGAAAAGAAAATCCCTATGTGCGGCAGTGGCTGCGGGTTCAGGAAAAAGTGCTGCAGGTTTGCAGCGATCCAAATACAACGAATACTGCCCTGCCTGATCCAATCGAAGTTGACGCCGCCCTGGCCCGCACGCAGGCTGACGACCGTTCCTATCAGGAAGCAACAATTGCGTTTTACAAGGACAAGCTGAAAGCCGTTGAGCTGTTTCGTGCAATAGCAACAACCGGTTCGCCGCACAAAGCCGCCGCGCGATACAACATTGCCAATCTCCGGGCGAACCTGAAAGATGTCGGTGCTGCGCGCCAGGAAGCCAATGCCATCCTGGCCGACCCGGCACTTTCCTCAGTACACGGAATTACGCAGGAGCTTTTGGGCTATATTGCCAATCTTGAAGATACGCCTGCGGGCTGGACCGCGTTGATCGATGAATCCGTCAAAGCCATCATGGCGCCGACGAAGGACATTCTGGCATCGGACAAACTGAAAGGCGATTATGCCCGTGCGCTCAATGACATTGACTATGCCGGTGTTCACAGCAAGCGTGATGACTGGTGGCTGACAGGCACCCTGCCTGCTGATGCAACGATTTCAAAAGCTATCCTTGATGCTTCGCGTAAACATCCCATGGCACTCTGGATGATGGCGGGCCAGACTGTTCAAGAGGCCTATGACTTTGCGCCATGGTCGCTCGTAGGCGATAAGTGGAATGCCTGGACGACACGTTATTTGGACCAGGCTCTTGCCGTGGCGCCCAGCGGTGCCGGAATGCGGGCGTTGCCGAGGGATGTATTGGACAGCCTCCGGGCAAAACCAGATGATGCAAGCCGCGAGGCGCTTTGGGGAAAGGTGCATGCGGCACTTGATGCCGCTCAAAAGTCATGCGGAGAGGCGCCGGAAACTGCGGCTCTTGGAATCTATCTCGCGCAGGCGGTTCGCGTGTCGGCTGCCACGGGGCGATTTGATCAGGCCTACGATGAGCTTGGCAAAATTTCTTTCAAGTCATCACGGTTCTTTCAGAACGCCGTTGTTCAAAAACTTGGTGAGTATATTTTGGGGCAGGGGATGGCCAAAGAAGGGCGGCGCATGCGCGACAAGCTTCTGACGACAGAATTCATGGCTGCCGTGCCTGCGGATTTAAAACCCCTGACGCTGGACAGACTTTCAGAGTTCATGGGTTGGGTGGCCGAAGATGAAGCCCGTTGGAAGGCGGCGCTGGCGATCCATAGCCAGAGGACAGCAAATCCAATTCTGAATTTTCTGCCTGCAAAAGCCCTGTGGTCCTATGCTGACGACCCGATGTTCTCGAGTGACCAGAAGGCCTTGCTCACACGCGTAGCATGGACGCGGAACTATGCGCGCGGCGGAACGCCTGGTGCGGATGAAACGGCGAAGCTTTATGCTGCCAATCCAAAGCTGAAGGAATCGGCCGATAAAGTTGCGTCGGAGTTCCCAGCATTGAAACCCGAACGGGCGCGCCTGTTAACCATCTTGCGCAATCCGCGCTTTGGCATTTTGGTGAGTGCTCCCGACCTGTGGACGCCACTAGAGATGATTGAAGGCGATTTTGCCGGTGTGGGCTCCGGCAATCGCAATGACATGAATTGGTGGTGCCCGTTTGAGACGGATCGCCAGCTCATCGCATTGCGCGCGGACTTCAACGGCAATTCCGGCGTTGACCTGGTTGACGAATATTCCAAGGACAATCTGGCCGCCGTGTTCGACCAGGCGGTGCGTGATGGGCTTGATGCAAAGCGTGAGGTTTTGCTGAAGCAGCATCCCATGGTCAGGGCCGTGAACTGGACAGAAGTCCGGGCGCTTGCCAGTATGCCCGGCGCGCCAAAGCTGCTGGCGCAGTCCGTCATCCGCTGGGGCAAGGCGAGCAAGGGCGATGACGGTGCGCCGGAGGCTCTGGCACTGGCGGTAAGGACGACGCGCTATGGCTGCAGTTGGCATGGCAGGCACCGGGCATATTCCAAGCCGGCGCAACAGTTGCTGCAGACCAAGTTTTCAGACTCCAGCTGGGCCAAGCAAACGCCTTACTGGTTTGATTGCCAGCGCAATGAATGGGACAAAGACTACAACAAAGTTGCCGTGTGTGACGCCAAGGCATGGCCGAAGCAGGCGCTGCTAAGGTGATGCCGCCCTCGAGGTGTGGCGCATAAGCCGTTGATGGGGGCAATTTTTCAGGCCTCAGGCATAGATAAAAATATTCCATAATATATATTATGCGAATTTGATGTGTTGGGGGTAAGCGGTGCCGGACCGCCCGCTACGCCGTTGTCCGCACCACTATGCCAAGCTGGGTTCGACGGGCTATGCCTTGACGAAATTGTGGACCGGGAAAATTTGCGGAGGCACTTCCTGGAACCCGGCCGCTTTGATTATCGGCATCAAGATTGCGGCGAATGCCATAAGGTGGGCTTCAGATTCCCACACGTCGACAACGCGCCAGCCGGACTTGGTGGGCCCGGCCAAATGCATCAGCAGACCTTTGGCCGGCCAATCGGCCAGCTTCTTCAGTCCGCCTCCGCCCGTCAGTTTTTTCGCCGCATCATCATACTGAGCTTGGGTATTACCAGGAAAATCGAACAAAACGCCTATTGCCATTTGCTCCTCCTTGCGCATCATTGCCGCGATCCTTGCGCCGCCGCGGCTGACAGACTATACGCGCCAATTCCCGCAGCTGTACACAACTCACCGTGAAAACATGCCTGACAACCCTGCCACTTTGGATCCCCGGAAGATTGAAACGCTGCGTGCCATCATGAAAGCGCTACGCACGCCTGGGACTGGCTGCCCGTGGGATTTGGAGCAGAATTTTGCGACGATAGCTCCCTACACGATTGAGGAAGCTTACGAGGTGGCGGATGCGATCACACGTGGCAATCGTACTGACCTTTGCGAAGAGCTCGGCGATCTCCTGTTGCAAACGATCTATCACGCGCAAATGGCTGATGAGGAAGGTGCGTTCACATTCGATGATGTGCTGGAGGCAATCAATACCAAGATGGTGCGCAGGCATCCCCATGTGTTTGGCGATGAGGCCGCGAGATCCGCCAAGCTCGCCAAGGGCTTTTGGGAGGATATGAAGGCAAGGGAACGACCGGAGAAACCGCCAGAGGGATTGCTATCGTCGGTGCCGCTGGCCCTGCCCGGCCTGACCCGAGCGTTGAAGCTTCAGGCCAAGGCGGCCAAGGTTGGTTTCGATTGGCCAAGTGTTGAAAATGTTTATGACAAAATTTCCGAAGAGATAGCTGAATTTCGCGCAGCTCCTGATGAAGAAAAGATTTCCGAGTTTGGCGATTTGATTTTCGCGCTTGCCAATGTGGCGCGCCATCTGGGCATTGATCCAGAGAATGCCTTGCGGGCTACCAATGTCAAGTTTGAGAAGCGCTTCCGGCACATTGAACTTGAACTTGAAAAGCGTGGCAAGCAGCCGAAAGACTCCAATCTTGAAGAGATGGATACGTTATGGAACGCGGCAAAAGAATTTGAGAAACAAATTCCTTAAGCTTTTTTCTTCATGGCCTTGCCGAATTTTGCTTGCGCCTGCCCTGCCGTGTCGGCATCGAGCCTGACAGAAAGTTTGGTGTGGCCATCGGCGTGGGCCTTGCGGGCCAGAACTTCACCGTGCCGGTGCAGCCAGGCTAGGCCTTTGCCATCAATTGCTTCGACAGTGATTTCAAATACCACACTCTTTTTGGCCAGGCGCTTTTCCACCTTGGCCAAGAGTTCATCAATGCCTTGGCCATCAAGGGACGACACAAGCACGCAATCATCGCGGCGCTGGGCCTGGGTTTCGCGGGTTGCGAGGGCAAGCGGGTCCAGAAGGTCGGCCTTGTTCCATACTTCAATGATCTGGCTGCGGCGGTCTTCGTGGATACCGAGTTCCTCAAGCACAAGGCTCACATCGTAACTCTGCGCTTCGGTTTCTTCGTGGCTGACGTCACGCACATGCAGAATTATGTCTGCCGCCAGCACCTCTTCGAGGGTGGCGCGAAACGAGGCGATCAGCGAGGTTGGCAGCTCCGAGATGAAACCAACCGTATCCGACAAAATTAACTTTCGGCCGCTTGGCAGCGAGAGGTTTCGCATCGTGGGGTCAAGAGTTGCGAAAAGCAAATCCTTGGCCAGAACGTTTGCCGATGTAAGCTTGTTGAAGAGCGTGGATTTTCCGGCGTTGGTGTAGCCAACCAATGCGACAACGGGATAGGGAATACGCTCCCTGCCCTTGCGGTGGAGATCGCGGGTTTTGACGACGGTTTTGAGTTCACCTTTGATTTTTGAAATCCGCTCCTCAATGAGCCGGCGATCCATTTCGAGCTGGCTTTCGCCGGGGCCGCCGATAAAGCCGAAGCCGCCGCGCTGCCGCTCCAAGTGGGTCCATGAGCGAACGAGTCTGCTCTTCTGGTATTGCAGGTGGGCTAGTTCGACCTGAAGTATGCCTTCCTTTGTGCTGGCCCGGCGGCCGAAAATTTCGAGGATCAGGCCAGTGCGATCCAACACTTTGGCTTTCCATTCAGTCTCCAGATTGCGTTGCTGAATGGGCGAGAGCTGGGCGTTTACCACCACAAGCTCCGCCTCGGCTTCGGCTACACGATCGGCAATCTCCGCAACCTTGCCGGAACCGATGAATGTTGCAGGCTTGGGCGCTGCCAGCGGGGCAATGAGTGTGTCCACGATATCCAGATCAATGGCTTCCGCCAAGCCAATGGCTTCCGCCAGTTTGCTTTGCGCATCCCGGTCAGTGACTCTAGTTTCGGCGCGGCTTTTCCGCTCAACGTGGACAACAACCGCACGAGTAAGTTCTGGGCCTTCAATCTGGAAATCTACGCCGGCACCTGACTTCGCGTGTTTTCTGAAATTCACGCGCCGCCGCTTTCTTCGTCAAACAGGCTGATAGGCCCGCCCGGCATGATGGTTGAAATCGCATGCTTATAGACCAGTTGAGACATGCCGTCCCGGCGCAGGAGAAGGCAGAAATTGTCAAACCAGGTAACAATTCCCTGCAGCTTTACGCCGTTGACGAGGAAGACGGTTACGGGGACTTTCTGCTTACGAACGTGATTTAGGAAGGTATCTTGCAGGTTTTGCGGTTTTTCTTGTGCCATTTTCTTTTCTCTATTTTTTGAGGCCAACGCTTGTTCACCTTGAGGTCAGGCTATCACATAATCCACAACCGTCCAAACAGCTCAGGTTGCGTCTTCCTCGCCTTTGGAAATCAGGCCTAAAAGCTTGATTTTGCGATGCAAAGCCGAGCGCTCCATGCCGATGAACACGGAGGTTCGTGATATATTTCCACCAAAGCGCGAGAGCTGGGCTGCCACATAATCACGCTCGAAAGCTTCCCTGGCCTCGCGGAGCGGCAAGGTCAGCAAATGCTCTCCGGAGAACATGCCTCCTTCACCGTTGTTGGTTCCAACATCCGAAGGGAGCATGCTTGCTGTGATTTCGCTCTGCGGATCGCCGCTCGCCAGAATCATGATGCGCTCAACATTGTTCTTGAGTTCACGCACATTTCCAGTCCAGTCGCGGGTCTGCAGTACTGCTACGGCATCGCTTGCGATGCGGCGCAGGGGCTGGCCTGCCATTGCAGAATAGGTTCTGGCGAAATAGTCGATCAGTTCCGGAATGTCTTCGCGCCTTTCGCCCAGGCTTGGCACGCGAACGGGGACAACACCGAGGCGGTGATAAAGGTCTTCCCGGAATTTGCCCTCGGCAATCAGGTGCAGGAGATCGCGGTTGGTGGAGGAGACAATGCGCACATCAACGCGAACCTTTTTTGCCCCGCCCACACGCTGGAAGGTTTGATCAAGGAGAACGCGGAGAACTTTTCCCTGGGTCACCGTTGGCATATCAGCCACTTCATCAATGAACAGGGTGCCACCGTGGGCCTCTTCCAGGGCCCCTACCCTTTGTTCGATACCGGGCGCGGCTTCAATGCCAAACAGTTCTTCCTCCATGCGTTCCGGCGCCATGGTGGCGGCACTCAGTGTTACAAAGGGACCATCGGCCCGGCCTGAAAGGGCATGAAGTGTGCGGGCCGTGAGTTCCTTACCGGTTCCCATGTCTCCACTGATCAGAACACGGCTGTTTGCGGGCGCAATTTTTTTCAGGAGTTGTCGCAGCTGGCGCATGGCAACGGAAGATCCGTGCAGTTCGGTATCGGTGCCGGAGCGGCCTTTCAAGGATTCATTTTCACGCTTCAACCTGCTGTTTTCGAGGGCTCGGCCGACGACCAGCAAGAGCCGGTCCGCATTGAAGGGCTTTTCGATGTACTCGTAGGCACCCCGCTTGATTGCAGCAACAGCCGTTTCGATATTACCGTGACCCGAGATGATGACGACCGGAACGTCCTGATGCTTTTCCTTGATGACCTGGAGGAGATCCAGCCCGTCCAGTTTGGAGCCCTGCAACCAGATATCAAGAACGATGAGCGACGGGCGGCGTTGGTTGACTTCGGTGAGTGCGGCGTCACTGTTATGAGCAAGGCGGGTTTCGTAACCCTCGTCCTGCAGAATACCGGCGATCAACTCGCGGATATCGGCTTCATCATCAACAATCAGAACATCAGCAGCCATAGGTTTTACTCATTCACGCAGAAGCAACTAGTAAGGGTTCGGGAAGCCGTGAGAATTCCAGGGTAACCCGCGCGCCGATGCCGGAGGGCGCGTCTTGCAAGCGCAGGTGGCCGCCGTGCTCTTCCATGATCCGTTTGACAATGGCCAAACCAAGGCCTGTGCCTTTCTCGCGGGTAGTCATATACGGCTCAGAGAGGCGATTGCGATTTTCTTTTGGTAATCCCACGCCATTGTCGGTCACGCGAATAAAGGGGACGTGGTGTTCAATGCCTGCCTCAACGAGCACGTGGCCTCTTTCCAGGCCGTCCTTGTGCGCCCTGCCGTCAATGGCTTCAGCGGCATTCTTGACAAGGTTTGCCACTGCCTGAGTGACAAGGCGGCGGTCAAACAGAAACACAAAATCAGCTTTGCTAACATCAACATCAATATCAATATCACGCGTAGACACGCGCTGAAGAACTGTTGCGTCTTTTACCACTTCAGCAAGGTTCATGGACTCGGGTGCGGCCTTTGGCATGCGGGCAAACGACGAGAACTCATCAACCATGCGGCCGATGTCTCCCACCTGGCGGATAATCGTGTCGGTGCATTGTTCGAAGACCTGGCGATCGGACTTTATTTCCTTGCTGTACTTGCGCTTGAGGCGTTCGGCGGAAAGCTGAATGGGAGTTAGCGGGTTCTTGATTTCGTGGGCAATACGGCGGGCAATGTCCGCCCAGGCCGTGTTGCGCTGGGCGGAAACGAGATCGGTAATATCATCGAAAGTGAGAACAAACCCATGTTGGGCGTCATCGGACAGTTCGGTTGTTATGCGGGCCACAAAACTCAAATCGCGGCCCTGCAATTGAGTTTCCACCTGGCCTTCGGCAAACCCGGAAGGACGGGATTTTGCCTGCTCAAAGAGAGAGGCAAATGCCGGCAGAGCTGTGCTGAACGGTTGGCCGAGCAAACCCTGTTCAGGCGCGCCCAGGAGATGAAGGGCCGATCGGTTGGCGAGCGATATTCTTTCATTAGGATCGATGCCGATGACACCCGCGCTCACGCCTGCCAGCATGGCCTCGGTAAAGCGGCGGCGTTCATCAAGCTGGTCATTTGTCTTTAGCAATTCATCTTGGTGCTGGGCTATCTGGTCTGTCATGAAATTAAAGGTGCGGGCCAGCGTCTCCAAATCGCCAATACCTTCGATAGTGCTGACCTTGGCGGCAAAATCGCCTTGGGCCACGCGCCTGGAGGCATCCAGAATACGCACAATGGGTGCCACCAGCCGGTCAGAAAACCACAAGCCTATCCATATGGCCGCCAGAAGGAATACAAATGCCACGACCGCGTACATCATGCCAAAGGTGAGTTGCACGCCAATGCGCTGTTGCATAAGCCTGTCATACTCGGCCTTGGCCTCGCGGGTTTTAGTGAGTTGCTGAATAACCGTTGGTGAAATAACCCGGTAGACATAGAAATAATGGGCGGGGAAATTCTGAAGCTTAATGAGGGCGCGCACGAGATTGCCACCTTCGCCCGGTGGGATCAGGACCAACTCTCCTTTGTCAGCAAGGGCAATTGTTTCTGGCGTAGGGGCGAGAAATTTAACCCGGTCGTTAGCGGTGACGTTGACATCAATGCGCTTCTGGCCTTGGTCAAAAACAAAAGCTCCAGCCAACCCGCGAAGAGCTGTATGGCGGGCCACCCGGCGCACAAATGCGGCTCTGTCGGTATCGAAAAGGGTTTTTTGCTGATTGAGATCTGCTGAGATATTGGCGACATCGGCGCGGGTGGCTTCGGCCGTATTCTTGATATATTCCTCAGCAACAGTCACGGCCGAATTGACGATTGCCTGTGTGCGCAGTGAGAACCAAGTGTCCAGTCCCCGGTTGAGGGTGGCGGAAGCAAACACGGCAACAATAATGGCCGGGACCACGGCAATCAGGCTGAACAGAAAAATGAGACGGATATGGAGACCGGCACCTGCGGTGCCTTTGCGACGCTCCTGAAAAAGAAACAAAACCTGTCCGCCGATCATGGCGGCCATAAGAAGCAAAAGGCCGGCATTGATCGCAAGCAGGATCAATGTTACCTGGCCTGTTGGGATAATCGGCGTCAGCCCGGTGAGAATTGCAAAAGTTGACAGGCCACTGACAATACCCAGTACGACGAGGCCAAATCCCGCCCAGCCAGTCAGGCGGCGAAGTTTGCTGGATATGCGATGCTCTGTCTTTTCGGCCATGGTTATTGATTCACCACTACTGTGGCCTGAAATCAACAGTAATAGTGGCGGATTTGCGACAGTATTGGTTAATGCAGGCCGCGAATGCTTTTGATGTTGCGGCTCCGCAATTTTGTACGGAGCGTGTTGCGGTTAATACCCAATAGATCGGCGGCGCGCAGCTGGTTGCCATTAGTCGCGGCAAGGCTTGCTCGGAGCAACGGCGGTTCAATTTCGGCGAGGACGCGCTCATAGAGGCCAGCGGGGGGTAACCCTGCGCCAAATGTCGCGAAGTATTCAGCGAGGTAGTTTTCGAAGAATTCCGCAGGCTTGTCGAAATCTGTTGTAAGTCCATTTTGCTGCTTGGCAGGGGGCGTTGTCGCCAGTTCGCGGGTGACTGAACTTGCAGTAATGGTGTCGTCGCTTTCCATGGCCATCAGGCGCTTGATCAGATTTTCAAGCTCACGCACGTTTCCGGGCCAACGATAAGTCTGCAGTGCGGCGATGGCGTCCTGGGAAATTTCTTTGCGCGGAAGCCCTTCGGTGGCGGCACGTTCAAGGAAATGGCGGGTGAGATCGGGAAGGTCTTCCAGGCGTTCGCGCAGCGACGGAATTTGAAGGGGCACAACATTAAGGCGGAAGAACAAATCCTCGCGAAACTGGCCTTGGGCAATGAGCTGGCGCAGATCCCTGTGGGTGGCGGCGATAATACGGACGTTGGTTTTAATAGGCGATACTCCGCCTACGGACGTATATTCGCTTTGCTGCAGTACGCGGAGAAGTCGGGTTTGCGCTTCGAGTGGCATGTCGCCAATCTCATCGAGAAAGAGGGTTCCACCTTCGGCCTGCTCGAAGCGGCCTGCCATGCGTGAGGTGGCGCCGGTGAAGGCGCCCTTTTCGTGACCAAAGAGCTCGGACTCAATAAGCTCACGAGGAATTGCCGCCATGTTGACGGCCACAAACGCACCCTTGCGGCGACGGCCATAGTCATGGAGGGCGCGAGCGACGAGTTCCTTACCCGTGCCAGATTCGCCCACGATCATGACCGTCAGATCTGTCTGAGTGAGGCGGGCGATGATGCGGTAAATATCCTGCATGGCGGGAGAGCGGCCCACGATGGGCAAATTCTCCGATGTGGATTGATTTTTTACCTGTGCAACGGAAGATTTGGAAGACTGCTCAAGAGCACGGCCTACGGTTTGCACAAGGGCACTGAGGTCAAAGGGCTTTGGCAAATAGTCATAGGCGCCGCGCTCGGCTGCGGTGATGGCTGTCATGATGGTGTTTTGCGCGCTCATGACAATGACAGGCAAATTGGGGCGCAGCTTTTTTATGCGTGGGATCACATCAAAAGCGTTTTCGTCGGGCAGGACAACGTCGGTGAGAACGACATCGCCCTGCCCCTCGGAAACCCAACGCCATAGGGCAGTAGCCGTAGCGGTCGAGCGAACGCTGTAGCCAGCGCGGTTCAAGGCCTGGGTAAGGACGGTGCGAATGGCACTGTCGTCGTCTGCCAAGAGAATTGTTTTAGCGCTCACTGGTTCTTACCTTTTGATTCAGGTTTATCTTCTTTCTGCTGGCGCAGCATGGGCAGCAAAACGCGGAAGGTTGTGCCACGCTCGCGGGAAATACATTCGACAACGCCGCCATGATCGCGGACAATTTTTGCAACAAGGGCGAGGCCAAGCCCCCTGCCCTGAGGCTTTGTCGTGACGAAGGCATCAAAGATATGGGGCTTTAAATCGTCGCTAATGCCTGGCCCATTGTCGTGAATGCAGACTTCATAGGGCAAGGAAACTCGTTCACTGGAGCCAAGTACCGTGAGCTTTACGCCGGGACGGAATGCAGTAGTCAGGGTTATTTCGCCGGCCTCGCCAGAGGCGATGATTGATTCTGCCGCGTTTTTTGCGAGATTCAAAAAGACCTGAACCAATTGATCCTGATTGCCGAGAACGGATGGAAGGGAGGGATCGTATTCCTCGCGGATGGTGATGGCATTCGGCATTCCAGCGGTGGTCAACTGCTTTACGCGATCAAGCACCACGTGGATATTGATGGGTTTTCGGTCCAAGGGTCTTTCATCGGAGAAGACCTCCATCTGATCGACCAGATCCCGGATTCGGTCAGTTTCCTCGCAGATCAATCTTGCTAAGGCGCGGTCATTGTTTTCAAGCACCGGCTCAAGCAATTGGGCGGCGCCCTTTATGCCGGACAACGGGTTTTTGATTTCGTGAGCGAGCATAGCGGCCATGCCAGACACGGAGCGGGCAGCACCGCGATGGGTGAGTTGCAAATCAAGCTTTTGGGCCATGGAACGGCGGAGAAGCGTGAGGACTACGTAGCGCGGATCGTCATTCACGAGCGCTGTTTGCAGATCAACGATGCGTTCGCCGCCCATGCGTGGTGTTCCAACGCCGACGGAATATTCATTCATGACGCCAGAGGAGTTTCGCACCTGTTTTACGACATCTAGCACCGGGCTAGAAAAAGGCATGGCCTCTTCGAGCTTGTGGCGGGCTAGCATCGTGGATGACGCCTGGAAAAAATCTTCAGCTGCGCTGTTGGCGAAGCAGATGACTTCGTTCTCATCGACCACAAGGATCGGGTTTGGAAGCGCGTCAAAGATTGCCCGCAGGGGCGGCAGCTTTGTCATGGCAATTGCGGCAGATTCCATCACGCGGCCTCGGCTTCGCGGGCTTCAAGAGAGCCGTAGAGTTGGACGATTGAACGGGATACATGGGCATTGTCGCGCGAGGTCAGAATGCGTTGTCGCCAAAGTGCAGCGTCGTGAGGCGAAAGCAATTTGCGTTCTTCAAGTCTAGCAATGGTCCAGCCAATATGTTTGCGGGCCGTTCGGTTGCCCAACTCGCCACCATAATTCTCAAGCATCTGCTGGTGATGTTCGACCACAATGTTCATTTCCGTGTGGAGTGAGGGTTCTTCAATGCCTGAACCGACATCGAGTTGATTGGCGATGACACCTGGCCACCAGGGCCTGCCATAAGCGCCACGGCCAATCATGACGCCATTGGCGCCAGACTGTGCAAGCATGGTGCGGGCTTCGGCAACGGAAGTTCCATCGCCGTTGGCGATCAGGGGAATGCCAATTGCATCCCTGACAGCGCCAATGGCGCTCCAGTCAGCCTTGCCGCCATAGAACTGGCAGCGGGTTCGCCCGTGAACGGTAATCATCTGGACGCCGGAGGCCTCAGCGCGGAGCGCCAGCTCTGGAGCGTTGATTGAACCGGCATCCCATCCCAAGCGCATCTTGAGGGTGACGGGGACCCGGGCTGCCTGAACCGTTGCTTTGATCAGTGTCAGGGCGTGGTCAAGGTCGCGCATAAGGGCGGAACCGGAAAGGCCGCCTGTAACCTGCCTTGCCGGGCAGCCCATGTTGATGTCGATGATGTCTGCGCCCAGGTCCTGGGCGACTTTGGTACCTTCGGTCATCCAGCGCGCCTCGCGGCCAGCAAGCTGGATGACAAAAGGTTTCAGCTTTTCGGCACCCCTCGCCCGTCGCACCATGTCAGGCCTGGCCCGGACCAGTTCTTCGCTGGCAACCATTTCCGACACGACCAGGCCTGCCCCATGGGCATGAGCAACGGCACGGAAAGGCTCGTCCGTAACGCCGGATAGCGGCGCCAGGAACACCCGGTTCCGGGTTTTGATCGGGCCGATCTGAATGCTCATTTTTTCATCACAGTTGCTGATAGCATATTTTATGTGCAGAATAACCTTATGTTGCACCGCGTCAAGACCATTTATTGCCCCATTGTAGAGGGACTGCTAGACGAAAATTATGTCGGTTGCAGTTGTCATTGTCGCGGGGGGCGCGGGTTTTCGCGCAGGCGGGGAGTTGCCCAAGCAGTATCAACTCATTGGCGGCAGGCCGGTTATCTGGTGGACGCTCAAAGCCTTTGTCGACCATCCCGGCGTTTCCCATGTTCAAACCGTGATCGGGGCCGGCCATGGCGCCTTGTTTGCCAAAGCTATTGCAGGTTTGAAAGTTGCTCCTCCGGTTATCGGTGGCGATACACGGCAGGATTCTTGCCGCATTGGCATTGCGGCTTGCACCGATGCTGGTCTCCAAAAGGTACTTATCCATGATGCGGCGCGCCCCTTTGTGTCGGCGGACCTGATCAGCCATGTCATCGCGGAGCTTGATCGATCCGAAGGTGTAGTGCCGGGACTGCCCATAGCCGATACGATGAAATTTGCGCCCGGCGGCCTGGTTGAACGCACTGTGGACAGGCAGGGGCTGTGGGGGGTGCAGACACCGCAGGGATTTGACTTGAAGGCAATACTGGTTGCTCATGAGAAGGCCTATGACCAGGATTTGGGAGGCCTCACGGATGACGCTGCGGTGGCGGAAAAATTTGGTATCAAGGTGCGGGTGATTGCTGGGCACATTGAAAACCGCAAGCTGACGACGGCGGAGGATATTCGTGAAGCAGATCAATTCCTGATGACAAAAGCGAATTCTGAACGGCTGGATGTTCGCGTGGGGCAAGGCATCGACTTTCATGAATTTGAGGATGGTGATGGCGTGGTTCTGTGCGGCATCAAGATTCCTCATGACAGAAAACTTAAGGGCCATTCCGATGCCGATGCGGCCATGCATGCGCTGACCGATGCCATTCTTGGCGCTCTTGGCGAAGGCGATATCGGGACATTTTTCCCGCCCAGCGATCCGCAATGGAAGGGTGTTTCATCGGCAATCTTCTTGCAGAAGGCTGTTGCGCTAATGGTGGCGAGAAACGGTATTATTGCAAATGTGGATATCACCATTCTGGCGGAAGCACCGCTCGTTGGACCGCATATTGCCGCAATGAAAGCACTGCTCTCTCCCCTGCTCCATATCTCGCCAGACCGCATTGCCATCAAGGCGACGACCACGGAGAAGCTAGGCGCGATTGGCAGGCGGGAAGGTTTGGCAGCTTTTGCGACAGCTACCATGCGCTTGCCATGACATTGGAACAAAGAGCTGCGGCACTGCTGGAACAGTGCCGATCACAAGGCATCAAGATCGCCACAGCTGAAAGCTGCACTGGCGGCATGCTCGCTGCCTTGCTGACTTCAGTGCCCGGATCGTCCGACGTTTTTGATTGCAGTTTTGTGACTTACTCAAATGAAGCCAAGAAAAGAATGCTCGGTGTTTCCCGGGAGCTCATTGCTGAGCATGGTTCGGTGAGCCGCGAATGTGCATTGGCCATGGCCCATGGGGCTATTCTTGAATCTGCGGCCACGCTTGCCGTTTCAATCACTGGCGTTGCAGGCCCCGGCGGAGGTTCGACAGCAAAACCTGTGGGACTGGTTCATCTTGCCTGTGCCCGAAGAAATGGCGCGACCTTGCACCGGGAAGAAAGATTTGGCGATATTGGGCGATCGGGCGTGCGTGACGCATCTGTGGAAGTTGCACTGGAGCTTCTTGAAGTTCAGCTGTTGTAAAGTTTCTCGGCGCGGGTTTCAAACGCGCCCATGACTTTCTTTGCCGCATGGTCGAACATGCCGCTCAGCAGCACCTGCAACATGTGGCTTTTCATTTCGTAGTCCACAGCGAATGTAATGTCAGACTTGTTGCCTTCAACGGCGGTTATTTGCCAGGAAGAGATGAGTTTCTTGACGGCTTTGCCGGACGAGACCGCATTGACGGAGAGATTTTCAAGGCTGGTTTCCACCTGGCTGGTGAAGGATTCGTGGATGCCCATTTTCTTGTAGCCAATGACGAGATCAGCACTGAAGCTCTCGTATTCATCAACGGCTGGCTTGCGATTGCGGACGGTTGAGCGTTCGACGAGGGGCAGGAATTCCTTGTAACTTCCTACATCGGCAACAACTTCGAAAATTTGTTGGGGTGAAAAATTCACGCGGCGGGTGGCGGTAAACCTGGGCAATTCATCAGTGTCCGGAATTTTTGAGGCGTGCCGGGCGCAATCTCGCAAAATCATCGCCCGCATGGTGGGACGAGCGGGTGAGCGGCGATGAGGCAACCATGAGGAAGCCCTTTGAATAAGCCAGGGTTTCATAGGCCTGGAATTCGTCGGGAGTCACAAAGCGGTCAATGGCGGCGTGTTTGCGTGTGGGTTGAAGATATTGCCCGATGGTGATGAAGTCGATGTTGGCGGAGCGCATGTCATCCATGACCTGCATGACTTGCTCGCGGGTTTCGCCGAGGCCCACCATGATACCTGACTTGGTGAACATCATGGGATCCAATTCCTTCACGCGCTGCAGGAGGCGGAGTGAGTGGAAATAACGGGCGCCGGGGCGGATTTTGAGATAAAGGGCGGGAACGGTTTCCAGATTGTGGTTGAATACATCGGGGCGGGCTTCAACAACCAGCTCCAGGGCGCCGTCCTTTTTCAGGAAGTCAGGCGTCAAGACTTCGATTGTCGTGGTGGGGATAGCTTTTCGTATGGCGCGGATCACGCGGGCGAAATGTTCGCCGCCGCCATCATCGAGATCATCGCGGTCAACACTCGTAATCACAGCATGGGAAAGTCCCATGCGGGCAATGGCATCGGCAACTCGCTCAGGTTCATCCTGCTCCAAGGCCTCCGGCAAGCCGGTTTTCACATTGCAGAAAGCGCAGGCCCTGGTGCAGGTGTCGCCCATGATCATGAAGGTGGCATGCTTCTTGGACCAACATTCGCCAATGTTCGGGCAGCCCGCTTCCTCGCAAACGGTGACGAGCCCATTCTCGCGGACAATTTTCTGGGTTTCTGCGTAGACGGCTGAACCGGGTGCTTTCACCCTGATCCATTCAGGCTTGCGGAGCAGCGGAGTGTCTGCCCTGTGGGCTTTTTCAGGATGCCGAGGCCGGGTTTCCAGTACAGTCACCATTTGATCAGGCAGAGCGGCCCTTCAACATCCGCACGGCGAGGATGAGAACAACGGCGCCGACGACGGACACCAGTAAATTGCCCCAGAACCAGCCGGAGACGAATTCGCCGAGCTGAATGCCCGCGAGATTGGCGAGGAAGCCGCCGATATAGGCGCCGATGATGCCGACGATGACATTCATGATGAGGCCCATGTCGGACCTGGTTAACTTCTCGGCAATCCAGCCTGCCACCGCACCGATTAACAAGGTTCCGAGCCAACCCACACCGCCGCCCAAGTCCATCAGATTATTCATTTCAGTTCTCCCATTAACGATCAGAGTTCAGGTCAATATTTTTGCGATGACCATTACGATTATCGCGCCGATGGTGGCGGTGGCAATGTCGCGGGCATATTCATTCGTGATCCCGAGATTAATGCCCATCTTGTTAAGGACGTAGGAGCCGACGAAAGATCCAATGACGCCGCTGATGAGATATTGGACGATGCCATAGCCGCCGACGATTAAACTGGCGAGCCAGCCTGCGACGAGCCCAAGCACCAGTGCAATGACGATATTCTTGGTATCCATCGGATCCCTCTATTTCCTGCCTGACCTCACGAGATATGGCCTACGATGCAACATGGTTCAAGAGGCTCCTCACATATGGATGACGCGGCCCTGGGAATCCAGGACGCTTTCATGCATCATTTCGGAAAGGGTTGGATGCGGGAAGACCGTGTGCATTAACTCTTCTTCGGTGGTTTCGAGGCCCATAGCGATGACGAATCCCTGGATGAGCTCGGTAACTTCAGCGCCTACCATGTGGGCACCCAGCAATCGGCCAGTCTTGGCGTCGAATATCGTCTTCACAAGGCCTTGATCCTCACCAAGGGCGATGGCCTTGCCATTTGCGAGGAAGGGGAAACGGCCAACCTTAAGTTCAAATCCAGCGGCCTTGGCTTTTGCTTCGGTGAGACCCACAGAAGCTACCTGCGGGTGGCAATAGGTGCAGCCCGGAATGTGTTCCTTCTTCATGGGGTGGGCATCAAGGCCCTTGATCTTCTCTACGCAGATCACGCCTTCATGTTCAGCCTTGTGGGCGAGCATGGGCGGGCCAGCAACGTCGCCGATGGCGTAGACGCCGGCCACATTGGTGCGGCCGAAGCCATCAATTATGATGCAGCCATTATCTGTCTTCACACCGAGCGTTTCAAGGCCAAGGTTTTCAATGTTGCCGACAACGCCCACTGCGGAGATGACGCGGTCCACGGTGAGTTCAGTTTTTGTGGTGCCTTGCTCTATCGTCGCGGTGACGCTGTTGGTGGATTTCTTCAATGCACTGACTTTTGCGCTCAGCTTGATCTTGAGGCCCTGCTTTTCCAACTGCTTCTGGACGACCTTGGCGATCTCGACGTCTTCCACCGGCATGACCTGATCCATGATTTCAACCACGGTCACGTCAACGCCCATGGCGTTATAGAACGAGGCGAACTCAATGCCGATGGCACCGGAGCCCACGACGAGCAATGACTTCGGCATTTTGGGTGGCACCATGGCTTCGAAATAGGTCCACACCAGTTTGCCATCCGCTTCGAGGCCCGGCAGCGCGCGCGGCCTTGCGCCCGTGGCAATGATGATGTGTTTGGCCGTATAGGTGCCAGCACCAAAAGCGCCCTTGGGCTCAGGGTGCTGCGGCTGCATGGCGGGTTTAGCTGATTTCGTCACGGCGACTTCACTGGGTTTTGTGATCTTTGCTTCACCCCAGATCACCTGCACTTTGTTCTTCTTGAGCAAACCGCCTACGCCGCCATTGAGGCGACCTGAAACGCCACGCGAACGCTGCACCACGGCGGCGGGATCGAAGGAGACATTGTCGGCTGAGAGGCCATAGTCCTTGGCGTGTTTCATGTAGTGGTAGATTTCAGCAGTTCGCAGCAGCGCCTTGGTGGGAATGCAGCCCCAATTCAGGCAAATGCCACCGAGGTGCTCGCGTTCAACAATTGCGGTCTTGAAACCGAGCTGGGCGGCGCGAATGGCGGTGACATAGCCACCGGGGCCGGAGCCAATGATGAGAACGTCGAAGTTGTTGTCGGCCATGTTCACTACCTCACTCAATCCGTCATCCCGGCGAAAGCCGGGATCCATCTTTACCGCATCTACTCTGGGTCCCGGTTTTCGTCGGGATGACAGAAGCTAGATGTTTAGAATCTTCTTCACCACCGGCACCAACGCAACACCAATGGCCTTTGTATTCGCCGCATCCAGATGACCGCCATCGGTCGTGTCGGCGACGGCCACGCTGCCCGCATCAAAGAAATGCACGTTCATCTCTTGAGCAACACGGGAGTAATGCTTGGCAAACAATTTTGACTCCGCAATGGCGTGTCCCCACAACTCATTGAACCATTCATCTTCCGTCGGCACCAGGCAAGGCGGTGACATGATCAAAATTTGCGGGTTCTTGTAGTTCGGCATGAAGCTGAATTTCTGGATGATTGTGATCAGGCGTTCCATCCCCATGGCGGCGTCAAAGGCACGGCAGCGGGCCGCAAACTTGATGTCGTTGGTGCCGAGCATAATGATCACCAGATCAAGCGGCTGGTGGCTGACAAGCAGCAACGGCAGGGCCACAGAGCCATTGCGTGTTTCAAAAGTGGTCTCGTCATCGAAAACGGTGGTGCGTCCGTTCTGTCCTTCTTCAATGACGCGGGCCTTGTTGCCTAGACCCGCAGCCAGTGCATTGGGCCAGCGGTCATCAAACGGATGCCGCGCATCCTGCCCGGCCACAAAACCCCAGGTCAGCGAGTCACCAAATGCGAGAATGGATTTCATGGCCTCACACCAGCATCAAACCGGGATCTTCGAGATACATGCGGAAGGCGCTGAGGAGTTCGGCGCCGAGGGCGCCGTCTACGCAGCGATGATCCGTGGACAGAGTGACTGACATCTGGTGCTCGATCACTATCTCATTGCCGCGTACCACGGCACGGCGTTCGCCCGTTCCAATGGCCAGGATTGTTGCCTGGGGCGGGTTGACGATTGCGGCGAAATTCTTGATGTTCATCATGCCGAGATTGGAGACGGAGGTTGAGCCGCCGGTATATTCTTCGGGTTTTAATCTGCGCGCACGGGCTCTGGCGGCATAATCCTTCATTTCCATGGAAATCTGGGTGAGGCCCTTGGTTTCGGCCTTGCGGACAACGGGCGTGATCAGGCCGCCTGGGATGGATACGGCAACACCCACATCGGCGTGGTGGTGTTTCACCATGGCATTTTCGGTCCACGAGACGTTGGCGTCCGGCACTTTCATGAGAGCCATTGCCATGGCCTTGATGATGAAATCATTGACAGAGACCTTCCATGCGGGTTTGCCATCTGCGTCTTTCGGGGCTTGCAGATTGAGGCGTTCGCGCAGCGGGAGAAGATTTTCCAGCACGCAATCAACCGACACATAGAAATGGGGAACGGTCTGCTTTGATTCAGTCAGGCGGCGGGCAATGGTTTTGCGCATGCCATCATGGGGCACGAGGTCGTAGGAGCCCACTTCAAAGAGCTTGAGCACCGCCTCATCAGACATGCCTTGCGGCATTGCGATGGATTTGGTGGCGGGGCTTGCGCCGGGTTTTGCGTTCTCCACGTCTTTCAGGACGACGCGACCGTGAGGACCGGAACCTTTGAGGGCTGAGAGGTCTAGGCCCTTCTGCTTGGCCACGCGCCTTGCAAGAGGGGAAGCGAAAACGCGGGAACCATCGGGCTTGGACTGTGGTGCGCTAGTGGTGGAAGCAGTTGGAGCGGCGGCAACGGCGGCAGGGGCCGTTGCTGGCTTAGGTGCGGGTGCAGCCTTTGGCAAATCACCCAGCTTCTCGCCCTCGCCCAAAATGATTGCGATGGGGGCATTCACCAGAACATCATCGGTGCCTTCAGCCACCAGAATTTTGCCGAGCGTGCCTTCGTCAATGGCTTCCACTTCCATGGTAGCCTTGTCGGTTTCAATTTCGGCCAGCACATCGCCGGACTTTACCTTGTCGCCCTCTTTCTTGAGCCATTTTGCGAGCTTGCCCTTCTCCATGGTGGGAGACAGAGCGGGCATCAGAATGTTGACAGGCATGGTCCGGTACTCTCTCTATGACTTGACGGAAAGCGGCGAATGTTTTGCGGCGGCCTTGGCCAGATCTGCGGTCAGGTTCCTGCGGATTTCTTCAAGGTTGCCGGCGGTGGTGCCGTGGCCCATTTCGGCGCAGGAGGCGGCCACCTGCTCTGCCATACCCGCCAATACGTGGCCCCAGATATCGGCCTTGCCGAAGGCCATGGCATTCAACGACAAGCTCAAATGCCCTTGGGTAATCCAGGCGCGCACCAGTTCGCCCGCCTTCTCGTCATGGAAGACTTCATGGGGCGGCTGCAGTTGATGCGGGTGCGTATCGTGGCTGTGATCGTGATGGTGGTGATGATCATGGTCAGACATAGAGAACTCCAGTAACAAAAAATCGTGTTTTGAATATCAAGGTCAATTTTGGTGAACCTTTTGAGTGGTACCCATATCAGTTGGTCTAGCGAGTTCACGTTCAAAGGTGTTCAGAATTGAATTCATGATCTCGGGAACGCTGCCCTTGCCTTCATTTGAAAGTGCACGAGAAACGTGTCTTGCGACATCTACCAGCAGAATTCCCCACACACCGGAGTCTGCAAAAGCGACCGGGTTCAAGCTTACTGATAGGCCTCCATCGACAGACCAAGCCCTTAAGACTTCACCAGCATTTGGATTACCCAATGCTTCAATTGGAACATCAAGTTCGTTCGCCAGTAAGGAATCTTTAGGCATAGAGAACTCCTTTTACAGCGGCCACCACTTCGTCTGCGTTGGGGAGCGCGAGTTTTTCAAGATTGGCGGCATAGGGCATGGGCACATCCTTGCCGGCGACGCGGGCCACGGGCGCATCGAGATAATCGAAGGCGTGAGTCATCACCTGGGCGGCGATTTCAGAGGTGACGGAGAATTGCGGATAACCTTCCTCCACCGCCACGCAGCGGTTGGTTTTTTTGACACTCTCAATGACGGTATCCAGATCCATGGGACGGATGGTGCGAAGGTCGATGACTTCCGCCTCGATACCTTCGGCGGCGAGCTTGTCGGCGGCGGTGAGTGAGTAGGTCATGCCGATGCCGAAAGAGACGATGGTGACATGTTTGCCGGCGCGGACGATACGGGCCTTGCCGATGGGCACGATCCAGTCATCCAGTTTCGGCACTTCGAAACTCTTGCCGTAGAGAATTTCGTTTTCCAAAAAGATCACGGGATTTGGATCGCGGATGGCGGATTTCATCAGGCCTTTGGCGTCGGCTGCCGAGTAAGGCATGACGACCTTGAGGCCCGGGATTTGGGAGTACCATGCGGCGTAATCCTGCGAATGCTGGGCGCCCACGCGGGCCGCCGCGCCGTTGGGACCGCGGAACACGATGGGGCAGCCCATTTGGCCGCCGGACATGTAAAGGGTTTTGGCGGCGGAGTTGATGATGTGGTCAATGGCCTGCATGGCGAAGTTGAAGGTCATGAATTCAACGATGGGTTTGAGGCCTGCGAAGGCGGCACCTGTGGCAATGCCCGTAAAGCCGTGTTCAGTGATAGGCGTGTCGATCACGCGTTGCGGTCCGAATTCCTCCAGCATGCCCTGGCTGATTTTATAAGCGCCCTGGTATTCGCCGACTTCTTCGCCCATGAGGAACACGTCGGCATCACGGCGCATTTCTTCGGACATGGCTGAACGGATGGCTTCACGCACGGTCATCGTCACCATTTCGGTGCCTTCGGGAATTTCCGTATCTGGAGCAGGCGCACTTACAACGGCAGGTGCTGCCACTGTGGCTGCAGGTGTTTGAACTTCCGCGGCCTTTGGCGCGGGCGCTGCATCGGCTTGGCCGATCACCGCAATGGGCGTGTTGACCTTCACATTCTCGGTGCCCTCGGCAACCAAAATTGCTGTCAGCGGTCCCTCATCGACGGATTCCACTTCCATGGTGGCCTTGTCGGTTTCGATCTCGGCCAGCACGTCACCGGACTTGATATTGTCGCCAACTTTTTTCAACCATTTCGAAAGTTTGCCTTCTTCCATGGTGGGTGACAGGGCGGGCATCAGAATGTTTGGCATGGCAGGTGTCCGTCCTTACGCGCTTTTGTAAATGTCGGTGTAGAGTTCCGAGACATCGGGCTCTGGATTGCTAGTGGCGAAATCAGCGGCCTCGGTCACGACGACGCGGATATCGGCGTCGACCTTTTTCAAGTCGTCCTCGCTGGCCATGCCTGCTTTCAGGATGCGGGCCTTGACCTGCTCAATGGGATCCCGCTCCTCGCGCATTTTCTGCACTTCTTCCTTGGCACGGTATTTGGCGGGGTCTGACATGGAGTGGCCACGATAACGGTAAGTCATCATTTCGAGAATGTAGGGACCCTCGCCGGAACGGCAATGCTCAACGGCGCGGTCGCCCACCTCTTTTACGGCGCGGACATCCATTCCGTCCACCTGCTCAGAGGGAATGTCGAAGGCTTCGCCGCGGGCACCGAGATGATCGGATTTTGCGGTGGAGCGCGGGGCTGCGGTTCCCATGGCGTAACGGTTGTTTTCGATTACGAAGATGACAGGGAGTTTCCAGACGCTGGCGATGTTAAAGGTCTCATAGACCTGACCTTGGTTGGCGGCGCCGTCGCCGTAATAGGTGAGCGCCACATGGTCATTGCCGCGATACTTGTTAGCAAAGGCCAGCCCTGCCCCCAACGGCACCTGGGCGCCCACGATGCCGTGGCCCCCAAAGAATTGTTTCTCCCGGCTGAACATGTGCATGGAGCCGCCCTTGCCGTGGGAGTAGCCGTCACGGCGGCCGGTGAGTTCGGCCATGACACCCTTGGGGTCCATGCCGGCGGCCAGCATGTGGCCATGGTCGCGGTAGGAGGTAATGAGCTGGTCGCCGTCTTTCACGGCCATTTGCATGCCGATGACCACGGCTTCCTGGCCGATGTACAGGTGGCAGAAGCCGCCGATCAGGCCCATGCCGTAGAGCTGGCCTGCTTTTTCCTCGAAGCGGCGAATGAGCAGCATGTCTTTGTAGGCGCGGAGTTCTTCCTCGGATGAAAAGCCACTGTTTTTGAGAGCTGATTTGTCGGCTTTCTCGGCCTTGGTGCCTTTACGCGCAATATAGGCAGATTTCACCACCATTAACTCCTCCCGCAATGTTTTTTAACTACTTCCATAGCATTAAGCGGTTGAGATGGCTTGCTAATATTGATGTTAACCGAATTTCGGTTTACGTCCTAGAATTCATTGGGAAATTATGGTGAATCGAGGACGATCAGCTCGTTTGGTCTTGCCACTTCGAGGGTTTGGCGGGCCATTTCATCCAGCATGTCGGGATCGACGAATTCCGGCCTGAGAAGTGCTACACGGCCTTCGAAGGTGGTCCTTCGTTTCTGGATTGCCGCAAGATCGTCGGTCAGTTGCGCAGACTGGCTTTTCAACTTTTCATTGAAGCGGAAGCCACGGGGGCCTTCCCAGGCATGCCAGGCAAAGAACCCCAGCAAGGCCAGGGAGGCACAGGTGACAACACTGTCAAATTTGGATATGCGCATGGGACAGCAGATTTCGGGGGAGTCGCTTAAGGTTTGGTAAACGGGCCTCGGTTTGCGGGCTTGCTTTTTGGCCTAAAGGATACGATGTAAGGGCAAAGGTTATTACAGATGTTATCGAGCAGCCGATTCATAGTCGCCATTCACGCTTTAAGCGTGCTTGCCCGCCATGCCAACAAAGGCCCGGTGTGCTCGTCGGCTATTGCCACGAGCGTGGACACCAACCCTGTGGTGATCCGCAGGCTTATGGCGGAACTGGAAAAAGCAAAACTTGTGCGCGCTACGGCTGGCCGTTCCGGCGGGTTTGAGCTCGAAAGAAGCGCGGATGGCATTACGCTCGCCGATATCTATCAGGCAGTGGAAGACGAAACCGTGTTCCGCATGCATAAGACGGATCCAAATTCTCATTGTCCGGTCGCCTGCCAGATGGGAAAAATTCTGGGGGCACCGCTGCGTGCGGCCGAAAGTGCCCTATCATGCTCTTTGGCAAAAACCACTTTGCACGATGTGGCTGAGGCCGTTCACTGAACCAACTTACTTCAATATCCTGAAATCGCCGATGGCAATGCTTTCGGCATTGGCGGGGCCTGCGATGCGGAGCCAGACGCCTTTACCCATGGCGTGATCAGGAAGCGCAAACGATTGCTTGCCGGGCGTTGTCTGTAGGGTGAAGCTTTGGATGGGCCTGCCAGTTGTATCCATTTGACCTTCCGGCAGAACCATAACGTCCAACTGCGTTGCTGCCGCAACGGAGTTATCTGACGGCGGTATGTACTCAATCAGGTTCACGGGCTGGGCTGTGTCTTCAGCAAAACTCACCAGCACATTCAGTTCGCGGTCGGGCGCTGCAATACTGAGTGAGGTTTCGGATTTGCCGTCAAAGAGTTCGGCCAGACGATAGCGTTGCTCGGCACCGTCCTTGAGGGCCGCTGAAAACTGCGCGCCCTGCCCTATATCGAAAGGACCCGACTGAACTGCGTCACCCTTTTCCACGGGAACTTCCGCTTTCGCTGCAGGTGATTCCACCGCAAGTGTCACCTGCACGGGCGGTTGCGGGGGTGCAGCACCTGGCAACAGGGTTTGATATGCAGCAATGGCAACGCCCGCGATGGCCGCGAAACTCGTGGCCACCATATGGGCATTGGTAAATCGCGTCGGCTTAGGATTTGAGGATGGTTGCCCCGGCATATTGCGCCTGTGTTCCTAGTTCTTCTTCGATACGCAGCAACTGGTTATACTTCGCCAAACGATCAGACCGCGCCAGCGAACCCGTCTTGATCTGACCGCAGTTTGTGGCAACAGCAAGGTCGGCAATGGTTGAATCCTCGGTTTCGCCGGAGCGATGGGACATCACGGCAGTGTAGCCCGCCTTGTGGGCCATTTCGACGGCTTCCAGCGTTTCGGTTAGAGAGCCGATCTGGTTAACCTTGACGAGAATCGAATTGGCGATGTGTTCGGTGATGCCGCGCTTCAAACGCGTGGTGTTGGTGACGAAAAGATCATCACCCACGAGCTGGTGGGTTTTGCCGATCAAATCGGTGATCTGCTTCCAGCCATCCCAATCATCTTCCGACATGCCGTCTTCGATGGAGATGATCGGAAAATCCTTGGCGAGCTTGGCGAGGTATTTGGCTTGCTCGGCGATGGAGCGTTTCTTGCCCTCACCTTCGTAATCGTAAACGCCGTTCTTGAAGAATTCGGTGGCGGCGCAATCGAGGCCCAAATAGATTTCATTGCCCGGCTTGTAACCTGCCTGCTCAATGGCTTTGAACGCAAACTCCAGAGCGGCTTCAGCAGAAGGAAGATTTGGCGCGAAGCCGCCTTCATCGCCCACGTTGGTGTTGTGGCCGGCTTTCTTGAGAGACGCCTTCAAGGTGTGGAACACTTCTGCCCCCATGCGCAGCGCTTCCCTGAAGGAAGGAGCGCCCACGGGGAGAATCATGAATTCCTGAAAATCGATGGGGTTGTCGGCGTGGGCGCCGCCGTTGATGATGTTCATCATGGGCACTGGCAACGTGCGCGCCGATGCGCCGCCGACATAGCGATAGAGCGGCTGGCCGCAGGCTTCAGCGGCGGCCTTTGCCGTGGCAAGAGACACGCCGAGAATGGCATTGGCGCCGAGGCGGGATTTATTGGGCGTGCCATCAAGGGCAATCATGGCGCGGTCAACGGCAATCTGGTCTTCTCCGTCCATGTCGATGAGAGTGTCGAAAATTTCGCCGTTCACGGCGGCCACGGCCTTGGTCACACCCTTGCCCCCATAACGTTTCTTGTCGCCGTCGCGGAGTTCCATGGCCTCATGGGCACCGGTTGAAGCGCCTGAGGGAACGGCAGCGCGACCAAAGGAGCCATCCTCAAGGATCACGTCCACCTCAACGGTCGGATTGCCGCGGCTATCCAGAATTTCGCGGGCGGTAATGTCGAGAATGGCGGTCATGGGGAGTCTCCGAATTGAAATCGGATGGCCTTATGACTTGGACCTGTGTCGAATGCAAGAAGGGTTGGATGGATGGGCTTGGATGCCAGCTTTGGCCCGCGGGACTTGGCAAACCTTCCAGCGTTAGGCTTTGCGCGAGCCGAGAGGGATGATCTCGGGGCTTTCGGTCGAAAACTCCCCGTCCTTACAATCGCCAATCCAGCGGTCAACGGTCAGCCCCGCTGCCGCGATCAGTTCTCTAATCTCGGTCCGAGAGGCAAATGCAATCTGTGAACTGGCCGAAAGCAACCGCCCGCTCTCGAACCGGTAAAATGTGTCGTAGGTCACGATACCGGTGAGCGGGTTGCAATTAGCATCATTCCAACGCTCAATACTCCCGAATTGGGGATGTGGCAGCACTGCACGGCTGGCTTCAGGGCCCCACTGTTCCCACTCGCGCACTTCAGGGTTTCGACTGTCAAAGAAGAAGCAGCCGCCTTGGGTGAGGTGGCGCGCTATCGTGCCGATCAACGCACTGCGATCATCGCGGCTCAGGAGTGTCTGGAAGGCATGCCCGGTCATCAATACCATGTCGAAACTCTCGCCGAGATCAAGGCTACGGGCATCGGCTTCAATCCAGCGCACCATGCCGCCGCCATGCCGATGGCGAGAGATTTGTAACATGGCTTCCGCAGGATCAGCGCCGGTCACCTCATGCCCGCGCGCTGCCAGTTCGGCCGAAAAGATTCCGGTGCCACAGCCGAGGTCAAGCACACGTTTGGCTCCCGCGGCGAGACTGGCAAAGAATTCGAAATCTTCCGGCCAGGGATTGTCCCAATCGTAGAGCTGAGCGAACTCCGGATCGCAATAAAGCGCCTCACCTGTCATCTGGATAACTCCGACAAGCAGACTAGTCGATCGTCGTGCCCGGACGAACGCATGCAATGAACCCCCAAAGGACTTGCGAACAAATCAATTAGGCAAGTTATGCATATGCACTCTGTTTTTCCAATAGGTGTCGAACTTGCTGTACTCAATCAATGGCGGCTTTGGGTCGAGGCTGTGTGAAAACGTCAGAGAACGGATAAAATTATGATTAAAGCCGAGCCGCCAAAATTTCAGCTTCAATGAAATCAATGTTTTAGCGAATTGAAATTTTATGAAATCAGGTGGATTTTCTGCAAACT